>DASYAP010000238.1:0-19122 GCA_036501265.1 Solirubrobacteraceae bacterium | reverse complement strand
GTTCTGGCCCGGGCCGCTGACGCTGTTTAGCCACATGGACGCGGAGATCCTGCTCGCGTTCCTTGAGCGCTACCCCAGCCCCGCGGACGCCTACGGTCTCGGGGTCGCGCGGATGCAGGCGTTTCTTGTGCGCGAGCGGTACTCGGGCGGACAGCATCCGACGGCGCTGATGGCCAAGCTGCGCAGCGCTCCACGCACGCGGATCGGCGAGCTCGAGCTCGCCCGCCCGCCGACAGCTCGTGCTCAGCTTCGTCGCGATGATCAGGACGCTCAACGCGCAGATCAAGCATCTCGAGGGCGAGATCCGCACCCAGGTTCGCGCGCACCCGGACGGGCCGATCTTCCTCTCGCTGTTCAAGTCGCCGGCGAGCGTGATCACCGCCGCGGAACTGCTTGCCGAGATCGGCGACTGCCGCGAGCGCTACCCCACCCGCGACGCGCTCGCCTGTGACGCCGGCCAGGCGGCGGTCGCCGTGGAGTCTGGGAAGCGAAAGACCGCGGGCTTTAGGCGGGCGTGCAACAAGCGGCTACGCGTCGCGTTCTGCCGGCTGGCGGACAGCAGCCGCCACTGGCACCCCTGGGCCCAAGACCTCTACGCCCAATCCCGCCAGCGCGGCCACGAACACCCCCGCGCGATCCGCACCCTCGGACGCGCCTAGTGCCGCGTCGTGTGGCAATGCTGGCGCAACCACACCCCCTACGACCCTGCGCGTCACCGCGCACTGCAACGCCACATCACAGTGATCATCCCGAGCTCGTCGGGCCCACTGCCCGACCTCGTCACCACACAGCGGATGGCTGGCGTGACTGTCACCCAACGGGCGGCCCGCACGAGCCGAGCGCGAAGCGCTTGACAGAAACCCCACATCCGCTACCCCCAGGAGGTTGATGTCATGAAGGGCCGGGGCAGCCGTGGTCCGGGCGCCGGGCTTGAGCCGGGCGGCAGGAGGTCGGCCCTCCGTCCCGAACCGCAAGGTTGAAGACCGCGCGGATTACGGCCGCGCGGCCGGACAATTCGAGAGGAGGACCGACCGTGAGTAACCCTACGCGGTGGGTCGGCATCGACCTGCACCGCCGGCGCTCGCAGATCGCGATCATCGACGAGCACGGCGAGCTGACGCTGTCCAAACGGATCCCGACAGGGCGCGAGACGATCCGCGAGCTGCTCGGCGATCCGGAGAACACGCATGTCGCGCTGGAGGCGACCTACGGCTGGGAATGGCCCGCCGAGCTGCTCGAGGACGCCGGCTTTGACGTGCACCTCGCGCACCCACTCCGGACCCGCGCGATCGCCGCCGCCAGAGTGAAGACCGACGCGGTCGACGCGCGCACGCTCGCGCACCTGCTGCGCACCGGACTGCTGCCCGAGGCGTACATCGCCCCGCCGGAGCTGCGCGACCTGCGCGATCTGCTCCGCCACCGCGCGACGCTTGTGCACCTGCGCACCTCGATCAAGAACCGCGTGCACGCGCTGCTGGCCCGCCAAGGCATCCTGCCCGATCACAGCGACCTGTTCGGCACAGCCGGCCGCGAGTCCCTCGCCGCGCTGCAGCTGCCCGTGGCCTCGCCGCAGACTCGACAGCCTGCTCGCGCTGATCAGCGACTTCGACCGCGAGATCACCGAGACCACCAGCGAGATCGACCAGCGCGCGAAAGCCGACGAGCGCGTCAAGCTGCTGTGCCAGATCCGTGGGATCGGCCGCTACACGGCGATGCTCGTGATCGCCGAGGTCGGCGAGGCCAAACGCTTCCCCACAGCCAAGCACCTGTGCCAGTGGGCCGGCCTGACCCCGACCGTGCGCAGCTCCGAGGGCAAAGCCCGCCTCGGGCACATCTCCCGCCAAGGCTCCACGATCCTGCGCTGGGCGCTCTGCGAGGCCGCGCAGCACACACCCACCGGCGGCGGACCGCTTCGCGCCCAATACGAACGGATCGCCAAGCGCCGCGGCAGCAAGATCGCGAGAGTCGCGATCGCCCGCCAGATCCTCACCCTCTGCTACTACGGGCTGCGCGACGGCGAGATCCGCTGCCTGGCCCACCAATCCGACGAGATCGACAGCGAACTGGCGGACGCCGCATGAGATCCGCCAGCCGCCACCAAGGTTGCGCTCAACCAACGGGCGCGAGGTGCAAGCCAGGGCGAGCTCGCTCCTGTGTCTGGTCTCCCGCTCACCTGTGAACAGGACGACCGCCGGTCTTGATTGAGCCCCCTGGCACCGCACGACACCCTGGTCCGCCCAACGCGACCGACTGGATGACTGGAGCCTCACGCCGACCCGCAGTCCGCGACCCGGCACCCAACCACCAGAGGCCCCTAACCCAACCACCCCTTGACGCGAGCCGGCCTTCATGGATGACACAGGACGGTCTTCAGCGACGTTCCGACGGTTAGCGAGCAGCGGCTCGGGCGGGTCCGCGGCAATCGCTTTTGCCCGGTGGGTCGTCCCCTGAGTTCGCGCCTCGTTTGCGACGCGGGCGGGCATCCCGCCAGCGTCGCTGCCGGAAACTGATGGCTTCACCTAGACTGCTGCTTTGCCGGTGCCAAGCAGAAGCGTCTGGGTCATGCGGAGGGGCTGTTCAGGCTGCTCCTCCTCGACCAGCGCGTCAGTGTCGGGTCGGGCGCTTGCGTTCTTGATGTTGGGGGTGGTGGTGTGGTAGGTTTGGCGCTCTTGAGGGGCGGCCGTGCGGGCGCTATCGGCGTGAGATGGGGGTGGTGGTGATGGTCTTCAGTCGGGCATGTGGTTCGCGTTTTGGTCGTCGGCTTTTCCGGCGCGGCTTGCCGGTGTTGCTGCCACTGGCGGTTGTGCTGTTCTGGGCAGCGCCGGGGGCCCATGCCGCCAACAGGATCTACTGGGGCACCGCCGTGGACAACACCATCTCCTTCGCCAACCTCAACGACACCGGCCATGGCGGCGATCTCAACACAACAGGGTTCACTCCGGTTGACCCGGCTGGCATCGCGATGGACCTCCTTCACGGGAAGATCTACTGGGCCAGTCGGAACGGCGGCCCGATCTCCTTTGCCAACCTGAATGACACCGGGGGCGCTGGTGATCTCAATACGACCGGCGCCTCATTGAACGGTCCGGAGGGCGTCGCGACCGACCCGGCCTCGGGCAAGATCTACTGGGTCAACAACAACTCCGGGCCAACGCTCTCCTTTGCCAAGCTCAATGACACGGGCGGCGGCGGCGATCTGTCGACCAGCGGAGCGAGTGTGGATCATCCCCAAGGCGTAGCGATCGACCCGGCCATTGGCAAGATCTACTGGACCAACTCCGGTGATAACAGGATCTCGTTCGCCAACCTTGACGGGAGCGGCGGCGGCGGCGACCTCAAGACGACCGGCGCGACAGTCAACTTCCCTGAAGGTCTCGCGATTGACGCCGCCAACGGCAAGATCTACTGGGCCAACAAGGGCGACAGCACACATCCGATCTCGTTCGCGAACCTGAACGACACCGGCCACGGCGGGGATCTCGACGTCAGCGGCGCGTCGACAGTCGGCGCCATTGGGGTGGCGATCGACCCCGAAGCAGGGAAGATCTACTGGGCCAACATCAACGACCAGAAGATCTCCTTTGCCAACCTCAACGGCAGCGGCCACGGTGGCGATCTCAATACCACCGGCGCCGACACGAATCTTCCGCTGTACCCGTCCCTGCTGAAGAAGCCGCTCGCCACCGCCAGCCCGAAGATCAGCGGCGGCTCTAAGGTCGGCTCAAAGCTCTCCTGCTCAAAGGGGACCTGGGCACCGGATCTGGTTGAGTCCTTCCTCTACCAGCGGCCGGTGAGCTTCACCTATACCTGGAGCAGGAACGGGAAGCGGATCGCTGGGGCGATCGCGAACGTGTACACGGCGTTCGCCGCAGGCACCTACACCTGCACCGTGACCGCGAAGAACGAGGCTGGTCACACGAAGAAAACGAGCGCTTCGCACAAGGTCACATAAACCGGGATCACCTCGGGTCGCGCCCAGATCGAACAAAACAGATCGTGACCTCCACCGCCAGCGTGTCGAGTTGGCCTAAGAGGAGCGGGCTTGCGCTCGGCTGTCGGGACCCCGGAATGCAGCAGTGTGGCGGTCCACCTAGCGACCAAATGCCGACGCTCGCTTTGCGTGCGCGCGTGTTGACCTTGCTGACGCTCGCCTTGCGACCGAGCGCGCCCAGGGATGATGAAGTCCCGCGGAGGCTTGCCGGTTGCCTTATCGCTCCTGTCGCCTTGTTTCGCGGCAAGGATCGGCGCGAGCAGTAGTGAGCTGGACTCGCCCGATGGTCACGATGGCGGCACTGCCACGGTAGGCGTGGCCCAATCCTGGCCCAAACGTCCTCGGGAGCACTCTAAACAAGCATTAGGCGATCGCCATCAGAACAGCCCCGCAAAGTGCCGCAAATCAAGGCGATCCTCGCCCTCCGTCGTCACGCGTCGCAACGACCGGTGCTGCCGTTTACACCAGAGATCCGACCGACGAAATGTCAGGACCTCGCTCGCACCGTTCCACGGTCAGTGGCATGCCCGAGTGATCGCTGAACATCGCGGGCTGTGATCCTCGATGCGCTGATGGCGCCCGCGCCGCAGTCTCCCCAAACGCTCCGCCCCCCCTCGAGAGTTCTCAGCCATGGCCCGGGGGAAAGGAACGCTCGAGGGCGGCACGTGCCGTGTTGAGCCAGACGCTCGGCGGCGACCCCGCGGGGGGTGAGCACAAGCCACGAGCGCCGTGCAGTCCTCTCGTCTTTCGGACGGTTGATTAACCCCCGAAGCGGTCCTCGGGCTGGGGCTTTAGCGGATGGCGATTGCGAAACGGCCAACGAGAATCCAGCCGCGAGTGACAATAATCGAGCCGTTCCGTCTGGGGAAGAGCGCCGGGCCGGTAGGGCCGCCTGGGCCGACGTTTGGGTTGTAGGCGACCGCGCCGGTGAACGTGCCGGTGCAGCCGCTGGGCTCGAATTGGCCTCTGGTGAGGAGCTCACCGGCACGGATGCGTCCAATGGTGGGTCCGCCACCGCCGGTACCGCACGGCGCCCTGATCATGAACGCATAGCTGCTGTTGGGTGAGTTGACGGGCTCGCGTGCGATCCAGGAGAAGACGACGAGCGTGCCGTGCTGGTCGGCGAGGTCGCGGACCTCGTTGGCGGGAACCGGCCCGTCGCAGGGAATGTAGGGGCCTCTGTCGGTCTCCGGCGCCGGTGCAGACCTTTTGATCGGCCGGTCGCGTCGAGTAAAGCAGTAGTGCTTGGCCGTGATCAGACGGACGCTGATCGGGGTCGCGACCCTTGCCTCGCCGATCGGTAACTTCGCGGGCAGGTATCCGACGCGCGGGCAGCTGACCAGGACGGCGGGCTCGCCGGGGCGGCTTCGGTTCAGGCTGCAGGTTCGCCCGTCGCGGTAGTCCACGGCGGTGATCATCCCGGCGAAGATCTGAGGGCTATCGACGGGGCCCGTGCCTGCGCAATCGCTGCCGAGGCCCAAGCGGCCACACGCGCCGGGTGGACCGACGATCAGGTAGGCGCCGTCCGGGCCGCGGGTTCGCTGGACCTCGCTTCGCCCGCCGAGGGTGTAGGTAACTCCCGTCGCGTCCGGGCCGAGTAGCCCGTACTGGACGTAGCGCAGATCCCCGCTGGGACAGACCCTCCACGCGTCGACGACCCGCAACGCCCTCGAGCGCACCGCTCTCGAGCGCCCCCTCCTCGAGAGTGTCCGCTTGGCCTGGGCGACGTCAGCGGCCGGATGGCACTTGGGCACCGTCCTCGAGCCGGCTCCCGCGGCGCTGGCCGGCTGCGGCGCGAGCTGGGCGTTCAAAAACGCGTGACCCTTCGGGTCGTTCTGCGCGCAATACGCCTGCTTCGTGGTGCTCGGCGCGAATGGATGAAAGCGACCATCATCGCCAAACGCGCCGTCTTTGCCGATCACCCCCAGCTGGTCGCCGCGCAGCCTCCCGAGCTGCAGACACGTCCAGCCGCTTGCGCGTACGACCCGTATCCCCCACGCCAGCCCGCCGGCCGGGTCGCCCGCGCGGGCCGCGATCCCCGCCGGAAGCGCTCCAACCAACCCCCGCCCGGCGGACGGACCGCCGCCACCGGCCACCAACACGATCCCGCCGCCTAGCGCCAAAAGCCCCACCAAAGCCACGGCAGCTCGCCGGCGCCGACGGCGGCGCTGCAGCTCACGCGCTTCGCGGATCAGCGCCTCAGGCGAGCCCGCCTCGTCGGTCCGCTCACTCTCGACTAACGCCATCGCCTCTCCCCTCAGCCGGCCTCACGCAACATCCGATCGAGCTCCTCGGGCCCATAGCCGTAGCGACGAGCGAGCGCAACAAGCTCACGCGCCTTCTCGATCACGACGCTTCGCCCCTGCGCCACGCCCGTCACCGTCACCCCCCGACCGCGACGAAACTCGACCAACCCCTCATCCCGCAGCGTCCGCAACCCCCGGAACACCGTGTTGGCATTGACCCCCAAAACGACGGCGAGATCACGCGCCGGGGGGAGCCGCTCACCCGCAACAGCGTCACCCTCCGCGATCGCACGACGAATCGCCGCAGCGACCTGCTCATGCAACGCAACCGGACTCGACGAATCAACCCCAAACGTCCCGGTAGTGCTAGACACAACAGCACCATATCACGGAGCGTGCGCTACCTAGTTCCTCCGCGGCTCGTCTCCGAGAAAGTAATCTCAAGCGCGTCCGGCTCGCGTTTTCGGATCGGACGGCTCTGAAAGCCCTTGCCAGGGCTCCCCAAAAGGCTCCCCAAACTCGGGAGTTCTCAGCGCGTTGAACAGAGCTCAACCGACCGAACAGACCGGAAACACGGCGCATGTGAGTGAGCGCACCCCGACTGGGCGCGCTGCTAAGCCGTCTACACCGGTATGCGGTCCCTCGTCTGGCCCCAATCGGCAGGTATGACCCAGCTCCGCTCACTACATGGTTTCCAGCACCTAACCGAACTGGTTCGTGGAAATGGACATGTGGGATCGCCGGAGCGCTTCGTCTAACAGCGGCCCCGCTGCCTCAGGGTAGCCGACGCCTTTCGGCGTAACACGGCTCACTGCCATCGCCTAGCCGGTCGATGGTCGCGCGCTGGCGCGGCATATAGTTCGCAGATCTTGGGGGTGATTTAGACGAAGGTGGCCCGATTGGCGGCGCTGCTGGCAGTGGCGGGGTTGCTGGTACTCGCGGTGCTGAGCTCCTCGACGGCGGCGAGCAGCTCCGATCCGGCCGCCCGGCATCAAACCATTGCTGCGGTGGCCCGGCGCCCAACCTCCCGCAAGGGGATCCACAAGATCCGCCACGTTGTGATCATCATGCAGGAGAACCGCTCGTTCGATACCTACTTCGGCACGTATCGAGGCGCGGATGGAATCCCCGGCCTCGCGGGTCACCGCGGGAAGGTGCCGTGCCTTCCGGACCATCGCGAGCACTGCGTGCGCCTCTGGCACGACCGTCACGATCTCAATCAGGGCGGCCTGTATAGCTACCCCAACGTCCGTCCTGAAATTGACGGCGGCAAGATGGACGGATTCATCAAAGAGCAGGAGAAGATCTTTCCCAAGCTCGGCCACGACGACGTGGCGGGGTACCACACCGGGGCGGACATACCCAACTACTGGACCTACGCCCGCGACTTTGTGCTTCAGGACCGCATGTTCGAGCCCGTGAAGTCCTGGAGTCTGCCCTCACACCTGTACCTGGTCTCCCTCTGGTCGGCCTACTGCAGCCGGCACGACGATCCGATGAGCTGCCGCAACGCCCCGGCACACCCCGCGCAACCTCCTGGTGGCCCCCACCCGTCGCCAAAGAGACCCGACTACGCCTGGACCGACCTGACCTACCTGCTCCACAAGCATCACGTCAGCTGGCGTTATTACATCTTCAAGGGCATCGAACCCGATTGTGAGAGCAACACCAGGGCGTCCTGCGCCCCGGTCACACAAGGCCCTAGGACGAATCCAATCTGGAACCCGCTGTTCTACTTCGACACGGTGCGAACCGATCACCAACTGCGAGACATCCAGTCGCTCAACGGGTTCTTCGCTGCGGCCCACAAAGGGAGGCTCCCGGCCGTCTCATGGATCGTGCCCAGCAGCGTCGTCTCAGAGCACCCGCACACGGCGCTTGTCAGCCGTGGGCAGACCTATGCCACCGGGCTGATAAACACGATCATGGAAAGTCGCGACTGGAATTCGACCGCAATCTTTTTGACCTGGGATGACTGGGGTGGGTTCTACGACAACGTCGTCCCGCCACATATCGACCGGGACGGGTACGGCCTGCGCGTGCCGGGACTGGTGATCAGCCCTTACGCCAAGAAGGGCTACATCGATCGCCAGACGCTCAGCTTCGACGCGTACGCAAAGTTCATCGAAGCCGACTTCCTCGGCAATGCGAAGCTCAACCCCAAGACTGACGGCCGCCCCGATCCTCGCCCCGACGTGCGCGAGAACGCGCGCCAGCTAGGCAGGCTCGCCGAGGACTTCGACTTTTCGCATGGGCCTCGCAAGCCCGTGCTACTCCCGGTTCATCCAAAGACCGACCTGATCGAGCCTCGCTAGTCCTCTGGGGCAGGCTCGGCTCTGCCAGAATGAGAGTCATGCGCAGAGCATTCGCAACGGCCGATGACCGCCTGGTTGCGCAATTGCAGGCACCCCCAGATCTCAGCGAGGGAATTCGCTCGCTCACCTATTGGCATGAGCGACGCCGGCGGCTGTCCTGGTACCGGGTTCGCGCGCGGCGAGAGGCCATGAGGATGATCATTCGCTGGGAGCACCGCGTGCAGGATGCGATGTTCTCGCAGCCCGGTGCGCCGATCACGGTCCGCGCGGCCGCCGGTCTACTCGTCACGCGGACTCGGGTACAGCGTTGGAGCCGGCGTACGCTCATCGCGGTGACGACACTCGTAGGAGTCTCGCTGCTGGCCGCGCCCTTCGTCGCTGGCCTGGCACTGCTGATACACGTGCTTTAGCGGCGCGACGACCCGAGCGGTCTGGGCGCTAGAGCACGCTCCCCGTCTCAGGATCGAACGGGTACCCGGTGCCCCGGGCCGCTAGGCCGTGAGGCCCATTTAGCCGGAAGCTGTCTATCGCCCGGTGGCCGGCGCGATCCTGAATAGTGATTTGCGCCGTCCCGTGCAACTTCGCCGGGCCGACAGCCGGGTCCTTGCCGTAGATCTTGCAGGTTGCCGTCGCGCCGCGCTGGCGTGCGAGTGCGGCGCAGGTCACCGAGTCGGGTTGCACGCCGTCCCTTCCCAGTTCCCTAGCAACGGCCTTGCTCAGCGTGCGGCCTGGGATTGCCGGTCCGGCCGGGGGCCCGGGAGGGCGATTGGGCCCGGTGATGATGCCATGGCCGTAATAGCCCCAGATACCCGCCGAGTCTGCGTCCAACTGAGCTTGGGGATCCCCGGCGCCGTTATCGACTTGATCGCAATGAATGACGCCGCCGTAGCGCCCGAATTTCTCACCCAGGGGGCCCGTATTGCGCAGCAGAGGCTCGTCGCACCGGATTCCGACCAGGCGGCCTATCGCATAGCCACCGGGGGACGCGCCGGCCTTGATCCAGTCGGCCATCCAGCCGCTGACAAACCCACAGCCGGATTTCTTTGGGCTGGCGTTGACGATGAAGACCGTCGCCACCTGGCCGGCGTACTTGCCGCGGGCCGCCAGCGCGAGCCTGTGCGGGCAGCGGATCGTTTTGAGGGATGCAGCGCTCGTTGTCGTGGCCGACGACGCCCCGGTCCGCGGCGCCTTGCTAGATGTTGAACCGGGTGCGCGCGAGTGACCCTTGCTCGTACCCCCACAGCCCACGAGCATCAAGGTGATTCCACAAACGCCCACAGCGACAAAGCTCCGTAACCAAAAAGCACCCACAGCCCTGCCTCGCCTCACCCCCGGCATCGCCGCAAGATTCTTACATGAGCGGCGCTCCGCCGAACGCCACCTCGTTGCCGTCCGGGTCGCGATAGGCCGCCTTGCGTACACCGTTGGAGAGCGTCAGCTGCTCATCGGGTTCCAGACCACGCTCAGCAATTGCGGCCACGCGCGCGTCCAGGTCGTCGACGAAGATCGTCACGACGCAGTTTCCGGGGGCATCGCCGTGCTCCACGACGTACACCGACCGGTCATCCGCAAGCGTCCAGACGGCCTCGGTGGCGTGCGGGAAGGACGTGGGCTCGCCGAGCAGCTGCTCGTACCACGGTCGCGCCAGCTCGAAATCCCGCACACGCAGGCCCGCGAAGAGGTGCAACAACATAGGCCGCGAGTGTATTTGGGGCCACGTTGGGAGATACCTCGGAAATATTCCGGGTGATATCCCAACCAGCGTGTCGCCTTTGTCACGCGGCGACCGAAGCAGGCCCCGGCGACCGAAGCAGGCCCCGGCGACCCAAGCAGGCCCCGGCGACCCAAGCAGGGCCTTCTCCTAGACCCCGCGTCCCTCTGCGCCGGGGCCTTCCTGAAACTCCTCCGCGTGCTCGGGCTCTGCCGCCACGGCGGAGGTTCCGGCGAAACGTGCGCGCTCGTCGTCGGATATCAGCTCGTCGTCGGCCATCCCCCGCTCGTGCAGGGCGGCCTTTTCCTCCCTCAGCTGAGACTCTGCGCGCTCGCGCCGGGCCTCTTGCTCGGCGATCCTCGCACGGTGCTCGGCTTCGTCGGCGCGTCTCGCACGACTCTCGGCCACTTCTCGATGTTCGGTGACCGCCTGTTCGCGGCGCTGCCCGAGTTCGCGTTCACGCCGCCTAATTCGGGCCTTTTCGCGCGTCCGAGGGAGCACCAAGACCGCCACGATCAGAATCGCTACGACGACCACAGCTATCACGATGATTGTCCACACAGGCATATTTGCTCCTCCAGTTCCCCGTTGCGCGGCTACGCTACCCGCTGGCGGCTATTCCGACTCCTCACCCGGCCACGCGCCGGTGAGGTGAGCAAAGCCGTGGCGGCTGGCGTGGTCGACGCCACCCCGGACCAGCCGCACAATCGCCCTTCGAGGACTAAGGCTGCGGCCAGCGTTACATGATCCTCCACGCGCTTTTTGTGGTCGGGCGGCTCGGCGCCATCGATTGCGCTCCACACCAACGAGAAGAGCTTCTTGCTGATGATCCCTGCCAGGATCCCAGCGAGGACGCTGATCGGTAAGAACAATACTTTCACTTGCTCTTCGCCACCCGCGGCGTGACCAGAAGCTCCTCTTCGGCCGGCTCACCCGCTTGTAGTTGTCGGCCACGTTCGAGTTCCGCGTTCAACTCGGCGCCGAACAGGACCGCGACGTTTGAGACCCAAAGCCACACGAGGAAGGCGATGATTCCGCCGAGGCTGCCGTAGGTCTTGTTGTAGTGGCTGAAATTAGCCACGTAGAAGCCGAAAGCGAGCGAGGCGATGATCCACACCACCACTGCCACAATCCCGCCGGGGGTGATCCAGCGGAACCCCTGCATGCGGACATTCGGCGCCGTCCAGTAGAGGATCGAGAACATAAACGCCACCACCAGCAGCAGCACCGGCCACTTGGCGATATCCCAGACCGTGACCGCGCTCGAGCCAACGCCCAACACCTTTCCCACCTGGGTGGCGAGTCCGCCCGTGAGCACAACGGCGATCGCGCTCGCGGCCAGCAGAAGTACGAGCACGATCGTGACGGCGAGCTGGATCGGGCGCTTCATCCAGAACGGACGGCCTTCCTCGACGCCGTAAATTGCGTTCGACGCGCGCATGAAGGCCCCGACATAGCCCGAGGCCGACCACAACGCGATCGCGATGCCGACGATCACCAATACGCCGGCCGCGCCGCGGCTGTGCTGCAGGTTGTGGATCGCGCTGCTGAAGATCTTCTGGGCGGGACCTGGCGCGACCTTGCCCAGGTTATGGATCAGGGGCTGTGTCGCGGATTGCCCGATCAAACCCAGGATCGAGACGAGCGCGAGGATCGCTGGGAAGATCGCCTGGATCCCGTAGTAAGTCAGGGCGGCGGCACGGTCGGTCAGATTGTCAGCACTGAACCCCTTGGCCGAGCGTTTCAGCACGCCACGCCACTCGCCGGTACCCAGCTTCGTGGGACCCTCCGGCCCCCGGACGTCACGTGCCGCACCGTTGTTCTGTTTGTCTTGATCGCTCATGCGCCGGTGATCACTTAGTCCATCGCCCAATCAGAAAACCTGCCAGGAAGGCCCCACCCGTCGCGACGGGAAGCGGGTTCTGCTTCGTCGCGCTTACGACCTGCTGTGCCCCGGCGCCCGCGCTCTCTGGCGCGGCCGCCTTGGCCTTCGCTTTGGTCTGCTCCTGCTTTTGGCGGGCCGTCCCCTTCACGGAGTCGATCCGTCGCTTGGCCTGGGCCTTTACGTCGGTCTTCTCTGCGAGCGCTTCGACCGTATCGCCCAATTCCTGGCGCGTTTCTTCGATGTCCTGCCGAAGTTCTTCTGGGGGTTTGTCCCGCCCGCCAGTGTGTTCTGCCTTGTCCGCGGTGCTCATCGCCTACCCTCCTGCGCGCTGCGCTTCGTCCATGCAACGTCCTGCTTAACGCTCTCGATGGTCCGCTCCGGCGTCGGAGGCACCCCCTGTTTGACGTTCCGCGTGCCCATGAGAGCCAGCACCCCGGCGATGACACCTAGCACGGCAGCGACGATCAGCGCCGCCAACCAGCCTTTGACTGCCAGCGCCAGCGCCAGGATCGCGCACGCGGTGAGCGCTCCTAGCGCGTACACGGCGAACACCGAGGCGCCGCCGAACATGCCTGCACCAAGTCCTGCCTTCTTTCCCTTTTCGGCGAGCTCGGCTTTAGCAAGGTCTAGCTCCTGGCGAACGAGCGTCGCGGTCTGGTCCGAGAGGTGCTTCGTGAGTTCAGCTACCGAGCGATCGCTCTGTGCGGGCTCCCGGAGACCCGTGCTGCGGCCTCGTTCCTCTCCGTAGCTATCTGCCATGGACGTTCTCCCCAGTTGGTTGCGTCAGTTTGTCTCAGATGTCGTACTGTCTGGGACACTACCCCGGTCTGGCGTCTTCTAAAACGCTTTAATCGCCTAATTTGGGACACAGCTGTCCCGCAAACATCTGACCAGGGGCTCGGAAACCCCCAAAACTCACCGGGACGCGCGCGCGACGTGGTACAAGTCGTGGGTGGCCGACTCGGTGGAGGCAGGGGACAACGGAGCCCAGGCCGGGGCGTCCGGCAGTCTGATCCGCTCCGACGCGCTTGCTAGCCGACAGCGCATACTCGCGGCCGCACAAGCTCTGGTGGGCGACCGCCGCGTCACCATGACCGAGCTCGCAGCCGCGGCAAACGTGGGACGATCCACGCTCTACCGCCACTTTCCGACGCGGCAGGCTGTTGAAGAGGCGTTGGCCGAAGTGGAGCTCGGCGATTTCGGGACCGTCGGCCGGCGGTCGATCGGGGAGACCGTAACCACGATGCCGTTCCAGGCGCCCGGCCAGCTGGGCCGCGACGCGCCGCTGCCTCTCGACGTGACGCGAATCCTCGACGAGGTGCCTCCGCACTTGGTACCCGACCAGCTCGTGGCCGAAGCGCGGCGGGTCGCCGGCGTTGCCGTCGCTCTGTACGTGGTCGACATCGACGGCTCCCACCTGCTGCGACTCGCTGGCACCGACGAGTTCCCCGAGCGACTCGACGCACCGCCCGCGCTCGGACCGGAGATCGTGCCCGAGGGCCTCCCCGAGTTCTACAACCGCCTTCAGCGTGACCTCCCGGGCTGCGTCGCCGAGCCGCTGTGGCTACGCGGCCGCGTCACCGGGCTGCTGGTCTGCGTGGGCACTCCGCTGGCCGACCTCTCCGATATCGCCAAGCAGGGCGCGGCCGCGCTCGAGCTGGCCAACGACTACACCGACTACATCGAGGCGGCCAAGCGACACAAACCTACAACGCCCGCGGCCGAGGTCCAGCAGCATCTCTTCCCACCCCGAATCGCACGCATCGCAGGCGCACAGTTGGCGGGGGTTCTCCTGCCAAGCTACGAGGTCGGCGGAGACTGGTTCGACTTCGTCGAGAATCGCGATGGGGCCTGGCTGGCGGTCGCTGATGCCGTCGGCACCGGCCCAACCGCGGCGGGCCTTGGCGCCGCCGCCCTCGGAGCGCTGCGCGCCGCGCGTCGCAGCGGCCAGGATCTCAAGAGCGCGCTGACACAGATGGACGAAACGATCCGCCGGCTCGACAACCCCGACTTCTACATCACCGCGCTGCTGGCACGCTGGCGCGCCGCCACGGCAACCCTGACTTGGGTCAACTGCGGCCATCCCAACGCCTACCTCGTCGACGGCGATGGCGACCTCATCGAGCTGAAGGCGCCGCCGCACCCTCCCCTAGGAACCAGCGGAGAAGCGACCAAGTTCACTCCCGCCAGCCGCCAGCTTCACCCGGGCGAGCGGCTGATCCTTTTGACCGACGGCGTCATCAGCCGTCGGATGGAGGGCGGCGGCACGTTCGGGGTGCAAGGCCTGTCCGAAGCACTCGAGCGCGCAGACAACCCCACGGCGGCGTCGACTGCGATTGCCATCCAGCAAGCCATAACCGACTGCTGGCGTGAGCCGCTCGAAGACGACGCCACCGTGGTGGTAATGGCGCTCGACTAGCCGGCCTGCTGCGGCTCGAGCAAAGCCTTCCTCACTCGCTGGCCGTGCTTGGCGCGGTCTGCGTCTCCGCGGTTTGCTCAGTCGCGGCGTCACTGTTGGACGCGGCGGGGGTAGCGTTGATCTCGGCCGCTGACTGTCCCTTCGATTCCCGTTTACTGATGATCAGCACGCTTCCGCCGACCACCGTAATGGCTACCAGCGCCGCGCGGAACCGGTGGGTGGGCTCGGGCTCGGGCTCGGGGCGCATCAGAGCGAGCAGCGCATTGCGGGTGGACGTGGCCGCCCGCCGCACGCTGCGGTACACCTTCTTGTCCTCGGCCGCTCGCTCAGGCTTCTTACTGATGCGGTCGTACGCAGAACGTATGCCGCTGGCAGCGTCGCGGAGCTGTCCTTGGACGTACTCGTCCTCGAACAGGCGCTGCGCGTAATGGATCGCGGACTTTGACGGCTTCTTGCTGGTCATTGGTTCCTCGCTCTCGTAGGGGGCGCCTCGTATATGAGACCTAAACTCGGACAAATTGAGACACGTTGCGCCGACGCGCCGCTCGAAGGCGACACGACCGGCATCGCGCGACTCAGTCGCTCACAATCAGCTCCTTGGAGACCGAGGTCAGGATCTCGGCTCTATCCTCGGTCACCGCTAGGAGGTCCTCGATTCGGACGCCGAAGCGTCCGACGAGGTACACCCCGGGCTCGACCGTCACGACGTTGCCCGCCTGAAGCACCTCGTCCGAGCGGCGTCTCAGCCATGGGGCCTCATGGACGTCTAGCCCCACGCCGTGCCCGAGGCCGTGGCCGAAGTTGTCCCCGTGGCCAGCCGCGGCGATGATGCCGCGCGCGACACCGTCGACCTCGGCGGTGGGCCGGTCGGCTCTGACCGCGTCGACACCGGCCTGCTGGGCCTCGAGCACCAGCTCGTAGACCTCCCGTGCCTCGGCCCCCGGCTCGCCGGCCGCGACCGTACGCGTGCAATCCGAGCAGTAGTCATCGAGCTGAGCTCCCCAGTCGATCACCACCAGATCGCCCTCGCGAATCTCGACGTCGCGGGGCATGGCATGGGGAAGGGCGCCGTGCGGCCCCGCGGCGACGATCGTGTCGAAGCTGGGCCTGCGAGCACCTCGCAGCACCATGTCGTGCTCGAGCGCGATGGCGACCTCTCGCTCGCTGCGCCCCACGAGCCCGTCCTCCAGCAGCCGCTCAAATGAATCGTCGGCTAGGACGGTCGCGGCTCGCACCGACGCGATCTCAGCGGCGTCCTTGACCGCGCGCAACGACTCCACCAGATCCGCGGTCGGTGCCAGCTCGATGCTGTCGGCGAGCTGCTCGCGCAGGAATGCGTGCTGGGTGACCGAGGTGTGGGCAGCCTCGAACCCCAGGCGCAGCGAGCCGCCCGGAAGTGCATCTGCCAGGCCGTCGAGCAGCTCGACGGGAGCTTGGATGCGGTCAAACGAGGGGTCCACTTCGGCCGCTGCCTGCTCGGCGTAGCGAAAGTCGGTCACGAACCTGCGGAGCTCGGGCCCGACCAGCGCGAGCCCGTTTGAACCGGTGTAGCCAGTCAGATAGCGCACGTTGACTAGTCCGGTGACGAGCAGGACGTCGAGCTCGGCTGCGACCAGCAGCTCGGTCAGGCGGGTGGGACGGTCTTGGGCGACTTGGGTGGTCACAGCAGCTCCTCGCGCAATCGTTCGAGTGCCTCACGGTAGCCGTCCGGCCCTTTCCCCGTCACCTGGGCAATGCACAGCTCGGCGATCACGGAGTGGCGGCGCCACTCCTCCCGTCGCGAGATATCCGATAGGTGGACCTCGATCGCAGGTAGTGCCGCCAGCTCGAGCGCATCGCGGATCGCATACGAGTAGTGACTCCAGGCGCCCGGATTGAGGATCACCGCGTCCGCCATCCCCTCCAACCGGTGAAGGTGCTCGACGAACTCGCCTTCGTGGTTGCTTTGGAAGAACCGCGTTTCCAGGCCGAGACCCGCGGCCTCGTCGGCGATCCTGCGCTCCAGTTCGCTCAGCGTCAGGCTGCCGTACTGAGCAGGATCACGACGCTCCAGCTGGTCAAGGTTGACCCCGTGCATGACCTCCACCCTGTTGCGCGTGACCGTGCTCACCGCGCGACGAGCTCCCCCACCGCGGCCCGCAGCTCGGCCGGCTCCACGGGACACCCGGCGCGCGGCCTGCCGGGGCGGTCGAGCAACACGAATGGAACCGGGCCTGGGCCCACGCGCTTCTTGTCGGCCGCGGTCGCGGCAACCACCGCGTCGGGGTCAGCGCCGTCGAGCCGCGTGGGAAGGCCTCGCGCCTGGAGCAGGGCCGCGACCTCGTCGCGCAAGGCGGTTTGCCCGGAGAGGCGCAGCGTCGCCAGCAGGCCCAGGCCGACCGCTTCGCCGTGGCGGTAGCGGCTATAGCCGGTCGCGGTCTCGAGCGCGTGGCCGACGGTATGGCCCAGATTGAGGACCTGCCTCAGTCCCGCGTCGCGCTCGTCCTGGGCGACGATTCGCAACTTGACGCGCACGCTCGCGGCGATGATCTGCGGAGAGTCGGGATCGGCGCCGGCTCGCACGCGCTCCCAGAGGTCGCCGCCGGCGAGTAACGCCGTTTTGACCACTTCCCCATAGCCGGCCGCGAGCTCGGCAGCGGGTAGCGTTGCGAGCGTCTGCGGGTCGGCGATCACCGCGGACGGCTGGTGGTAGACGCCGACGTAGTTCTTGGCCTCCGGCAGATCGACTCCCGTCTTACCACCGTAGGCCGAATCGACCTGCGCCACCAGCGTGGTCGGTACCTGCACGTAGGGGACGCCGCGCTGATAGGTCGCCGCGCAGAACCCGGCCAGGTCTCCGACGACTCCCCCTCCCAACGCAACCACCACGTCGCCCCGCGTCATGCCCGCTCCCGCCAGAGACCGCCACACAACCTGCGCTTGCGCGATCGTCTTCGAGCCCTCGCCGGCGGGGACCGCGAGGCGATGCGCGATGTCAGAAATACACTCGCCGTACTGGGGTGCCACCTGGTCGTCGGTGATCAGGTAGCGCCGACCCCGCACCGTGGACGGCCAGAAACCCGATGCGGTCACCAGACCCGAGCCCACGTAAACGGGGTAGTCGCCCGACGTGCTCGCGGCCCAAAGCAGCGTTTCACGCTTCGGCAACCCTTTAAGCGCGGCAAGCACGGCACCCATCTCGGTCCCTCGGTTCGCCGGGACGGTGGCATCGGCGAGGGCCGCGTAGACCGGCTCGCGCTCGGCATGCAGCCGCTTGAACGATTCACGATCGCGCGCCAGTGGCCGACCTGCGTCGTGGGCCCGCTCCCAGGCGACATCGGGTGCCACGTCCATCCAGACCACGCGGCGATCTGATTCGGCTAGCGCCTCGCGGACGCGCGCGGAACCTGTCGCTCCGCCTCCCAACGCCACCACCGGCGCGTCTGGCCGCGCAAGCGCTGCCAGCGTCAGCTCCTCCTCCCTGGCGCGGAACACCGCCTCCCCCTCCTCGTCGAAGACGCGCTCGAGCGAGCGGCCGAAGGAGCGCTCGAGCTCTACATCGACGTCGACCGCTTCAGTTCGGAGCGCCCCGGCGGCGGCCTGGGCGGCGGTCGTCTTGCCCGAGCCCATGAAGCCGATCAGGGCAATCCTGGTCACCGTGCTACGAAACGAGGAAATAGTCCGACAAACATCGCACCCTCACGGCTCAGACCGCAGATGTGGCCACGTCTCGCCACCCGATCCGCTCCTTGTAGGCGCGCAGCGCCGCCCGCACGTCTTCGATGTGGTCGCCGCCGAACTTGAGCCTGTAGGCGTCGGCGAGGACGAACGCCACCATCGCCTCGCCGACCACCCCCGCCGCCGGCACCGTGCAAGAGTCGGTCCGCTCCCGCAGCGCCTCCGCCGGCTCGTGGGTGGCGATATCGACCGACCGAAGCGGTTTCGTAAGCGTGGGCAGGGGCTTCATCCAGGCCCGCACTACCAAGGGCGCTCCGGTGGTCATACCTCCCTCGACGCCTCCGGAGCGGTTGGTGTTGCGAAAGAACCCCCTACCCGCGGCGTAGAAGATCTCGTCGTGAGCCTGGGAGCCGGGCAGTCCCGCGATCTCGACGCCGTCCCCGATGGCCGCCCCCTTGATCGCCTGGATCGAGAGCATCGCCTGACCCAGCCGCCCGTCGAGCCGCTCTTCCCACGACACGTGCGAGCCGAGGCCCGGCAGCAGGCCGAAGGCGCGCACTTCGAACACCCCGCCAAGCGACTCGTTGGCCTTGCGCAGGCGGTCGATCTCCGCGACCATGGCCGCGCTCGAGTCGGAATCGAGACAGCGCACGGGAGAGTCGTCGACGGTCGCGAAGTCCTCGGGCCGCAGCTCATCTCTGCGCGGCGCAGTGACTCCGGCGATCTGGATCACGTGCGAGAACACCCGGACGCCCAGTGCGGCGAGGAACGCCTTCGCGACCGCGCCCCCCGCCACCCGGGCCGCGGTCTCGCGCGCGCTGGCGCGCTCGAGGATGTCGCGGACGTCCTCAAGCCCGTATTTCTGAGTCCCCACCAGGTCGGCGTGGCCGGGGCGCGG
>DASYAP010000237.1:0-2033 GCA_036501265.1 Solirubrobacteraceae bacterium | reverse complement strand
GACCGAACAGGCCCGCCACATGGCACGTGGCGAGCGTGATCAGATTTACATCGCCTGGTCCGAGGCCTTGTACTCGCACCTGAGTGCTCACCGTGTGGTTCATGCTTGCGTGTGTGTGCGTCACGCCCTTTGGTCTCGAGGCGCTCCCGGAGGTGAACAGGATGATCGCCGCCGCATCGTCCCTCGCGGCTCGGGTTTGCACGGGCGGCGCGTCAACCGCTGACTGCCAGCCCTGATCTCCGTCGCCGACGATCCACAACCGCCTCGGGAGGTGTCGACCTCGCCGCGGAGGTCGCGGTGGACGATCACGGTTCCCGCTCCCGAGCGCTCCAGTGCGTAGGCGACCTCGGGCGCGCGATAGCGCGTGTTGAGAGGAACCGCAATCACCCCTGCCCCGAAGCAGGCGAGATATGCGATGACCAGGTCCGGACAGTTAGGCATGAACAACGCCACCCGGTCCGCGGGCGCGATACCCGCCGCCAGGAGTCCCCCAGCGAGCCGGCTCGCCTTCGACTCCAGCTCGCCATGAGTGAGTGCCCGTCCGCCGAAGCGAATGGCGATCTGGCCCGGGGCTACGTCGCGCCGACTCGAGTCTCGTGTCCAGTCCACTCGTGCTCGCGCAGGGCGAATTTTTGGACCTTGCCGGTTGAGGTTTTCGGCAGCGGGCCAAACTCGATGGCGTCGGGGCACTTGTAGTGAGCGAGCCGCTGGCGGCAGAACCCGATGATCTCGTCCGCGTTTGCGCTGGCTCCCGTGTTGAGCGTGACGAACGCCTTTGGTCGCTCTCCCCAGCGCTCGTGAGGAATCGCGATCACTGCGCACTCGAGCACGGCCGGGTGAGCACATATGGTCTGCTCGACCTCGATGCTCGAGATGTTCTCGCCGCCGGAGATGATGATGTCCTTACTGCGGTCGCGCAGCTCGATGTTGCCGTCGGGGTGCCAGACCGCGAGATCACCAGAGTGAAACCAGCCGCCGCGAAACGCCTTCTCGGTGGCCGCTTGGTCTGCGAAATAGCCGCTCATCACGTTGTTCCCGCGCATGACCACCTCGCCCATCGTCTCGGCGTCCCGGGGGACGTCGTGCATGTCCTGGTCGACGACCCGTACCAGGTCGGCCGAGGGATAGGCCTGACCCTGGCGCGCGAGCAGCTTTGCCCGCTGCTCGACCGGCAACTCCTGCCATCCCTGTTGAGATGGAGACACCGTGATCGGGCCGTAGGTCTCGGTCAAACCGTAGACGTGCACGATGTGGAAGTTGAGCTCGGCCATTCGCCCCAGCAGCGTGGGCGACGGTGGCGACGCGGCAACCATCGCGGTCACTTGCTGCTCCAAGCGGTGCGCTTCGGGATGGTTGATGATCATCAGGTGAACCGCGGGCGCGCCGTTGTAGTGCGTCACACCCTCTTGGTCGAAGAGCCGCCAGATGAGGTCGGAATCGACGGCGCGCAGGGCCACGTGGGTTGCCCCGACCGCGGTTACCGCCCATGGAAAGCACCAACCATTGCAATGAAACATCGGCAGCGTCCACAGGTACACCGACTCGGGGCTCATCCCCGCGACGATCACCTCGCTGAGAGCGTTTAGATAGGCGCCGCGGTACGTGTACTGCACCCCCTTCGGCCGGCCGGTGGTGCCTGAGGTGTAGTCGATCGAGATCGTCTCCTCCTCGTCCTCGAGCCAGCTATCCGGCATCTGGTCGGACGCGTCCGCCAGGAACTCCTCGTACTGGTCCACCCCACCACCGTGGTCACACCGGATCAGGGCGACGTCGGACAGCCCCAGCGAGGCGACGAGGGGCTCGAGATCGGCGTCGAGCAGTAGGAAGCGAGCACCGCTGTGTTTGAGGATGTGCCCAACCTCTGGGCCGGCCAGCCGGTTGTTGATCGCCACGAGGATCCCGCCTGCGGCCGGAACCCCGAAATGCGCTTCGAGCATCGCAGAGGAGTTGAACAGCAGCGTGGCGACGCGGTCTCCCTTGCGCAGCCCCGCCGACCTCAGCGCATTGGCCAACCTCCATGAGCGCTCCGCCAG
>DASYAP010000236.1:0-11098 GCA_036501265.1 Solirubrobacteraceae bacterium | reverse complement strand
GGCGCCGTCGCGGCCTGCGCCGTCACCATCGCGCCATCGGCGCTTGCGAAAAGGCGCACAATGCGTGGCGGATACACCCAGGCGCGACTTCCGTAGCATCAGTTGACACCACCCGCGCCGCTCGCGCCCATGAGCTTCCTGCGCAATCTCGAAAGCAAGATCGCCAACCTCGTTGAAGGCACGTTCAGCCGCGCCTTCAGCTCAGAGGTGCGCCCGATCGAGATTGCGCGCAAGCTCGCGCGTGAGATGGAGGAGCACAAATCCTTCTCGGTCTCCCGGACTTACGTGCCAAACGAGTACCTGGTCTACCTGTCCCCCCGGGACCGCGAGCGGCTGGCCGAGTACGAGGACGCGCTTGTCGCTGAACTCGCCGGATATCTGCTCGAGCACGCTCGGCGGGAGCGGCTGGCGCTTTTGTCCCGTCCTGTGATCGAGTTTCGCACCGACGATCGTCTCCGACTTGGCGAATTTGGGATCCAGACCCGCGTGACGCATCCCGCAGGCGATCAGGAACCTCTACCCGAGGAGCCAGAGCTCGCCCCCGAGCCAATCCCGGAGCCGCGAGCTCCCAGTCCCCCGCCGGCCGCCGCACCCTCCGTTCGACCGCCGGACCCGCCGGCCGCCGCACCCTCCGTTCGACCGCCGGAAGGCGGGCGTACGATGGTCTACAGCTCGGCGGAGCGGGTGGCGGAGCCGCTCCAAGAGAGCGCTCGGGTCCGGGCGCAGACCGCGATCCTGGTCGTGGAGGGGAAGCGCATGGTGGTCGGAGATCGCGGCGCCACCCTGGGTAGGAGCCGCCAATGCGAGATCGTCGTGGAAGACCCAAACGTTTCTCGCCGGCACGCTGAGCTCCGCCCTCGCGGTGGGTCCTGGGTATTCACAGACCTTGGCTCGACCAACGGTTCCCGCGTCAACGGACGTCCCGTGGACGGGCCGACAGTGGTCAAGCCCGGCGACGAGATCGAGCTCGGGACCGCGGTGATGAGGTTCGAGCTCCAGTAAAGGTGGCCGGCACCGTAAACACGATCACATTCGAGCGGCCCCCGGCGGTGCCTGGCTTCGTCCTCGTCGGCTCGCGTAGCGCTGCTACGCGTCGCCTCCTGCGTCCTTGCCAGTCATCCACCGGTGGCCACTCTCGGTGTGACCATGCTTACGGTGCCGACCACTAGCGCGGTCGCCGCGGGCGCGACGCTCCAACCCATCTCCGTGGCCCTGAAGTTCGGGTTTCTGGTGGTGCTGTACTTGTTCTTAGTCTGGGTGGCGTGGAGCGCCTTTCGGGATCTGCGCCGGGGCCGCGCGGGCAGTGCCGAGCCGCAGTACAGTCCGCCGCCCGACGCGACCGGGATGTTCGACGCCTCTGAGGCGATGGTGCCAGGGTCGCTAGATGGTGGCGAGCCCCGGCTGCTTGTCAACCGCGCCTCGGGCCACCCAGAAGGCGCCGCCTATGACATTCCCAGCTACGGCGCTACTCTCGGCCGCGGAGAAGTCGAGATCCGGCTCGACGATCCCTTCGCGTCCTCGCGTCATGCGCGCATCTTCCGGGAGGGACCAGTGGTGGTAATCGAGGATCTGGGATCAACTAACGGGACCTACCTCAACGGAGAGTTGCTCAGGGGTCCGCAGCCGCTGCACGACGGCGACCGCATCAGCATCGGCGACTCCGAGTTCTCCTACCTACAGTGACAACGATGCTGACGCTCGCGAGCACGGACACCCGAACTCGAGCACCGGCAACGCGGTGACACGATGCTGCGGGCCGCCGACACGATTGCTAAGACGGACACCGGGCGCCAGCGGCGCGGCAACGAAGACTGCGTCCTCGCAAGGCCGCCGGTCTTCGTGGTCGCGGACGGCATGGGGGGCGCGCAGGCCGGGGAGGTCGCAGCCGGTTTAGCGGTAGAGGCGTTCGCCCAGGGACTTACGGGCTCTGGGACCGTCGAACAGCGGCTGGCGAGCCGGGCGCGAGAGGCAAACCGTCGCATCTTCGAGATCGCCAGCACGCAGCGCGAACGCGCGGGGATGGGGACCACTCTCACCGCGGCGTATCTGGACGACTCGCAGCTCGCAATCGCGCACGTCGGCGACAGCCGCGCTTATCTGTTCCGCGACGGCTCGCTCACGCGCCTCACCCAGGATCACTCGCTGGTCGACGAACTGGTCAGGCGCGGGAAACTGACCGAGGAGGAGGCGGCCGAGCACCCCCAGCGCTCAATCATCACACGCGCTCTCGGGCCCGAGCCCGACGTGGAGGTGGACACCTGGACCTACCCCGTGCGGGCGGGCGACCTTCTGCTGCTCTGCAGCGACGGCCTGACCTCGATGATCTCCGAGGAACAAGTTGGGCAGATCCTCGCCCGCTCTCAGGAGCTCGAGGGCGCAGCTCAGGCCTTGATCAACGAGGCAAACCAGGCCGGCGGTCGCGACAACATCACGGTCGTCCTCGTGCGCCTGGAAGATGTGCCGAGCAGTGCCGACGGCACAGGTGATCAGCCCACCGCCTTAGGGATGGCGTCGCCCACCAAGGTCGCGAGCGCCGCGGACCCGGCCGCCACCGCAGCCGCAGCCGCCTCGAGCGGGGCAATCGCCGGCACGACGACTCTGCCCAAAGACGGCGCCGATGCCGCGGCGCCGCCATTGGACCCCGAGCGTGCACCGCACGAAACCGAGCCAGCTGCGGCGCCTAGGGCTACCAGACCGCGCGGAGGCGTCCTTGAGCGAGCCTCCGTCCGGCGGGAGGCCAGGCGCCCGGCCGCCGGGCGAGGCATCAGACGCAAGCCGGTCGCGATCCTCATCGCCGTGGTCATCGTGTTGTGCTTGATCGTGGCAGGCGGCTACCTGGCTTCCCGCCAGCTCTACTTCATCGGCACCAACTCCTCGGGCGTCGTGACGATCTACCGCGGCCTGCCCTACGACCTCCCGGCCGGAATCCACCTCTATGAGACCTTCTACGTCTCGGGCGTGCCGGCGTCGCTGGTGCCAGCAGATCGCCGCGGCGCGCTGCTGGACAACCGGCTCCGCTCCGAGTCCAGCGCTGCCTCGGTAGTCAGGGACCTCGAACTGGGACGGATCACGAAATGAGCGCGCACCGAACCCCACGGCGACTGAGCGCCCGCAATCGAGAGCTCTTGGGCCTGCTTCCCGCGTCGCTGCTGGTCACAGCTGGATTCGCGGGGGTGTTCATACAGCGCTCGAACGTGATCTCCAACGTCTCCTTGATCTACGGAGCGATCTTCCTGGGTCTGTGCCTAGTGGCCCATGTGTTCATCCGGCGTAGGCTGCCGCACGCGGACCCCTACCTCTTCCCCCTGGTAGCTGTGCTGGCGAGCTTCGGGATCGTGATGGTCTACCGCATCGACCCCACCCAGGCTCGCCAGCAGGCGCAGTGGTTCGTGCTAGGCCTGATCCTGTTCGTGGCCACGATCATCTGGCTGCACGACTACCGCAAGCTCGAGCGGTACCGCTACGTGATCATGGCGGGGTCGCTGGTGCTGCTACTGCTGCCGCGCCTGCCGGTCATCGGCTACCAGGCCAACGGCGCATACCTTGGGGTTCATATCCCGGGATTGTTCGTCTTCCAGCCGGAAGAGTTCGCCAAGATCGGCCTCGTCATCTTCCTGGCCAGTTACCTGCGTGACACCCGCCAGGTGATGGTGATGGGTGCGCGCCGCTTCATGGGAGTGACGATCCCACCGCTCAAGCATTTCGGTCCGGTGCTTGTGATCTGGGGGCTGGCGATGGTGATCCTGATCCTCCTTCACGACATCGGCTCCTCGCTGATGTTCTACGGCGGACTGCTCACGATCCTCTACGTGGCGACCAACAGGGTTTCGTTCGTGGTGGTCGGGCTGATCGCGTTCGGACTGGGCGCTTGGTACCTGGGCAGCCACATCACCCACGTCCATTACCGCGTAGAGGACTGGCTGCATCCGTTCAATCCCCACCTGTACCACGCGCCGCTCGGGAGCTACCAGATCGCCAACGGCATCTTCGCCCAGGCGGCCGGCGGGATGTTTGGCCAAGGGTTCGGGCAGGCCGTATTAACGATTCCGGGCAACCCTCCGGTGCCCCTGTTGCCGGCGCCCCAGACGGACATGATCTATGCGGTGGTAACGGATGAGCTGGGGCTGTTTGGGGCGGCGGCTTTGCTGCTCGTTTACCTCATGGTCATCTGGCGCGGGTTCAAGACCGCGATGCTGGCGCGGGATTCGTTCTCCACGCTGATGGTTGTTGGCCTGACCGCGATGCTGGGGTTGCAGGTGTTCGTGATCGTGGGCGGTGTCACCCGGGTCATTCCCCTCACCGGCGTGACGCTGCCGTTCGTCTCCTACGGCGGAAGTTCGATCATCGCCAACTTCGTGTTGGTCGCGCTGGTACTGCTCGCGTCAGACCGCGCCCGGTCGCCCGCGATCGCCGCGCGAACGTCCGCGGACCCTTCTCGAGCGCGAACGAGCGACGACGAATGAACAAGCCCATCCTGCGCATCTTCATCTTCCTGGTCTTGCTCTTCGCCTTGCTGCTGGTCTGGACCACGCGCTGGACGGTCATCGACGCCTCTCAGCTCCAGAACAACCCGCTCAACGTGCGGACGCTGCTGGACGAGCTCAAGATCAAGCGTGGTCGCATATTGGCCGATGACGGAACGGTGTTGGCCAAATCCGTTCCCGCCCCGGGCGGAACCTGGCATCGGTATTACCCGACGGGCTCACTGTTCGCCCAAGCCGTCGGCTATTCCACAGCGGCGGCGGGCGACAGCGCCGGCCTCGAGCTCTCTCGAGGCCCCGAGCTGCGCGGTGTCCAGACGGGCCTTTCCTCGGTCTTCGGCCAACTGGGCGGTTCCCCCCGGGTGGGCGACGACGTCTACACGACGCTCGACCCCAAGGCCCAGCGCGTCGCGGTCGCGGGGCTCGCCGGTCGCGTGGGCTCGGTCGTCGCTCTCGATCCGCGGACCGGAGCGGTCAAGGTCATGTACTCGAACCCCTCATACAACGACAACGACCCGCACGCGACCGGCCCAAACATCTCGAACTTCAACCGCGCGACCCAGGCCGCATACCCGCCCGGTTCGACATTCAAGGTCGTCACGGACACCGCGGCGCTGACCGGTCGCAGGTACACACCGAGCTCGCTGGTCAACGGCAACTCGCCCAAGATCATCGGCGGCGTCCCTCTGTCCAACGACAACAATCAGAGCTTCGGCGACATCGATCTGACAACCGCGCTCACCTACTCCGTGAACACCGTGTGGGCGCAGGTGGCGGAGGCAATAGGGCGCGTGACGATGACCAACTACATGCAGCGCTTCGGCTTCTACACGAAACCTCCGCTCGATTACCCCAGCGACGAGATCAACGTGAGCCGGCCGTTTAGCCCAACCGGCGCCGCCTACCCGCCCGCGAGCCCGCGCGAGGACATTGGCCGCATTGGGATCGGCCAGGGCGGTCTCGCGGTGACGCCGCTGCAGATGGCGATGGTCGCAGCGGCGATCGCAAACGGCGGCAAGCTGATGACGCCGCACTTCACCTCGCGCGTGGTGGACCCCACCGGTGTCACCGTGGAGACGATCAAGCCGAGTGCGTGGCGGCGGGTCACGACGCCTTCAATCGCGTCCGAGATCACGCAGATGATGCGCCGCGTGGTCGAGGAGGGCACCGGGACCCCCGCCCAGCTTGGCGGCATCAGCGTGGCCGGCAAGACGGGTACGGCGTCCGTGGGGCTCCCCGGCCAGGGTTTCACCCAGCCGTGGTTCATCGGCTTCGCCCCGATTCCTCACCCCAAGGTGGCAGTCGCGGTCACGATCGAGCGAACTCGCGGTGGCTTTGGCGGCACCGACGCGGCGCCGATCGCGAGGTCCGTCATCCAGACCTTGCTCTCGGAGGGACAATGAGGTCAACGACACCTTCGAAGGGGCGCAAATGACGAATATGCCCGAAGGCACGATCGTCGACGCCCGGTACAAGATCGTGGGTCGCTTGGGTACCGGGGGGATGGCGGACGTGTTTCTGGCAGAGGACCAGCAGCTCGGGCGCAAGCTCGCACTCAAGCTGCTGCATTCCCGGTTCGCCGAGGACGCCGGATTCGTAGAGCGGTTCCGGCGTGAGGCCCAGGCGGCCGCGGGGCTCCAACACCCCAATGTGGTCGGCGTCTACGACCGCGGCGCCTACGACGGCACGTACTACATCGCGATGGAGTACGTGCCTGGCCGGACGCTCAAGCAGCTGGTCACCGAAGAGGCCCCGCTTGACCCGGTACGCGCAATCGATCTCGTGTGCGAGATCCTCAAGGCCGTGCGGTTCGCGCACCGGCGTGGCGTAATCCACCGCGACCTGAAGCCCCACAACGTGATCGTCGACGAATCCGATCACGCCAAGGTGACCGACTTCGGCATCGCGCGCGCCGGTGCCTCCGATATGACCGAGACCGGCTCGATCCTGGGCACCGCTCAATACCTCTCTCCGGAGCAGGCTCAGGGTCTCGCCGTCAGCCCTTCATCCGATCTCTACTCCGTCGGCGTGATCCTCTACGAGCTGCTGACGGGAAGGGTGCCCTTCGACGCCGAGGCAGCTGTCACCGTCGCCATCAAGCACGTTTCGGAGGCTCCTGTCGCGCCCCGCACGCTCAATCCGATGATCCCTCCGGAGCTTGAGCAGATCACTCTGTGGGCTCTGAACAAGAACCCGGTGGATCGGCCGGCGGACGCGGAGGAGTTTCTCCGGACGCTCAAGCACGCCAGGGCAGCGATCACATCCGGCGCCGTGACCGAGCGGACGGCGGCGCTGTCTGGCATCCCCGCCGGTGTTCCAGTGGCCGGCGTCGGCAGCCACGCGGCTCAGTCGCTGCAGTCGAATGAGTTCGCCGACGCGCCTACCGTCTTGGTTCCGGGTGGCGACGGCCGTGGGCCGGTGGAAGAGCCACCACCGCCGACGGGATCGCGCAGACGCGATCTCTGGCTGTGGCTGGGCCTGCTGGCGCTCCTGATCGCCGCGGCAGCTGCCGCGGCGGTCTTCCTACTCACCGCGCCCAACCAGACCGGCGTTCCCGCCGTCGTGGGCAATCAGGTTCGGGTCGCAACAACCACGCTCAGACAAGCCGGGTTCAAGGTATCCGTCCGCCGCGCCCGCAGCTCGCGCGCGGCCGGAATCGTGCTTAGCCAGAACCCCACGTCGGGGTCGCAGGCCAACGAGGGATCGACGATCCATCTAACCGTCTCCGCCGGGCCGCGGAGCGTGAAGGTGCCGAATCTCCGGGGCAAGCCGCTCGCGGAGGCCGAAAGCATCATTAGTCAAGCCCATTTCAAAGTCGGCAAGGTCCAGCAGGTGACGGACACCTCGGTGCCTGCTGGGGATGTGAGCAGCACCTCGCCGTTCGCCGGGGAGCCCGAGCCTCCTGGGACAGCGATCAACCTTTTCGTATCAACCGGTCCGCCCCTGAAAACCGTTCCGTCGGTGACCGGGCAGACGGAGGCCTCAGCGCGCGCAACGCTGGAGTCAGCTGGATTCTCGGTCGCCTCGACCACGACTACCACCAACTCAGCGCCGGCGGGGACCGTGATCAGCCAGAGCCCGGCTGGGAACACGCAGGCCACCCCCGGTTCGACCGTGTCGATCGTCGTGGCCGAGAAGCCTCCGCCGCCCGCAACGGCGACAGTGCCCGGTGTTACGGGGCAGCCTGAGGCTCAGGCTAGGAGCGCCCTTGGCGCCGCGGGCTTCAGCGTCAACGTGACAACCCAGACAGTCACGGACAAGTCGAAGAACGGGGTCGTGCTATCACAGAACCCGTCAGGCGGCACGAAGGTAAAGAAGGGCGCCACCGTCACGATCGTCGTCGGGAACTACAAGCAGCCGACGACCCCGACCACACCTACCACCCCGACGACCCCCGGTAAGGGAAAGGGCAACGGAAACGGTGGCGGCAGTGGGCCCGGAA
Source organism: Solirubrobacteraceae bacterium (assembly GCA_036501265.1). Classification (GTDB taxonomy): domain Bacteria; phylum Actinomycetota; class Thermoleophilia; order Solirubrobacterales; family Solirubrobacteraceae; genus Palsa-465. The sequence continues at coordinate 3,175 of DASYAP010000236.1, read as the reverse complement.
ACGGCAGTCGCACCAACGGGCCCGTGCGCGTGAAGTGAGCGACGCGGCCGCTAGGCCCAACCGGCTACGCGTCGCGGTGCTCGGTGGTGGGCAGTCCTCCGAGCACGAGGTCTCCTTGTCCTCGGCCGCCTCCGTGCGCGAAGGGCTGAAGGCGGCCGGCCACGATCCTCTCGCGATCGAGATCGGACGCCACGGCGTATGGCGCCGGGACGGCGAGCCGATGTCGCTCGATCCCGGTCGCGGCCTTGCCGGCGCAGACGTGGCGTTTCCCGTCCTGCATGGACCGTTCGGGGAAGACGGGACGGTGCAGGGGCTGCTCGAATGCCTGGGGGTGCCTTATGTCGGCGCGGGTGTGCTGGCGTCCGCGCTGTGCATGGACAAGGTGGTTTTCAAGTCGGTTATGGCCCACGCCGGCATGCCGCAGGTTGACCACTGCGCCATCGAGGTCGAGCGCTTCCGCGTGGAGCGCGCCGCCGTGCTTGCCGATCTCGAGAGTCTCGGAATTCCCCTGTTTGTAAAGCCCGCTCGACTGGGCTCCTCGGTCGGGATCGCGCGCGTGCTGGAAGCGCAGCAACTTGCACCCGCGCTCGAGAGCGCGTTCGAGCACGACCCTGTCGCGCTGGTCGAAGCGGCCTCCGGGGGGATCGAGGTGGAGTGCTCGGTGATCGGCAATGGCGACCCGATCGCATCGCAGCCGGGGGAAATCATGCTCGCCGAAGGCGAGGAGGGGTGGTACGACTACGAGGCCAAATACACCCCCGGGAAGATGGGGCTGATCGTCCCGGCGCGGATTCCGGAGCGCGTCCGCGAACACGTGCGGGAGCTTGCCCTCCGGACCTTCCTGCTGACCGGCTGCCGCGGTCTTGCCCGCGTCGATTTTTTCGTCGAGGGCGAGCGGGTGCTCGTGAACGAGCTCAACACTATCCCCGGCTTCACCGAGACGAGCGTCTTCGGGGCGCTGTTTGGTGCAAGCGGGCTGCCTTACCCGCAACTGCTCGACCGGCTCCTCCAGTTGGCGCTCGAGCGTCATGAGGCCGAGGGCGCGCATCGGCACTAACTTGATCGTTTGATTGGGCCGGCACATGTGCCGGCCCACCGACCGGAACATGTTCCGGTCGGGACCGCCGCGCATGCGCGGCGGTCACATGGAAATAATCTGCACGTATGACGCCATCTGAAATCGAATCGGTCGCCATCGTGGGTGGCGGCTTCATGGGAACGGGCATAGCCGAGACAGCCGCCGTCTCGGGCCTGAAAGTGACGGTGAGAGATGTCGACGAGGCGGCGCTCGAGCGCGCCCGTGCCAGGATCGACATATCGCTTGCGCGCGCAGTGAAGGGCGGCAAGCTCGACTCCGAGCGGGCGCGTGACGCCCGGGAGATGATCTATCTCACCACAGAGCTCGAGGGAATCGGCGGAGCCGATCTCGTGCTCGAGGCGGTCCCCGAGGACCAGCGGCTCAAGCTCGAGGTGATGGATGCAATCAACCGCGTGGTCTCAAACGACGCGGTCGTGGCCTCAAACACCTCCTCGATCCCGATCGCGGAGCTGGCACAGGCCATGCGCCAGCCCGAGCGGGTGCTCGGGCTGCATTTCTTCTCTCCTGTGCCGGTGATGCGGCTTGTCGAGGTGGTCGTCGCGCTCGATACCGCCGACGAGGTGGTGACGGCGGCGCGGGCGTTCGTGGAGCGGCTCGGCAAGCGGCCCATCGAGACCAAGGACCGCTCAGGGTTCATCGTCAACATGCTGCTCGTCCCCTACCTGATGGCCGCCGTGCGGATGTACGAGGAGGAGTTCGCCTCGCGCGAGGACATCGACGCGGGGATGCGCCTCGGCTGCGGTCACCCCATGGGACCGCTCGCGCTGTGTGACTTCATCGGCCTGGACGTGCTCTACGCCGTGTGTGACTCGCTCTATGAGGAGTTCAAGCGCGACGAGTATGCGCCGCCCCCGCTGATGAAACGAATGGTGGCCTCGGGTCGCCTGGGACGCAAATCGGGCCGCGGCTTCTACGACTACGACTGAGCGCAACGCGCCTTACCGCTTCTCGCGGTAGAGCGTGATCTCGTTCACCGACGCGCTGTCCTGCCCGGGAGGAAGCTTGGTGATCCATACCAGGTAGAAGCGGTACTGCTTCTCCGCGCCGTTGATGCGAATCGCCTGGCGTGAGTGAACCGAAGGTGCGCTGCCGGCCATGGTCCAGCCGTTGGTCCCCACTGGGAACTTGTCGGTCGGGCTCGGGGTCGTGTTGCGCGCCCAGATCTGGGCGTGCCACCCCGGGGTGGAGGTGAGAATCACGATCTCCCGAGCGGCCACGTGCGGGGCTGCATCGACGTAGATCCCCACTCCCGGCTTGCCGAGCGACCCGCTGACATACGTCTCGGTCTGCCAGGCCGTCTGGCGGTCACCGTCGATCGCCAGCCCAACCTCGCCCGGATTCTGGGTCAGTTGGCCGTCGAGGCCGAACGGGTTGTAGTCATGGGCGCAGTTCTGGCACAGAGAGACCGGCACCAGTGCCGCGGATGGCGACTTCTCAGGCGGGCTGAGCGTCCCATGGTGCGCTCGCGTTGCCAGCCACACCGCGATACCGGCGATGATCGCTAGCGCCACCGCGCCGAGCACGGCAGCTCGCACGCGATGCCGGATCTGGAAGGGGACGCGGCGTCGCTTGCGGGAGGGGAGCGTTTGCAGCACGCTCGTCACCTCCCCGCGCGTGTCGCCGGTGCGTGCAGTTTCGATCGCGAGCACGTCCTCGAGATCCGCGATCAGCTCGGCGTCGTTGGCATAGCGGTCCTGGACTCGCTTGGCGGTGGCCCTGTCTATGACCGCGGCGAGCGCGGCCGAGATCTCGGGTCGCTTGGACTGCGCGTCGGGCAGCGAGTCGCGCACGTGCTTCATCGCCACCGCCACCTGACTGTCGCCGCGGAAGGGAACCTGTCCCGTCAGCATCTCGTAGAGCACCACGCCGAGCGAGTAGAGGTCGGACTGGCCCGTCACCAGCTGGCCAAGGGCCTGCTCGGGAGAGACATAGTCGGTCGTTCCAAGCACCCGGCCGTCGGCGGTCAGCCCCTCCTCGTCGAGCGTCCGCGCGATGCCGAAGTCGGTGACCTTGCAGGAGCCCTCTTCGTCGATCAGGACGTTCTGTGGCTTGACGTCGCGGTGAACGATGTGACGG
>DASYAP010000235.1:0-12939 GCA_036501265.1 Solirubrobacteraceae bacterium | reverse complement strand
CGGAATCATCAACGATCCCGTGCTTTTGCGGCTGGGGGAAAACCATTTCTGGCTCTCCCTGGCCGACAGCGACGTGCTGTTGTGGGCGATGGGCGTCGCCCACAGTTCGGGGATGAACGTCACGATCAGCGAGCCAGACGTCGGGCCGGTCCAAGTTCAGGGCCCCAAGTCCAAGGATGTGATGGTCGAGTTGTTCGGCGAGGACATTCTCGAGCTGCCCTACTACTTCCTGCGCAGCTACGAGGTCGATGGGATGCCGGTGATGGTGTCGCGTACCGGCTACACGGCTGAACTCGGTTACGAGATCTACCTGTTTGACGCGAGCAAGAACGGCGTGCGGTTGTGGGACGCGGTTCTCGAGGCCGGCAAGCCGCACGGGCTGGCCGTCATCGGTCCCTGCCACATCCGCCGGATAGAGGGCGGCATTCTTGCCTGGGGCTCTGACATGTGGCTGGACACCAATCCCTATGAGGTGGGGATGGGCTACGACTGGATGGTCGACCTCGAGCAGAAGGCCGATTTCATCGGCAAGGACGCGCTGAGCAGGATCAAGAGGGACGGGCCGACCCGCAAGCTGGCTGGCGTGGAGATCGCGGGCGCCAGTCTCGGCGCCTACAACGACGGCGCGATGGTCGACTTCTTCCCGGTCCGCCACCACGGTGGGCACGTGGGCCAGGTGACCTCGGCGTGCCATTCGCCGCGGTTGGAGAAGAACATCGGCTACGCGATGGTGCCAACCGGGCTCGCCGAGCTCGGCACCGAGCTCGAGGTCGAAGTCGACGGCGAGTCGCGAGAGGCCAGCGTAGTTGAGATGCCGTTCATCGATCCCAAGAAGGAGATCCCCAAGCAACGGCTCGCAGCCGAGCACTGAGCGACCGCAACATCGTGGTCGAGCTCCTCCAGCGGCCCCGCCTGGAGGTGATTCCGATGGACGGCGTGGCACAGGCCGTGCTCGAACACGTGCCGCGGAACACGACCGTCACCGTCACGTCCTCCCCGACGCGGGGAGCCGACCCGACCCTGGAGCTGACCGAGCGCCTCGGGCACGAGGGTTATCGCGTGGTGCCCCATCTTGCGGCTCGTCTGATCGCCGATCACGCCGAGCTCGCCGCGCTGCTCCAGAGATTGGACGGGATGGGGGTGCGTGAGGTCTTCGTCGTGGCCGGAGATATCCCCAAGCCGATGGGTCGGTTCGAGGGGGCCGCCGAGTTGCTTGCCGCGATGGCCGAGGTGGGTCACGGGCTCGAGCGGATCGGGATCACGGGTTACCCCGAGAGCCACGCGTTCATCAGCGACGAGGCGACGATCCAGGCCATGTTCGACAAGGTCCCGTTCGCGAGCTACATCGTCAGCCAGATCTGTTTCGACGCCGCGGTGATCGCGCAGTGGCTCCGGAGGGTGCGCGACCGCGGCGTTACGCTGCCGATTTACGTCGGCCTGCCGGGTCCGATCGATGCGATCAAACTGCTGCGGCTTTCAAGGCGCGTCGGCTTGGGAGATTCGGCGCGCTACCTGCGCCGACACGGCAGCTGGCTGGGGCGGCTCGTCCTGCCGCGCTCCTACCGCCCGGAGCTGTTACTCGAGCGGCTTGCCCCCGATCTTGCTCGCAAGGACAACGCAGTCGCCGGGCTCCATCTGTTCACATTCAATGAAGTGGCGCAGACCGAGGATTGGCGCCGCCGAGAGCTCGCGTTGGTAGGTAACGAGGCCGGACATCACGCGTAGCGCGGCGCGACGAAGGAGGTTAGACTCTGCGATATGACTGATATATCAGTCCGGGAGAGCAAGCGCGCGAGCAGGTCTTCCGATCGCAACGGTGCGCGACGCCAGCTGCTGGCGGATCGGGCGTACACCGAGCTGCGAGACCGGATCGTGACGCTCCAGATCCCGCCGGGCGCGCCGATTGACGAGGACTTGCTCGGCGCCGAGCTGAAGATCGGTCGTACTCCCGTGCGGGAGGCCATCAAAAGGTTGGCGCTCGAGAACCTGGTCACCGTCTATCCCCGTCGCGGTACCTTCGCCTCGGAGATCAACATCACGGATCTCGCGGACGTGTCGGATGTCCGCGCACAGCTCGAAGGTCACGCGGCTTACCGCGCCGCACAGCGGATCACGGACGCCCAGCGAGCCGAGCTCGATCAGTTGCTCGAAGAGCTAGGCCACAGCCGCGGCAGCGACGACATCGAGAAGCTGATGGCGCTCGACGCGCGTGTGCATCGCTTCGTCTATCGCTGCGCGGGGAACCATTACCTCGAACAAACGCTGACGCGTTACTTCAATCTCTCGCTACGAATCTGGCACCTGGTCCTTGACCGGCTGCCTCATCTTTTCACGCGCGTACACGAGCATGACGACCTGCTGCGGGCGATCGAGGCAGGGGACGCCGACAAGGCACGCACGGTTCTGAGCGAACACGTCGCGACGTTCGAGCGCGAGATTCGGGTGGTGCTCTAGCTACGACTGTCGCGCATCCGGCGTCAACACGACGGTCTGAAGCTCACTGAACGAGTGCATCACCTGAGCGCCGCCGACCCGGCCGATGCCGCTGTCGCTACCCGAGCGGCCGCCGAACGGCAGGTGGGATTCCCAATAGTTGCTGGACTCGTTGATGTTCACCCAGCCGGTCCGCACGCTGTCCGCGAACGCGAGGCCCTTCGCCAGGTCGGCGGTGAAGATCGCGGACAGCAGCCCGTAGGGTGAGCCGTTCGTCAGTTCGATGGCTTGCTCCAGCGAGTCCACGGCCACGATCGGGGCGACGGGGCCAAAAGTCTCCTCGACCGCGACCCGAGCATCGGGCTCGACTTCTGTCAGCACCGTGGGCTCCCAGTACAGGGACGTGGGGAAACCGCTCGCGCGCGCGCCCCCGCTCAGCACCTCGGCCCCGCGCTGCACCGCGTCGCCGACGTGCTCGTCCATCTTGATGGCCACGGGCTCGTTGTTGAGCGGTCCCATCGTGGTGGCGTCGTCGAACGGGTCTCCGAGCAGGATCCGCTCCGTCACGGCTCGTGCGAGCTTCTCGACGAACTCGTCGCGTACCGCGCGATGGACAAGCAAGCGCTCGCCGGCCGTGCAGCTTTGACCCGCGCACAAAAAGCAAGCTGTGAGCGTCGCCTCGACCGCGGCGTCGAGGTTGGCGTCGTCGAGCACGACAAGCGGCCCATTACCGCCCATCTCGAGCAGGGTCGCCTTGCCCGCGGCGGCCTCTGCGACGCGACGGCCCGTCGCGGTGGAACCGATGAATGCCACCCCGTCCGTGCCGGGATTGCGGGCGATCTCGTCCCCGACGACCGGCCCAGGGCCGGTGACCAAGTTGAAGGCTCCCGGGGGTAGATCCGCCTCGGCGATGCATCCGGCCAACGCCACGGCGCACACGGCCGTCGAAGGGGCGGGCGTCCAGACCACGGCGTTGCCGCTGGCCAGCGCCGGGGCGATCAGCTCGGCGGGCATCGTGTAGGGCCAGTTCCACGGACTGATCACCGACACGACCCCACGCGGGCGCCGCACCAGCAGGACCCGCTTACCCGGCGAGAACGAGTTGGGCAGCTCTCCGCCGAGGCGTTTGGCGTCCTCCGCCGCCATTCGCCAGTACTCGATCAGTTCGTCTACCTCATCGAATGCCTCGGCCCGCAGCGGCTTTCCCTGGTCCATGGTCAGGGTCCGCGCGAGCTCGTCGCGTCGGGTCTCGATGACATCTCCCACCGCGTGCATCTTCGCGGCGCGCTCGAAGGCGGTCAGGCTGGCCCACCCGTCGGCGGCTTGGCGCGCGGCTGCAATCGCGCGCTGGGCATCTTGTCGATCGCCCCGAGGAACGGTCGCGATCACGTCACCCGTCGCGGGGCTGATCGCGTCGAAGGTCTCGTGGCTGGCGCTGGGCTGCCATTCGCCGCCGAGAAACATCAGTTGCGCGGTGTTGGTCGCTATTGCTTGTCCCCCGATGCGCCCGAGCGATCCCGTTTGGCATTCCGGCGATCGCGCCCGGGGCTCGTTGACACAGTTAGACAACTGATATATAACAGCCGGACCAGGCCCAGGTCAATCGATACAAGGGGCGCGCCCAAGGACGTGGGCTTGGGGTCTTGAGGACGATGGGGGCGCCCCGCGACCGGGAGGTTGATGGATGGCAACCGCAGAGGCTCCGCAGTCGCCCGCCACAGCTGGCGCGGACAGCGACGAGCTGGCAGGGTTCGGCTACAAGCAGGAGCTCGATCGTTCGCTGGGGAGCTTCTCGTCGTTCGCGGCCGGGTTCAGCTACATCTCGATCCTCACAGGCGTTACCGCGCTGTTTGCGACGGGCTACCTCAACGCTGGACCGGGAGTGTGGTGGACCTGGCCCGTCGTGGTCTTCGGTCAGATCCTCGTGGCGCTGTGCTTCATGGAGATGGCCGCCCAGTACCCGATCGCAGGCTCGGTCTACCAGTGGTCCAAGCAGATCTCGAGCGGCTACACGGCGTGGATGACAGGTTGGATCTACATCGTCGGCGCGATCGTGACGATCGCAGCCGTCGCGGTCGACTGGCAGGTCGTCCTGCCTCAGATCTCGCACTCGTTGCAGTTTGCCGGTTCCGCGGCGGACGCCGGGTTAACCATCACCAAGGGCGGGGCGCAGAACGCACTCCTGCTCGGCACGATCCTCGTGGTCATCACCACGATCATCAACATGCTCGGCGTCAAGCTGATGTCGCGGATCAACAACGTCGGCGTCGCCGCCGAGCTGATCGGATCGAGCGTCCTCGTCATCCTGTTGCTGTTCCACCTCCACCACGGCCCCGGCGTCATCGCCCACGCCTACGGCTACGGCGCCGGCCATCCCTGGGGTTACTTCGGCGCGCTGCTCATCGGTGGGCTGATTAGCGCGTACACGATTTACGGGTTCGACACCGCGGGGACTCTGGCCGAGGAGACCAACAACCCTCGCAAGCACGCGCCGCCGGCGATCATCCGCGCGATCGCAGCTGCCGCGATCGTCGGCGCTCTGGTGATCCTGTTCGCGATCCTGTCGAACAAGAACCTCGCCAACAAGAACATCGGCCTACTGGGCCTCCCGTACGTGATCAAGAGTGCGTTCGGCAATACGACCGGCAACGTCTTTCTCGCGGACACCGCACTTGCCATCTTCGTCTGCTGCCTGGCGGTTCAGGCTGCCACCATCCGCATGCTGTTCTCGATGGCGCGCGACAACAAGTTACCGTTCGGGTCGCGGGTCGCCCGCGTCTCCGGCCGCCGCAAGGTGCCGGTCGTGCCGGCGCTCGTGACGGGCATCCTCACGATTGCGCTCCTGGCGATCAACATCGCCAACCAGAGCGCATTCCTCGCGATCACCTCGATCGCGATCATCATGTTCTACATGGCCTACCTGGGGGTGACCGGGCCAATGCTGGTGCGCCGCCTCCGGGGCCAGTGGCCAAAGCCAGATCACGGGCCATTCTTCTCCCTCGGGCGCTGGGGCCTGCTGGTGAACATCCTCGCCGTCGCGTGGGGCGCGATTGTGGCGATCAACATCGCCTGGCCGCGCGCCTCGGTCTACAACGCCATCGGCGCCCCACACTGGTATTTCAGGTGGGCGGCCGTGTTGTTCATCGGCGCCGTGGTGATAATCGGCACGTTGTACTACTTCCTGGTGCAGGTCAAGAAGCCGACTGAGGTGCTGGCCGAGCACCGGGCGGACATACCCGAGCCCCCGATTCCGGCGCCCGCGGGGGACGCGGTCCCATGAGCGACGCAGGCGAATTTGACTACGTGATCGCCGGCGGCGGGACCGCGGGATGCGTGGTCGCGGCTCGGCTGTCCGAGGATCCGAACGTAACCGTATGCCTGATTGAGGCCGGGCCGTCGGACGTGGATGACCAGCACATTCTGCGGCTGGACGACTGGATGTATCTGCTCGACTCGGGCTACGACTGGGATTACCTGGTCGAGCCGCAGGAAAAAGGCAACAGCTTCCTGCGACACGCGCGTGCAAAGGTCCTGGGCGGCTGCTCGTCGCACAACTCCTGTATCGCGTTCTGGACTCCCAAGGAAGATCTCGATGAGTGGTCCGCCATGGGATGCGACGGGTGGTCGGCGGCCGACTGCTGGCCATTGATCAGGCGCCTTGAGACCAACGACGGACCGGGCGACCACCACGGCCGCGACGGGCCGGTCAACATCCGCACGGTGCCGCCCGAGGACCCGTGCGGCGTCGCGCTGCTGGAAGCTGCGGCACAGGCGGGTCTGCCGACGAGCCGTTACAACGAGGGGCACACGGTGACCAACGGGGCGGGCTGGTTCCAGATCAACTCGGCCGCTGACAACACGCGGATGTCGTCTTCCCACGCGTATCTGCATCCGATCATCGGGAAGCGCCCGAACCTCGAGATCCGCACTCACTGCTGGGCGAGTCGTGTCCCGATCGAGGACGGACGCGCCACTGGTGTCGAGTACCTGACGCCGGACATCCTGACCCATGATCTGGTCCGCGCTCGCCGCGAGGTCATCCTGAGCGCGGGAGCAATCGATACGCCCAAGCTCCTGATGTTGTCAGGGGTCGGTCCGGGAAAGCACCTGCGCGAGTTCGGGATCGAGACCATCGTGGACTCACCGGGCGTCGGAGCGAATCTCGACGACCACGTTGAGGGCATCGTTCAGTGGGACGCCAAGCAAGCGATGATCCGGCACTCCACGCAGTGGTGGGAGATCGGGCTATTCGCGACATCCGAACAGGGGCTGGATCGGCCCGACCTGATGATGCACTACGGCTCGGTGCCGTTTGACATGAATACGGCGCGGTGGGGCTACCCAACGACCGAGAACGGGTTCTGCCTGACGCCAAATGTCTGTCGAGGTAAGTCGCGGGGGACGGTGCAGCTGCGCTCACGTGATTTCCGCGACCGCGCCCGCGTCGACCCGCGCTACTTCACCGACGCCGACGGACACGACGAGCGCGTGATGGCGTTTGGGATCAGGCTGGCCCGAAAGATCGTCTCGCAGCCGGCGATGGCTCAATGGGCCAGAGCAGAGCTGGCTCCCGGAGCGGACGCTCAGACCGACGAGGAGCTCGTCGACTACATGCACAAGACACATAACACCGTTTACCACCCGGCCTGCAGCGCGCACATGGGCCCGGACTCCGACCCGCTCGCGGTCGTCGATCCCCGACTCCGTGTGCGTGGCGTTCGCTCGCTGCGGATCGCCGATGGGTCGATCCTCCCGTTCCTACCGGCGATCAACCCCTGCATCACGACCATGATGGTCGGCGAGAAGTGCGCGGACATGATCAAAGAGGACGCGAGCCAGACAGCCGAGGCGACCGCCCCGCCGGCGGCCGTTTGAGCACCACATCAGCGGCGCCGCGCGAGGTCACCCGCTTCCTGCGGGAGTATCCGCCGTTCGATGCGCTTCCCCCGGCCACCGTCGAGCGCGTCGCGGCGGCGGCCGAGGTCGAGTTTCACCGAGCCGGTGACACCATCATCGCCCAGGGGTCCGACCCACTCGAGCACCTATGGGTCGTCCGCAGCGGGGAGGTCGAAGTCATTCACGATCGTCGTGTCCTCGATCTGCTGGGCGAGGGTGAGTTGTTCGGGCATGCGTCGATGCTCTCGGGACTGCCGACCGGATTCGAGGCCCGCGCCGCGGAAGACACTCTCACTTACCGCATTCCGGCCAAGATCGCGCGCGAGCCCCTGGCCGCACCGGCCGGTCTGCAGTTCGTGACACGCTCGCTGCTCGAGCGCTCACTGGAGGTTGAGAAACCCGATCGAAAGCCCGCACCGAATCCAGCGCAGCAACCCGTGGGCTCGCTGCTGCGCGACGAGCCCGTCATCTGTGGTCCCGACACCGCGATCCGCGCCGCTGCCCAGCTAATGGCCGCTGCACCCTCGACGTCGGTTGTCATCGACCTCGGCAACGGAACGCTGGGGATCCTGACCGACCGCGATCTGCGTAACCGCGTGGTGGCCGCCGGGATCTCCGGCGAAGCGCCCGTGTCGACCGTAATGTCATCGCCGGCCTACACGTCAGGTCCCGACCGGCTCGGGGGTGACCTTCTGCTGGAGATGCTCGATCGCGGCATCCGCCACTTCCCGATCGTTTCCGCAACGGGACGGATCCTCGGGGTCCTCGAGGATCTGGACGTGATCGCGGCCGACGCGCGATCGCCATTTTTCCTGCGCCAGCGGATTGCCCGCGCTCCGAATCTCGACGAGCTCGTGAGCGCAGCGAGCGAACTCAACCCGATGGTGATTGCGCTCCACGAAGGACGGGTGGCCGCCGCCGGGATCATGGCGGTCCACGCGGTGGTCATCGACGCTCTGACCCGGCGCCTGCTCGAGCTCACGCTCGAGGAGACGGGCGAACCGCGGACGCCATTCGAGTGGCTCGCGCTCGGCAGCCAGGCGCGGCGAGAGATGATGCCGAGCGCCGACATCGACAGCGCGATCGTGTGGTTTGGCGACGCGCCTGAAGCCGAGGTCCGTCGGCGCCTGCACGCAATCGGCGAGAGGGTGGTATCTGGACTGAGGCGATGCGGACTGCGTTCAGACGCTCACGGTGCCTCAGCATCTAATCGTGTTTTCGTGCGGTCGCTCTCCTCTTGGCAGCGAGCCGCGCGAGGCTGGATCGAGGATCCCACTCAGGAGAAAGCGCTCATTCTGGTCTCGGTGTTTGTCGACAGCCGCCCGGTATGGGGAATCCACGCCGGTACGCCTGTTACCGACACCTTTCGCCTTGCTTCCCGCAGCCCGGCTCTGCTTCGATTGCTCGCGCGCTTCGCGCTGGCCTACCGTCCACCCACAGGGTTCCTGCGAGGCCTCGTCGTCGAGCACTCCGGCGAATACCGTGGCCGGCTGGATCTCAAGCATGGCGGAGTGATTCCGATCGTTGACCTGGCGCGGTGGGCGGGAATGGCCGCCGGCGTCACGAGCGCCTCGACACGCGAGAGGCTCCGTTCGGCCGCCGCAGATGGCACCCTTTCCGACGCCGACGCTCACACCCTTGCGGACGCCTTGGACCTGGTCAACGGGTTGCGCCTCGAGCACCAGGTCGACCAGCTTCGTTCTGGAGCAGTCCCGGATGACTACATCGACCCCGCGACACTGAGCCGGTTGACGCGGACCTACCTGAAGGACGCGTTCCGGGCGGTTGCCTCCATCCAGAAGCAGGTGGCGGCGGAACTGAACGTGGGGGTCCAATGAGGGTGCCGCTTGCCGCTCGCGGCCGCAATCTGGACCAAGCCGCGAAAGCGTACGAGAGCGCCGCACTGCCGCGTGGCCGGACCCCTTGGCGGGACGCACGCTGGTGCGCGCTTGACTTCGAGATGACGGGCCTTGATCCCCGGGAGGACGAGATCATCTCGTTCGGCGCGATCCCGATTGAAGCGGGACGCCTCCAGCTGCAGGCTGCCGTCTCCCGCCGCGTGCGGCCATCACGTGAGATAGGTGAGGCGTCCATTCCCGTGCACGGAATCCGCGACATCGATCTGGTGTCTGCGCCGTCACTTGCCGCTGGAATCGGTCCGCTGCTTGAGGCGATTGCAGGCCGCGTGCTCGTCTTCCACTCGGCCGCGATAGATAGGCCGTTTTTGAGGCAAGCCCTGCGAGAAATGGGGGTCCGTCTCCGCAATTCCTTCGTCGACACCGAGGTGCTGGGGCGGCTCTGGTTGCACGACCGCGACGGTCATCTGCGCCAGAGGCTTTCCCTCGGCGATCTCGCCTCCGAGCTACGGTTACCTGCCGAGCGGCCCCACGACTCGCTCGCCGACGCCCTGACCACGGCTCAGGTGTTCATCGCGCTCGCCACGCATTTGGACTCCATGCACCCGGAGACCGTCTCAAGCCTTGTGCGCGCCTCGCACAGGGTAGACGCCGTTCGCATGTTCCAGGATCCTTTGCGTCATGACGGGTGACTGGCGCGACTTTAGACCGGCGATCTGGCTGGTCATACTGGGGGTCGCGGTGATGCTGCTAATCGCGCCGTTTTGGTACGGCGCGGTGTTCATCGGTGCCGCGATCGGGGCGGCGATTCGGATCCAGCAGCGCCGACGGAGAGTTGCTGCTGGCGCCGCCCCGGCCAAGATCGAACGCCGCAGCGGGAGGCAGAAGCGGAAGCGACGCTAACGGAGCCGTTGCGCGACTCGAACCTCGGCGTCCGTCACGCGGCGTAAACGCGCAGCCGCAGGATGCCCGGGGGTCCGTAGGAGATGGCGTCGCGCCGGCAGTAGGATCACGTCGAAGCCCTGGGCGGCGATCCACTCCTCCAGCGGAGGGTCTTCGCCTTGCACTAAAAGCGCGTAGCTCGTGCGCCCCGCCGCGCGGCCGAGGCGCTCGCGAGCCTCATCAAGCTCGTTGCTCACGGTCTCCTTGACGATCGAGTTGAACTCGAGCGCCGAGCCGCCGCAGCGCGATCCACTCGGTGCCGTGGGCACCACCGCCACAACCGTGAGACTTGCGCCTTCTTGGAGGTCGAGCTCCCGGGCTAGATCGAGCGCTGCGGCTCCACCTTGGCCCGACTCATGCAACACGGCCACGCGCTGCCCGGCACGAGCTGGGCCCGTGGCGGTCGCATTCGTGCGGGCGGCGGTTGACATGCCCTTACCAGAGCAATGTACCGCCGCCGTATTACCGGAAGGTGAAGTTGGTTGGCCTTCGTCTCGTTCTGTTATCCGCCCGAGAGCGCCAGCTATGCAGCTTGGCAGACGGCTTCAACGCCGTCGAGCAGTCGCCAGTTGGCGGTGAGCACGCGCTCGATCTCCGCGAGCAGCCGCTCCTGGTCGGCGGCCCGCAAGGCGCCGGCGAGTTCGCGGCGGTCTTGCTCGGCGTGCTCGCGGTCGAGGACGGCGTGCACGTCGAAGTACCGGGTGGCGTCGCTATCCGGCGCGGCACCGTAATGCGCGACCAGCCCCACCCGCTTGGTCTCCGAGATGGCGGGCTGTGAGGACTCGATCGCGTACAGCGCGCCGAGCGTCGCGACCCGGTCGCGATCCGGATCGGCCCAGGCCGCGGCACACGCGGCCGTCTCGGGCGCCGGCGCCGCGTCTCTGTCGCCGCCATACGACGCGAGGAACTGATCCCAGAGGGCGATGTGGCCGCGCTCCTCATCGGCGTGCTGGTCACCGGCGGCATGCGCAGAGGCAGCTGCCAACGCAACGACCGCGTGCCGGTATTGACCGGCGTAGTGGCCTAGGTCTTGGCGGCTGAGCTCTCCACGAGACCACCGCTCATAGAAGGGATGACGCAAGACATCGCAGCGACGGCAGATCGCGTCGGCGCGTTCGAAGAAGCTGTCCATCAGTACCCCCGGTCCGGGGAATGAATTCCCCGCGATTCTACGGGGGGCGATGACAGCGCGCTTTTGATCCACTGCTCGCAGTTCTCAGGAGACCTCGCGCAGCTTTCCGGTCTCCACTTCGTAGACGAAGCCGCGAACGGAGTCCTTGCGCGAGATGAAGGGTGAGGCCTTGATCCGCGCGATCGACTGGCGGACGTCGGCTTCGAGATCAGGGAAGGACTCCGCGGCCCACTGCGGCTTGATGCCGGTGTCCTGTTCGATGGCGGCACGGAAATCGTCGTCGGTGAACGTGAGCATGCCGCAGCCGGTGTGGTGGATCAGGATGATCTCCTCGGTGCCCAGGAGCCGCTGCGAGATCGCCAGCGAGCGGATTGCGTCGTCGGTCACGACTCCGCCCGCATTGCGAATTACGTGTGCGTCGCCCTCGGTCAGGCCTAGTACACCGTAGACATTCAGCCTGGCGTCCATGCAGGCTACGACCGCGACCTTGCGCCCGGGCGGCAGCGGCAGGTCGGCCTTGTCAAAGGAAGCGGCGTATCTCTCGTTGTTCTGAAGCAGCTCGTCGGTAGCAGTCAAGGCCAAGATCCTCCTCAGTTCGTTCGTCCTGCGCGGATCTACTCTACTAATTCAATGAGTTTGATTAATTTGTCCCGGCGTGCAGCGCTTGCGCTTTGCGCCCGCGCATCGGCGTAGTACTCCCACGCATGATTACGGCATACCCTCCCCATGGCCTCCGCGCGTGGAACCTGCGGCTGCTCTCGCTTGGCTCGATTTATGACCTTCAGCCGCCCAACGCGCCCGGGTCAGCCGGTACGTCGACCGCGTACTCCTGGAGGACCTCGAGCGCGACGATGTCGAGCGCCCGCTCGTGGGTTGCGGCGAGCACGACGTACGCGCCGACGCCTGCCTCGTGGGCGCGCAGCCAGTTGATCGCGGTAACGCACCATCGATCCCCGGGCTTGAGTCCGGGAAAGCCATAGGCACCCACCGGGGTGCTCAGGTCATTACCGATGCTCTGCTGATAGTCAAGAAATTCGGCGCTGACGACTGCGCAAATCGTGTGGCTGCCGACATCCTCGGCCCCGGTTCGGCAGCATCCGTCGCGGTAGAACCCAGTCAGCGGCTCGCTGCCGCAGCGCTCAAGCGGCCCGCCGAGAACGTTTCGCTGCACCATTCGAGCAGTATCCTCGAACATCTTTCGTCCGGTTAGCCTTCTTGTCATGCCCGAGGATCCCAACCCATTCGATGAAGACCTCTTTGGCCAGCAGCACGTGCGCGCCTATCGAGAAACGAACGGTGAGCGCGGCTACCGCTGGCGCGGCACCAGCATCCTGCTGCTGACAACGAGGGGGCGGGTATCGGGCGAGGATCGCACCACGCCGCTCATCTTCCGCGACGACGGCGATGGCGGCGGTGAGGCATGGGTGGTGGTCGCCTCCAAGGGTGGCTCGCCTGCCCACCCGGATTGGTACAAGAACCTCGCCACGGATCCTAAGGCGACAATTCACGTCAAAGCTGATCGCATCCCCGTCGGCGCCGAGACCGCCAGCGGTGACGAACGGGCGCGTCTGTGGCGGCGCATGACCGAGGTCTGGCCGGACTACGATCGGTATCAGGAGAAGACCGACCGCCAGATTCCCGTCGTGGTCTTCCGGCGGCGGTAGCGGGCCTCAGCCGCTC
>DASYAP010000234.1:0-32610 GCA_036501265.1 Solirubrobacteraceae bacterium | reverse complement strand
GCCGTGCTGAACTGCGCCGCCCCGCGGTTCGACTGCCTGGCGCTGGTCAAGCCCCAGTTCGAGGTCGGTAGAGAGAGCGTGGGCAAGGGCGGAGTGGTGCGCGACGCACAAGCGCGTCGGCGGGCGCTCCTCACCGTGGGTGAGGCCGGGCGGCGGCTCGGCGTGTCCGTGCTGGGCTATGCGAGCTCCGGCCTCCCAGGGCCGAAAGGAAACCGCGAGAGCTTCGTCTGGTTGGCCGAAGGCGAACGTCGCGGGCCGCGCGAGCTCGCGGCCGCCGTCGGCGAGGTGGAACCGTGAGCGGCGTCGCCGCCTCCGCGCAGGATCAGAGGCCCGGCGGGCGGCGGCGTCGCCCCGCGAAGACCGTGCGCACGGCCACCATCCTGACCCACCGCCGCCCGCAAGAGACCGGCCCGGCGATCAAATGCCTGCTGGATGTGGCGCGCAGGGCGGGCGCGGTGCTGATTGTCGATCCCGAGGAAGCCCGCAAGCACGGACTCTCGCCGGGCGAGGGGCTCGAGATCGAGGCGAACGACAGAACCGACGTGGATATCTGCTTTGCCCTCGGCGGCGACGGCACCATCCTCACTGCGCTGCGCCTTTACGCCGGCACCGGCGTGCCCGTCTTCGCGGTCAACTTCGGCGAGATCGGGTTCCTGGCGACGGTCGAGCGCGAAGAGGCGGCCCCCGGGTTCGAAGCCGCCCTAAAGGGGGAATTCGAGGTGCTCTCGCTGCCGGCGATCACCGTTTTCGACAGCAGGCCCGCGTGGCTGGCGATGAACGACGTCTCGATCCACCGGCAGCCGGGTTTGCGCGTGGCCGATCTCGCGTATGCGATCGGGGACGATGAGATCGGGCGGGTGCGCTGCGACGGGCTGGTGGTCGCGACGCCGGCCGGGTCGACTGGCTACAACCTGGCCAACGGCGGGCCCATCCTGGCATGGGGGGTCGAGGGGTTCGCGGTCTCCTTCATCGCGCCGCACTCGCTGACCGCCCGCTCACTCGTGGTCGCGCCTGACGACGCGCTCACCATCTTCAACCGCTCCCAGGAGGAGCCGGTGGAGATCACCGTCGACGCCCGCCCCGCTGGGACGCTCGCCCCTGGTGAGGACATACAGCTCCGGTTTGTCCGCAACCAGGGGGCACTGGCCCAGGTTCCGGGGGCGAGCTTCTATCACCGCCTGCGCCAGAAGTTCGGGCGGCTGGCTACGCCGCTCTAAGTCCGAACGCTGCACTCCGGCGCGCCACTCGATCCGTCGGGCTCCCCTGGTACACCGTGACCGTGCTGGAAGAGCTGCGCGTCGAGAACCTGTTGCTCCTCGAGCGGGCGGAGTTGTGCCTCGCTGAGGGCCTCAACGTCCTCACCGGCGAGACCGGCGCGGGCAAGACGATCCTCGCCCACGCGCTCGAGCTGCTGCTCGGTGGACGGGCTCGTGGGGGGATCGTGCGGCCGGGCGCAAACGAGGCATACGTTGAGGGCGTCTTCCCTCTGCCGGCGCGGACGCGACGTGCGCCGCACGTATCCGAGGCCGTGGCCGAGATACTCGATCGTCTCCCCGCGGATGCAGACGAGCTCGTACTGGCGCGGCGAGTGTGGCCCGATGGTCGCACTCGAGCCTACCTCTGCGGGCGCTCGGCGACTGTCGCCGAGCTGCGCGAGATCGGCACACAGCTGCTCACCTTCTACGGTCAGCACGAGCACCGCAAGCTGACGATCGGGCGAGCGCAGCTCGAGCTGCTGGACGCGCACTGCGGCCCCGAACAGGCGGCCCTGCGCGAAGCGCTCGTCGCGGCACACGCCGAAACTCGCGAGCTCGAGCGGCGCCTCTCGAGCCTGGAGGAGGTGGCGGGAGCGCGCGAGCGCGAGCTCGACCTGCTCGCCTTCGAGCTCGAGGAGATCGAAGCTGCCGCGCCGAGCGAGGAGGAGGAGTCAGACCTTTACACGGAGCGCAACCGCCTCAGCTCGGCTGAGCGGCTGCAAGCGGCGGCCGCCGCAGGCGCTGAGGCGATCGCGCCCGAGGCCGGCGAGGGGGCCCTGGGGCTGCTCTCCGGCCCGCTGCGCGAACTCGAGGGCGTCGCGAACGTCGATCCTTCGCTGCAACCGTTGTCAGAGCGCTGGCAAGCGTTGATGTACGAGCTCCAGGACCTGGGCAGAGAGCTGCGCGACTATGCGCTCGGGCAGGAGGCACTGCCGGGCAGGCTGGAGGATGTCGAGGAGCGGCTGGAGCGATTCGCCCGCCTAAAGCGCAAGCACGGAGGTTCGATCGGCGACGTACTCGAGCACGCGCAGCGCTGCCGTGAGCGGCTCTCGGAGCTCGAGCACGCCGACGTCTCCCTGAACGAGACGCGGCGCAGCCTTGAGCAAGTTCGCGGAAAGCTGGAGCGGCTCGCGGGCAAGCTCTCGGCCTGCCGGCGCGCGGCCGCGCCGAAGCTGGCCGAGGCCGTGAAGAGCCGGCTCGAGGAACTGGCTCTCGTGGACGCCGAATTCGCGGTGGAGGTTTGCACGCGAGCCGAGGGGATCGGAAACCGCGGTGGCGACACGGTCGAGTTTCAGTTCTCGGCCAACCCGGGCGTCAGCGCCGGGCCGCTGCGCGAGATCGCGTCTGGAGGCGAGCTCTCGCGCGTGATGCTCGCGCTCTTGACGGCCGCCGACGGCTGCCGTGGCGGATCGCCGGACAGGACGCTTCGAGGAAAAGTCGAGCCGCTACTCGTCTTTGACGAGATCGACGCCGGCATCGGCGGCCATACCGCCCGAGCGGTGGGGGAGCACCTGCGCGCTCTCGCCCGTGGCCGGCAGGTCCTCTGCATTACCCACCTGCCGCAGATCGCATCGCTGGCCGACCGGCACTTCCGTATCGACAAGCGGACCGTCGAGGGAGTCACCGCCGCGGAGGCCTCGAGGCTGGATGGGGACGAGGTGGTAGCTGAGCTCGTGCGAATGCTCGGTGCGAGTGAGCAGGACAGTTCGGCCAACGAGCACGCCCGCCGGCTCCTCCAGGCGGCGTAGCAAGGGCCGGCGGTTGCCCGTGGAGTCCTCCAGGCGGCCTAATGGCAGCCCGCCCGGTACCGGCCGGTCGCCCATATAGACTGAGTGAGCGGAATGGCCCAAGGCGAAACGCGCTTCATCTTCATTACCGGCGGCGTGGTCTCCTCACTGGGCAAGGGGATCGCCGCGGCTTCCATCGGGCGCCTGCTCGTCGCCCGCGGCTTCGACGTCCAACTGCAGAAGTTCGACCCGTACATAAACGTCGACCCCGGGACGATGTCGCCCTACCAGCACGGGGAGGTGTTCGTCACCGAGGATGGAGCCGAAACCGACCTCGACCTCGGCCACTACGAGCGGTTCACCGACGCCAACACCAGCCGCGCCTCGAACGTCACCGCGGGCGGCGTGTACAACACCGTCATCCGCCGCGAGCGTCGGGGCGACTATCTCGGCGGAACGGTCCAGGTGGTCCCGCACATCACCGATGAGATCAAGCAGCGGATCAAGCTGATGGCCGACGCGACCGAGACCGACTTCGTCATCACCGAGATCGGCGGCACGGTGGGCGACATCGAGTCGCTCCCGTTCCTGGAGGCGATTCGCCAGTTCCCGGTCGACGTGGGACGCCGACGCTGCATGTTCATCCATCTGACGCTGGTTCCCTACATCCGTCACGCCGGCGAGCTCAAAACCAAGCCCACGCAGCACTCGGTCAACGAGCTGCGCGGGATCGGAATCGCACCCGACATGGTCGTGTGCCGCTCGGAGGCTCCACTTTCCGACGACATCCGCCGCAAGATCGCGCTGTTTGCCAGCCTCCCGGTGCAAGCGGTTGTCTCGGCCCGGGACGTGCGTGACATCCACGAGGTCCCGCTGGTCTTTCATGCCGGAGGCGTCGACGACTACGTGGTCGACGAGCACTTCGGGATTGAGGCGCCCCAGCCAGAGCTGAGCGGGTGGCAAGAGATCACTCGCCGCGCCGCCGAGGTTGTAAAGACCGTCCCGATCGCCCTTGTCGGCAAGTACGTAAAGCTCGAGGACGCCTATCTCTCGGTGGCGGAGGCGCTCCGTCACTCGGGCATCCACCACGGGTGCAGGGTCGAAATCGAGTGGATCGACTCGGAGGAGGTGGCCGAGGACGCCATCCGCAGTCGACTCGAACGTGTGGCCGGGATCCTCATCCCAGGCGGTTTTGGCGGCCGCGGGATCGAGGGCAAGATCCGCGCCGCGCAGGTCGCCCGTGAACAAAGCATCCCTTATCTGGGCATCTGTCTGGGGATGCAGATTGCGGTCTGCGAGTTCGCACGCAACGTGGCCGGCATGGAGGGCGCGAACTCGACCGAGTTCGATCCTGAGACCCCGTTTCCGGTGATCGACCTTTTGCCTGAGCAGAAGGAGATCGCCGACATGGGAGGGACCATGCGCCTCGGCGCCGACCCGGTCAAGCTCCACGACCACACCACGCTGCGGGAGCTCTATGGCGAGCCAGTTATCTACGAGCGCCACCGGCACCGCTACGAGGTCAACAACCACCTGCGGCGGCGGCTCGAGTCAGCCGGCCTGATCTGTTCGGGCACCTCGCCCGACGAGCGGTTGATCGAAGCAATCGAGTTGGACCGCAACACCCACCCGTTCTTCGTTGCCTCGCAGTTCCATCCCGAGTTCAAGTCCAGGCCGGAGCGGCCCGCGCCCCTCTTTCGGGAGTTCGTGGGAGCCGCGCTGGCCTGCCTCGACGCCGTACCTTCGACACCGGTCGACGACAAAGCCGCAGAGCCTAAAGCTGCCCGGTGAGGCGCTCCAGCGAGCAGGAGCGCGAGCGGCTCCACGAGACCTTCACGAGTCTGTGCAAGATCGAGTCCCCGTCCGGCCGCGAGCGCCGCTGCGCGGATTGGGTGACCGCCGAGCTCGAGCGGCTAGGGCTGGAGGTCGATGAGGACGATGCCGGGCAGCGCGCGGGCTCTGATTCGGGCAATCTGCTGACCCGTGTAAAGGGCAGGGGCGCCGACTCGATTCTGCTTTGCGCCCACCTGGACACCGTGCCGCTCACGGCGCCGGTCGAGCCGGTGCTCGTGGACCAAGGCTTCGAGAATGCAAACGAAGGCATCCTGGGCGCGGACAACAAGTCCGCGGTCTCGATCATGATCGAGGTCGCTCGGCGGCTGTCGAGGCGACCCGAGCCTCCCGAAGTGGGCCTCGAGCTTCTCTTCACCGTCTGCGAGGAGGTAGGGCTCGTCGGAGCTAAGGAGTTCGACGCATCGCGCCTGCGGAGCCAGTTTGGATATGTCTTCGACCACGCCTCGCCGGTTGGGGAAATCGTCCTGGCGTCGCCGACGCAGTTCCGAATCATGGCCGAGGTCCGCGGCCGCGCGGCGCACGCCGGGGTGCGCCCGGAGGATGGGCGCAACGCGATTGCGGCCGCGGCACACGGGATCGCCGCGATGCGCATCGGGCGTGTGGATCCGGAGACGACCGCCAACGTCGGGACGATCGCGGGTGGCACCGCGCAGAACGTGGTGGCTGAAAGGTGCGAGCTCGTGGCGGAGGCGCGGAGCATCGACCCTGCCAAGGCCGAGGCCCTGGTGAGCGAGATGGTGGACCACCTTGGCGACGCGGCCAACGCCTCCGAATGTGACCTCGACGTCACCGTCGAGCAGGTCTTCAAGGGCTTTCGCACGCGCGCCAACTCGCCTCAGATCGTGCTCGCGGAACGCGCCCTGCGCGCGGCCGGATATGAGTCCCGCCACATTTCGACCGGCGGCGCCTCAGACGCCAGCGCGCTCGAGGCGCAGGGGTTTTCGTGTACGAACCTCGCCGACGGCACACAGCGCAACCACCAGCCTGACGAACGGATCAGCGTCGATGCGCTAGACGGCATGTTCGAAGTGGCGATCGCCCTCCTGGAGAACGCGGCCGATGTGGTTTGAGGCGCTTGTACTGGAGGACGCCGCCGATGAGCTTTGAGGCGATCGGCAGCGAAGTGCGGTTTGAGGGCGCCATGATCAAAGCCGGCGTCGAGCGCTACCGCTACGACGACGGCGCCGAGGTCTCACGCGACAAGGTCTGGCACCCGGGTGCCGCAGGCGTGGTCGCCGTCGACGCAGAATCGGTCTGGCTGACCCACCAGCCGCGCGAGACGGTCGGCGGCCAGGCCTCGCTAGAGATCCCGGCCGGCAAGTTGGACGTCGAGGGGGAGTCACCCCTTCAAACCGCTAAACGTGAGCTCTCGGAGGAGATCGGCCAGCGCGCCGAGCGTTGGGAGGAGATCACCGCCTTCTACACCAGCCCAGGTTTCAGCGACGAGCGGATCTGGCTGTACCACGCGACCGAACTCTCCGACGACCCGGGTTCCGAGCCCGACCCCAGCGAGCGGCTCGAGATCGTCCGGTGGCCGCTCGATCGCCTGGACGACGCGATCGCCCAATGCGAGGATGCTAAGAGCCTGATCGGGCTGTTGTGGCTTGCCTCCCGCTCGCCGTCGTGACTCGCCAGCGCGGCTCTGGTGGAGGCTGTCAACGCCGCTGTCCGGCGCGGCGGGCCTTTCGCTACTTCACCGTGCTGCGATCTATCTGATCGAAGTCTCCGTAGGCGTTGCGCACGCCGCCGCCGCCGGAGAACTGCCACATGAGCGCGTGCTTGTTGGACCTGGTCACGCCGCCAAAGAACTCTGCACATCCCGAGATCCCGCGGTAGCACCAGCCCGACGGGGCGTAGGAAAGGTTCGCCGTCTCGGGCTCATACGTCCACTCGTAGGTATGCGGGATCCGGCTTGCGCTGCCCGTCCCGAAGATGTGCGTCCAGACCTTCGGCGCGGAGTAGACGCCGGGAGCGTAGGAGGAATGGGCCCTGACGTAGCCCCAGAAGCCGTTGAAGTCCGCGCGATCGACCGCGGGGCGCATCGAGTGCTGCTTGACGGTACCGCTGCAGGGAGAGGTGTAGACGGATGTCCAACCGTTGTCCCGTGCCGGGGCGATACCGGGCTGCTCGACATCCATCCATACCACCGGATAGGGGACGCGCTGGCGGAAGGGGCGCCCCCGGATGTCGGCCAGCGCGCGAGCCGCCTGCCTCGCGCCCCAACGCTTGGCCTCCGCGGTCGTGCCGTTGTAGCGGGGATCGACGCCGGGTCCGCCCATGAACCAGTAGGCAGCGGTGCCCACGCCCTTGTGGTACTGGGTGAAGTTTCGGTTGGCCTTTTCGCTGTCGGTCTTCGACCACGCCAGAAACGCTCCCTGACAGTGAAGCCACCAGGCCCAATTGCCTGCCATCCCGACGTAACCGCCGTAGTAGCCGCCGATCGCCGGTTCCTGAAACGGACCCGAACCGGGCACGTTGATGAACTGGCTGTCGGTGCCGTACCAGAAGCCGGGCGGGCTGTCGCGCGCGGCGGTCCTCGCCGCAACCGCTCCGGGGGCGTGCCGCCAGGTCGCCGCGAGGGTTGCGGCAGCGACCAAGACCGCGACTACGATCATTAGCGATGCCCTGCGCCCCACGACAACAGGATAAGCGCGCATTCAGACCGACAGCCCCGCATGGTGAAGGCAAGCGGTGAACGACCAACAGCCGCCAAAAACGATGCGCGCAATGGTCTTCGAGGCGGTGGGAGAGCCGCTGCGCGAGGTCACCCTCCCGGTCCCCAAGGCCGGTCCGGGTCAACTGCTGATCCGCGTCCACGCCTGTGGCGTCTGCCGTACCGATCTGCACCTCCTCGATGGGGAGGTCGATGTCCCCTCGCCGCCGCGGGTCCTCGGGCACCAGATCGTGGGGACGGTGGTCGGCCGCGGTGACAGCGCCGCGGCTCCGGCTCGCCCCGACGGTAGTCGCGTCGGCGTGCCCTGGCTCGGCTTCACCGACGGGACCTGCAAGTTCTGCCGCTCGGGGCGGGAGAACCTTTGCCCCAACGCCAAGTTCACCGGCCGGGACATCGACGGCGGATACGCGCAGTACACGGTCGCCGATGAGCGCTTTTGCTTCCCGATCCCGGAGGGCTATCCGGACCTTCAGGCTGCGCCGCTTCTGTGCGCGGGCCTGATCGGCTATCGCTGCCTGCGGATGTGCGGCGACGCGGAGCGGATCGGGCTATACGGCTTCGGCGCGTCTGCCCACATCGTTTCCCAGGTCGCCAAGTCGCAGGGTCGCAAGGTCTTTGCCTTCACGCGGGAGGGGGACGCGGCGGGACAGCAGTTCGCGCGCGAGCTCGGCGTCGACTGGGCCGGCGACTCCTCACAGACGCCGCCGGAGCCGCTCGAGGCCTCCATCATCTTCGCCCCGGCGGGAGCGCTTGTGCCGACCGCGCTGGCCGCGCTGGAGCCGGGGGGCATCGTCGTCTGCGGGGGCATCCACATGAGTCCGATCCCGACCTTCGACTACGACCTGCTCTGGCACGAGCGCACGATCCGCTCGGTGGCCAACTTGACCAGGCGCGATGGCGAAGAGTTCCTCGAGCTGGCGCCCCGGGTACCGGTGCAAACCCACATCAACACCTACCCGCTCGGGGCCGCCAATGACGCTTTGGAGGACCTGCGCGCGGGCCGCTTCCGGGGCGCGGCGGTACTCACAATCGCCAGCAGCTAGTCGTCTGGCACGTTCTCGGCCAGCTCTCGCAGCCACACGGCAGAGGATGAGTCGCTCGGTGCGCGCCAGTCGCCCCGCGGCGAGAGCGAGCCCCCGGAGCCGACCTTGGGCGAGTTGGGCATCGCCGAGCGCTTGAACTGGCTGAGCTCAAAGAAGCGGTGCAGGAACACGGCCAGCCAGTGCTTGATCTCCCCCAGCGCGTACTCGTTGCGGCGCTGCTCGGGCAGAAGGTCGGGCCACTCGCCGAGGTGGCGATCGTGCCACGCATGGTGGGCGAGATAGGCGACCTTGCTGGGCCGGTAGCCGAAGCGCAGCGTGTAGTAGAGGAAGAAGTCTTGGAGCTCGAAGGGCCCCACCACCTGCTCTGAGCGCTGCTCAGGACCTGAGCCGCCGTGACCGGCGCGTTCGTCAGATCCGCCGCTTGAGGGGTTGCCGCCGCGGGGACCCGGGTTCCCCGCGGCCACACCCGGGTTCCCCGCGGGCACCAGCTCGGGTGAGATCTCGGTTTCAAGCACCGACCCGAGCACCTCGCCCGCATCGGCGCCCACCAGCGACGTATCGATCGCCCAGCGGATCAAGAATTGGATCAGCGTCTTCGGGACCGAGGCATTTACGTTGTAGTGGGACATCTGGTCGCCGACGCCGTAGGTGCTCCACCCCAGCGCTAGCTCGGAGAGGTCGCCGGTGCCCACCACCAGCGCTCCGTGGTGGTTGGCCAGCCGGAACAGATGAGAGGTCCGTTCGCCGGCCTGCACGTTCTCGTAGGTGACGTCGTAGGCAGGTTCCCCTTGGGCGGCGGGGTGGCCGAGGTCGCGCAGCATCTGCGTCGCCGACGGGCGGATGTCGATCTCTGCGGCGCTGACATCGAGCGCTTGCATCAGCTTGCGCGCGCTGGAAAGGGTCAACTTGCTGGTGGCGAAACCCGGCATGGTGTACGCGAGCACGTTGCTGCGGGGCAGACCTAAGCGGTCAAGCGCCTGGGTACAGACGGTCAAAGCGTGCGTCGAATCGAGGCCGCCGGAAACGCCTATGACCACTTTTTCGACCCCCGTCGCCAGCAGCCGGGTCTGGAGCCCGCGCACCTGGATGTTGTAGACCTCCTCGCAACGCTCGGTGCGCCGTACCGGATCGGCGGGCACGTAGGGGAAGCGTTCGATTTGCCGTCTGAGCGGAGGCTCGGTGGCGGCCACGCCGAGCTCGAACGAGACCGTCCGCATCCGCGCCAGGCGTCGCCGGTGGTCGTGAACGTTGTCGCCGAAGCTGCTCAGACCAGCCCGGTCTTGCAGTATCCGATCCAGGTCGACGTCCGCCAGGACGAGCTTCTCCTGGTCTGAGAAGCGCTCCGCCTCGGCAAGCAGTTCCCCGTTCTCGAAGATCGCGGCTTGCCCATCCCAGGCCAGGTCGGTGGTGGACTCCCCGAGCCCCGCGGCCGTATAGATGTAGGCGGAGATCGTGCGGCCCGACTGCGATGCCACGAGCAGGTGGCGGTAGTCGGCCTTGGCCACCGTGATGTTGCTCGCCGAGAGGTTGGCGAGCACGGTCGCGCCGGCAAGCGCGCCGTATGAGCTGGGCGGGATCGGCACCCACAGGTCCTCGCACATCTCGACGTGGACGACAAGTCCTTCAAGGTCGCGTGCCGAGAACAAAAGGTCAGACCCGAAGGGAACCCTCTCGCCGAGCAGCTCGACCTCTTCGTGGACGGCGTCACGCGCCGCGCGGAACTGGCGCTTTTCGTAGTACTCGCGGTATTCCGGCAGGTAGCTCTTGGGGACGGCTCCGAGCACCCGGCCGCCGTGGATCACCACGCCCGCGTTGAACACCCCGCCCGCAACTTGCAGCGGCGCGCCCACGATCAGCAGCGGCAGAAGCGAAGTGCTGCCGGCCACGATCCTTGCAAGCGCCCGCTCGACCGCCCCGAGCACCGCCTGCTGGTGGTGGAGGTCGTCGATCGAATACCCCGACAGCCCGAGCTCGGGGAAGACGAGGACCGCCACGCCCTCCGCCGAGGCCTGCCGGGCAAGTTCGAGCGTGCGCTGAGCGTTGAAGTCCGGCTCGGCCACGCGGACGCGCGGCACCGCTGCCCCGACGCGGGCGAAACCCTGGCTATAGAGCGACCAGAAGCGCATTGATTTGAGTATCCCGTAGCCCAGCTCTCGGGTTGGCACGAACGATGTCAGTCCCGTTTCGCTATCCGAGGATGAATCGAGATCGTTCGCGGGAGGGGTCGCGTTCGTGGTCACGAATACCGATTTATGACCACTACGGCTACGCCTCCGTCCCGCCGCCTCACCGAGCTTGTGCTCGACTACCTCGCCTACCTGGAGCTCGAGCGAGGGCTCTCGCGCAACACGCTGGAGGCCTACCGCTCCGACCTCCAGCAGTACGGTGCATTCCTCGACCGCGCCGGCCTTGACCCGCTCGCCGTCACCACCGCCGATCTGCGCGCTTTCGTGTCGGAGATTCAGAGCGGCAACGGGACCACGGCGGCGCCCGCCACCGTGCAGCGCAAGGTGGCCTGCCTGCGCTCCTTCTATCGTCAACTGCGGCGCGAGCAGATCCTCGAGCACGACCCCACCACCGACCTGCGCGGGCCGCGTCTGGGTGCCCGGCTCCCGAAAGTGCTCAGCCGCGACGAGGTCCAGGCGCTGCTGCGCCAGCCCAAGGGCACCTCGCCGGTGGCCCTGCGTGACCGAGCGTTGCTTGAGACGATGTACGCGTGTGGCCTGCGTGCCTCTGAAGCGATCGCGCTCGAGCGCTCCCAGGTCGACCTCGACGCCGGCATCCTGCGCACGCGGGGCAAGGGATCGAAGGAGCGGATCGTCCCCATCGGCTCAGCCGCCCTGCGCTCGTTGCGGCAGTACCTGGACAAGGGGAGGCCGGGACTGGTCGGGTTGCGCGACGAGCCACGGGTGTTTGTCAATGCGCGCGGGGAGGGACTGTCCCGCCAGGGGCTGTACAAGATCATTCAGCGCCATGCGCGCGCCGCTGGGCTGGAGCGCAAGATGAGCCCTCACACACTCCGCCACACATTCGCCACGCACCTTCTGGCCGGCGGGTGCGATTTGCGCTCGCTTCAGGAGATGCTGGGTCACGCCGACATCGGCACAACCCAGATCTATACGCACCTCTCGCCGGAGCGACTGCGGGAGGTCTACTTTGAGGCTCATCCCCGGGCGCAGATCGAGCGCTGATGGGGATCACCCATTTCGATGAGGCCCGCGCGCGCGAGTACGAGCTGGGGCATGTGCGCGGCCGATGGACCGGGCTGGGCGAGGCGGCGGGGTGCGTGAGCGTGGGCCTGCGCCGCATCGAGCTGCCCGCGAGCGGATGGTCGACACCAGCCCACGAGCACGGCCTCGAGGAGGAGATCTTCTACGTGTTGTCCGGCAGAGGGCTTTCCTGGCACAGAGGCGCCACCGCCGAGATCGGCGCCGGCGATTGCATCGTTTACCTGCCGCACACCGGAGCGCACACGGTGCACGCGCTCGAGCCCCTTGACCTGCTCGCCTTCGGCCTGCGGCGTTGGGACGAGGCGGTGGGCTTTCCGCGGTTGGGAATGTCGCTGGTCGGCCGGCGGATGGTGCGCTCCGAGCCCGGGGTGATCGAAGGCGCCCCGGCTCAGCACGTCCTGGAGTCGCGGGTCGGTCCGCCCGAGCTCTCACCCGAGCCCGGGCCGCGACCGCACACCGTCGTCAACCTCGAGCGGGTGGAGCCGCAAGAGGTGACTCGCCCGCGCGTATCGCGCGTCCGTCGCAACCTTGGTCTCGCTGCCGGCTCGGTCACGATCGGCCTTCAGCACGTACAGGTCAAGCCCGGCAAGGAGTCGGCGCCCCCGCATTGCCACTCGCTCGAGGAGGAGATCTTCGTGATGCTCGGCGGCGACGGCACGCTGGTGCTGGGCGAGGAGGAGTTCCCGGTGCGCCCCGGCCATGTGGTCTCGCGCCCACCGGCCACGAGGGTGGCGCACGTGTTCAGGGCCGGCCAGGGCGGGCTCGAGCTCTTGGCGTTCGGAACCAGGGAGCCTGCCGACGTCTGCTACTACCCGCGCTCGAACAAGATCAACTTCGGCGGGGTGGGGGTGATCGCGCGGCTCGAGCGGCTCGACTACTGGGACGGCGAGGACTAGACCCGCCCGAAATGTGTATATGGCCGGCGCACGTGTGCGCCGCTCGGGGCGGGTCACTTGGAAGAAACGAAGGCATAGCCTTCGAAATCCCCAAGTGTGCGCCCCCGTTGAAAGAATCTGGTTGTGAAGCGTGCCTTCGTGATCGTGCTGGACGCCTGTGGCGTCGGGGAGCTCCCTGATGCCGAGGCGTATGGCGATCGTGGCGCCAACACCCTCGCCCACCTCGCGAGCGCGGTCGGCGGGCTCCGTCTGCCCACGTTGTCGCGGCTGGGACTGGGCTCGATCCTGCCCCTCGAGGGGGTAACGCCTGCTCCCCAGCCGGTCTTGCACGGGCGGCTCCATCCGCTCGGACCCGGCAAGGACTCCACCGCGGGACACTGGGAGCTGATGGGCGTCGTGGCGCCCGGTGCCCTGCCCGCCTACCCCGAAGGGCTTCCAGCCGAAGTGGTCGATCTGGTCAAGGCGGCCAGCGGCCGCGGCGTGATCTGCAACAGCGCCCGTAACGGCATCCAGGCGATCGAGGAATTCGGCGCGCGCCACCTGGAGGGGGGCGAGTTGATCGTCTACACGAGCCAGGACTCGGTTCTCCAGATCGCCGCCCACGTCGACCTGATCGGACCAGAGGAGCTCTACGCGATCTGCCGCCGCGTGCGAGCCTCGCTCCCGCCCCAGCACGCGGTGGGGCGGGTTATCGCGCGGCCGTTCACCGGTGCCGCCGGAGCATTCCATCGCACCGATGGACGTCGCGACTTCTCCATCCGCCCGCCGGCCCGCAGCTACCTACAAGAGCTCCACGACTCGGGTCTCGAAGTGCACGCGGTGGGCAAAGCGGGCGAGCTGTTCTGTGGGCTCGGCATCGATGTCCAGCATCCAGGGCCTACGAACGAGACCGCGCTGCGCCACACCGCCGAGCTGGTGCGAAGCCTCCGCTGCGGCCTCGTGTTCACCAACCTGATCGAGACAGACCAGGTCTACGGCCACCGTCACGACGTGGTCGGTTTCCACGCTGCTTTGCGCAAGATCGACGCGGCCGTTGGGGAGTGGCTCGCGCTGATGGGCCCCGAAGACCTGCTGGTGCTCACGGCCGACCATGGGTGCGACCCCACCGCCTCCCACACCGATCACACGCGCGAGTACGCCCCGCTGCTGGCTTGCTTCGGCGCCCAGCGTCCTCGCCGCCACGACGGTCCGCTGGCCGATGTGGGCGCGAGCGCGCTCTGGTGGCTGGCTGGTCGCGCCACGTCCGAGCTCCCCGGCGAGCCATTCGTAAGTGGCACTGAGGAGCTCGATGCCCGAGCTGCCTGAGGTCGAGACGATCCGGCGCCAACTCGTTCCGCACGTGGAGGGTCGGACGATCGTCGCCGCCGAGGTCCTCGATCCCCGCTGGACGATGCCCGAGGCGCCGGAGGCGGTGGCCGAGGAGCTGCGCGGAGGGGTGATCGAGCGGCTGTGGCGCTCGGGGAAATACCTCGTGTGGCAGCTCTCGGGCGATCGCCACCTGATCACCCACCTGCGCATGACCGGGGCCGTCCTGTTTGATCCAGACCCCGAGCCTCTGCATGCGCGGGTGCGCTTCGAGCTTGACTCCGGCCACCGGCTGGTGTTCGACGACCCCCGCCGCTTCGGGACCGGTCTTCTGGTCTACGGCGGCCCAGCCCGTGACGCCTATCTCGCGGCTCGCCTAGGGATCGAGCCCTTCACTGACGAGTTCACCGCCGCCCACCTCTTCCAGCTCACCCGCGGGAGGAGGACCCCCATCAAGGCGTTTGTGCTCGACCAGAAGCGGATCGCGGGGGTGGGCAACATATATGCCGACGAGGCTCTCTTCCGCGCCCGAATCCACCCGCTACGGCCAGCCGGGCGGCTGCGCAGGGCGGATCTCGAGCGGCTGCGTGACGGGATCGAGGCCGCGCTGCGGGCGGGGATCGACGCCAAGGGCGCCTCGATCGACGACTTTCGCCACGTCGACGGCGCTCGCGGCGCCTTCCAGAACCAGTTTCTGATCCACCGCCGGGCGGGCGAGCCGTGCCCGCGGTGCGGTGCGAACGTCGTCAAGCTGGTTGTGGCCGGCCGGGGAACCTACGTGTGCGAACGCTGTCAGACGCGACCGCGCGTCCGCGGTATGACCTCAGGCCGCTTCGGCTCTTAGCAGTTCGGCGAGCCGGCCCTCACGGTCGGCCGCCAGCAGCTCGGTGAAACCTCCGATCGCCCGCTCGTCGACCACGACCTGGGGAAACGTGAACATGCCCGTGAGGCGCTGAAGCTGTGCGCGACCGTCCGGATCGCGTGCCAAATTGATCTCTTCGTATCCGATGCCGCGCTTTTCCAGCAACTTCTTGGCGCCGACGCAGGAGCCACACCGGTCCGTCGTGTACAGCATCACGGGCTGCATTGGTTCATTCAGTCTAGGAGCGGTTGGACGGTTCGACTCGCGTTTGCCTGGGGGGGGATCGTGCCGGCGCCGCTGACGACCGAGGCCGTCGTGCTGCGCTCGATTCGATACGGCGAGGCCGATCGGATCCTGCATCTGTATACCCCGGATCGCGGTCGCTTAGCCGCGATCGCCAAGGGCGTCCGCCGTGCCCGGAGCCGCTTTGGAGCCCGGCTTGAGCCCTTCTTCCACGTACGCATGGTCCTCCACGAAGGTAGGGGAGAGCTTCACACGGTCACGGGCGTGGACACGATCGAGACCCATGCAGGCCTGCGCGACCACGCCCACACTCTGGCAGCCGCGGCGCACGCCTGCGACGCCGTGTCGCGGCTCTTCGAGACCGAGGAACCCCACCCGGACGTCTTCCGGCTTTTGTTGGTGGAGCTCGCGCTGGCGAGCGCCGACCCCGCTCGAGTCGGCTCTGCGAATGGCCTCGCGTTTCGTCTCAAGCTGCTGCTCGCCGCGGGGATCGTGCCTCAGCTGGGCGCCTGCGCGTCCTGCGGCACGCGCGAACATCTCTCGGGGTTCTCGGCCGCCGACGGCGGCGTCGTGTGTGGGTCGTGTGAAGCCGCGGGGTTCCCGCTCGACGCGGACGCATACGGGTTTTTGGTTTCGGCGCTGGGCAGCCCGCTTATGGACGCGCCGGTGGCGTCGGATCTGGTTTTGCGACAGGTGGAGAGGGCGATCCTTCAGACCGCCGACCATCACGCCCACGTCCGGCTGCGGCCGCTCGTGGGGGTGCTCAGGGAAGCGGCGTTTTCGCGATCGGGCTGAGTCCCCGTGTCCCAGGGATCAGAGGGAGCTCGACGCTAGAGGGGGCCGGGCGCGAATGCTCGAGCTCGTAGATGCCGCCCACTAGCCCCGGTGCCTGCGTGACCGATGGCAGAGCGTGGGGGAAGTCCGCCGTCTCGATTGTGATGCGCAGCCGGTGGCCGCGCGCGAGCGTGTCGAAAGTAGGAAAGATCTCGACGTCGTAGCGGGTGAGCTGGCCGGGAACGACCGGATGCTGCGCCGACTTCGTGTACGGGTGATAGGGAAGCAGCGGCAGCCGGCCCGGCCCATACCAGGTGCGTGCGGTGTCGAGCGCGCGCTGGTTGCCCTCGAGCAATCCCTCGGTCAAGGACCGCGCGCCTCCATTCGGTGCGACGTCCCACACATGGACCACCCATTCGGTATCCGCACTGGTCGAGGTCGCGTAGAGCGTCGCTCCGATCGGTCCGGCCAGCGTGGTGGGCCGCTTGAGCCGTGTAGTCAGGTAGTTCTGGGTGCCCGGGCCAAGAGGAGAGACATGGTCGTTGGTTACGCAGGGATCGCTGCGGTGGAAATAGTCGAGCACCAGCTGCGGTAGTCCAGCTCCCCACTGGTCCGCGGCCTGCGAGCAGGGGATTTCCAGCCCTGTGAAGACGAGCTTGTCGGGCGTGGAAACGGCCGGCGGCTTGGACCGAGCCAGCTTGCCGCCCGAATGCAGGTAGTACGTCGTGGGAGCGGCCTGGTTCAGCGGATAGCGGGATGCGCTGTACCACTTTGCGCTGGAGAGATCCTCGAGGTGAAGGGGACTTTTTGTCGCCGCGATGCCGGTATTTGAGCCCTTGAGCCAGTGGTCGAACCATGCGAGCGCCACGCCGTTCATGTCGAGACCGTGGTAGTCGAGTCCCTGTCCGGCGGTGACGTGATACCAAGGGCCCTGGATTAGCTGGTAGCGCGGCGTAACGCCCTGGGTTCTGCTCATCGGCGCGAGCAGCGGCCGGTGGTCGAAAGCGTTCTGGAAACTCGAGTAGTTGAGCAGCTCGCCGCGTTGGAACAGGTCATACCAGCCGCCGATTAGAAAAGCGGGAATGTGGTCTAAGACGATCTGCTTGATGTATCTGACGGGATTGCGGGCCTGCCAGTAGCTCTGGTCGTAGGCGCGCGGAGCTCCCGTCTCGATGCTCTCGAGCAGGTTGATGTCGAAGCTCTTGAGGTCGCGGACGTGGTCGGCGAGTGCTTGGGGCAGGTTCTGGTTGTGCTCCTCAAACGGCAACACCAGGTTCAGCGCGGCGGTCAGGCCGAGATAGAACGCCCAAACTCGATGTCGGGAAAGCCGCCCGCGAAGGCGGTGTCGCGGTAGATGTCGTTGCCCGCGATGATCGGGAACAACGCTTTGACGTGTCGCGACCCGGCGTCGGCGGCGGTCTCGAACTGGTTGATGCCCATATAGGAAGGGCCGAAGAGCCCCACCTTGCCGTCGGCGTGGGGCAGCTTTGCCGCCCAGTTCACCAGCGTCGCGCCGTCGTGCCCTTGCACCGGGTCAAAGAAGCCCCACTGTCCGGTCGAGCCCCCGGTACCCCGCACGTCCGCGACCACGTCGATGTAGCCGCGCCGGACGAGGTAGGGGTTGTAGCCGGAGAGCTCCCCGAGGCTGCTTGAGCCCGCGTACTTGGTGTCGTCTTTTCCGTAAGGGGTCTGCGACAGGATCACCGGGAAGGTCCCCTTGGCTTCCTTGCCCGTCCCCTTGGCGGTCGGGTAATAGACGTTCGCGCGCAGGACGGTGCCGTCGCGCATCCTCACCGGCGCCTTGGCGCGCTCGCCCACGCCGTATTTGGCCGGCCCGGGTTGCCACGCGAGGGCCGCGGGAGCTGTTACGACCGCCGCCCCGCAGACCGCCGCGACCCCCGCGAGCGCGTGCAGCGCTGACCGGCGCAGTCTTTCATAAGGCTTCGCTGTCCCTTGCCGCAGCGACATCCCGCTGCGCGGACTGTATCGGGCTTCTCACCGGAATGTGGCAGTTCGCGGACGATCTGCGTCCGCTGTCAGAATCGGTGTCATGACGGATTCGATTGTGTTCGCGAGTTATGACCACCCCGGCGGGCCGGTTGCCGATGGCTTCGCCGAGCGGATCATGCGCAGCGAGGGCGCGGAGCTCTCACCCTTGGCCGCTCGCTCCTATCCGCCCGGCCGGATGCATCCGGAACCGGATTGCGGATTGCGGACGCCCTTTCAGCGCGACCGCGACCGAATCGTCCACTCGAAGGCGTTTCGCCGGCTCAAGTACAAGACGCAGGTGTTCGTCTCGCCCGTCGGTGACCACTACCGCACGCGCCTCACGCACACGCTCGAGGTGACGCAGGTCTCGCGCACGATCGCGCGGGCCCTGCGCCTCAACGAGGACCTGGCGGAGGCGA
Source organism: Solirubrobacteraceae bacterium (assembly GCA_036501265.1). Lineage (GTDB taxonomy): Bacteria > Actinomycetota > Thermoleophilia > Solirubrobacterales > Solirubrobacteraceae > Palsa-465. The sequence goes on along the minus strand of DASYAP010000234.1, from coordinate 14,338 downwards.
TCGGCATGGGCCATGACCTGGGCCATCCTCCGTTTGGCCATATCGGCGAAGAGGCGCTCGACCGCTGCCTGAGTGAGCGTTTCGGACAAGCGTTCCGGCACAACGAGCACTCGCTGCGGGTGGTCGACGTGCTCGAGCGCGACGGCCGCGGCCTCAATCTCTGCACGCCGGTGCGGGAGGGCATCCTGCACCACTCCTGGCGCGCCGAGCCGCCGTCGACGCTAGAGGGCGCGATCGTCCGCTACGCCGACCGGATGACCTACATCAACCACGACATCGACGACGCCGTGCGGGCGGGCGTGATCACGGCCGCGGACCTGCCTGATGACGCGATCGAGGTGCTCGGTAAGACGGGTCCGCGGAGGATCGACGCGCTCGTCCACGACCTGGTCGAGCACTCCGAGCCGGCCGGTGAAATCGTCCAGGGCGAGGCGGCCGCCGAGGCGATGGCGGTGCTGCGCGACTTCATGTTCGAGCGTGTCTACCTCGGTGCCGAGGCGCGACGCGAGCACGCCAAGATAGAGCTCGTGGTCCGCTCCCTGTTCGACCACTACTGCGCGACGCCGAACGAGATCCCCGACACGATTCCCGACGGCCCAGTGCAGCAGCGAGTGACCGATTACCTCGCCGGCATGACCGACCGCTACTGCGTCCGAGCGTTCGAGGCGCTCAGCGTTCCGGTGGCGTTTGCGCCGTGATCCTGGGTCTGAGGTGACTCCCGACTCCTCCGACTCGCGGTGACGCGATACACCTCGGATTCCCGGGACCGCGTGCTCGACGCCGTCGATATGGTGTCGCTCGTCTCGTCGCGCACCGAGCTGCGCCGCCACGGCGTCAATAGCTACTTCGGGCTGTGTCCGTTCCACGACGAGCGCACGCCCTCGTTTCACGTCTCGCCCGACGAGAAGCTCTACTACTGCTTCGGGTGTCAGGCGTCCGGCAACGCGTTCACGTTCGTGATGGAGATCGAGGGTGTCGATTTCAGCGCGGCGCTCGAGATGCTTGCAAAGCGCTCCGGTGTCCAGCTGCAGACCGAGCGCGAGGACCCGCAGGCGCAAGCCCGTCGGAGCAGACGCGAGCGTCTGTACACGCTGATGGAACGTGCCACCGCCTACTACGCCCGTTATCTATGGGAGGCCCGCGAGTCCGCTACGGCGCGCGAATATCTCGTGGGGAGGGGGCTTTCCGAACAGATCCTCCGCAAGTTCAGGGTCGGCTTCTCGCCCAGCGCGTGGGACCGGATCCTCGTCGCCTCTCGTGGCGCGGGTTTCTCCGATGACGAGCTGATCGCGGCGGGGCTTGCCCAGCGCTCACGGTCCGCACCGGGGCGGATCTATGACCGCTTCCGGGCCCGGATCATGTTTCCGTGCGCCGACTTGCGCGGCCGCGCGGTGGGTTTCGGCGCCCGGGCCATGCGCGAAAACCAACCACCCAAGTACCTCAACACGGCGGAGGGCGAGCTCTACCACAAGCGCGAGATGCTTTACGGGGTGGACGTCGCACGCGCTGCCGCGGCGCGCGCGGGGGAAGTGATCCTGGCTGAGGGGTACACCGACGTCCTGGCGCTGCACGAGGCCGGCCTGAACAATGCGCTCGGCATCATGGGCACCTCTTTGACCGAGGAGCAGGTCGGGGCGCTACAGAAGATCGCTCCGGTGTTGATTCTTTGCCTGGATGCCGATACGGCGGGCCAGGAGGCCATGGTTCGCGCCGCGTCACTTGCCGGAGCGCGCAAGCTCGAACTGCGCGTGGTCCCGCTGCCGGCGGGCCACGACCCGGCGGACTTGGTCGGTCTTGAAGGCGCCGACGCTCTGCGTGACCGCGTGCAGCGAGCGATTCCGTTCGCCGACTTCCAAGTGCAGCGGATAGTGGAGCGCCCGGACGTCCGCAGCGCGGAGGGGCGCGATCATGCGATGCGCGAACTCCGTCCCATCTTTGCGGCGATCCCACAGGGCCTGCGTCGAGACGAGCTCGGCCGACGCGTCGCCGGGCTGCTCTCGCTCAGATCCGATCAACTCGCGGAGCTTTTGGGGCGCCCAGAACGACCGGCTCGAACCGAGCGGTCCCGTTCGGCGACCGCGAGCAGGCTGGAGTCGGTGGATCCCGCGGTGCGCGGCGAGCGGGCCTTCCTGGCGCTGTGCCTCGCGCTGCCATCCGCCGGTGAGCAGGCGCTTGAAGCGATCGATCTCGACGAGCACATCACGAGCGCGCGTCTGCGGAGCGCGGCCAAGCATCTCTCGGGCCGGCTTGACCATCCGCTTGGTGGGTTGCCGCCCGATGACGACGAACTGGCGCGGACCGTCGCGGACCTCGTCAAGCGCGCCGGACAGGCCGGCACCGTCCGCCCCGAGCATGTCGAGCAGCAGCGGCTGTACCTCGAGCGGGCCCGTCTGGAACGCGCGATCCGGCGGGCACTCACGACGTCGTCGGTCGCGGGCGGGCGTTCGCCACGCCAGGCCGACGGGGGGCGCGACGTCCAAGGGCTTGCGCGCGAAAAAGAGGCGGTCCGCGCCGCGATCCAGGAGCTCGACGCGAAGTTGGAAAGGCCGATGTAGGGGGCGACGGTCCGCGCGCTGCAGTTCCACCACCCCGACCCGTCGCTCAAGCGAATGGATGTCAGTGGACGCGGAGCCACATATTCGATTGACGTACTCCGTGCTGAGGCCGAAAAATGCGTTCTGCTTTGCGGGAACTGCCACGTTGAGGTTGAGGCGGGCACCGCTCAACTGCCGCTAGAGTTGCCCTCGCTGACGGGCTCCGAGCAAGCGGACGATCCCGGGTAGCAAGAGCGGATTACTCCGGGGTAGCTCAATGGCAGAGCGAACGGCTGTTAACCGTTAGGTTGTGGGTTCGAGTCCCACCCCCGGAGCTCTCCTCGACAGCGAGGACTCGCATCGTGAAGCTCTACGTCTGCTACGGCACCTGGAGAAAGGCCGGCCCGCGCACGCACCCGTGCGGAGTGGCGTACGAAGCGCTCAGAGACGCAGGCTACGTTCCAGAGGTTGTTCGCTCGTACGGCCTCGGCCCGCTTCCCGGCATCTTCAATTTCACGCCCGGCCGGCGCGAGGTCAAACGGTTGACGGGCAACTACTGGGTCCCGGTCATGGTGGGCGACGACGGGACGGTCGTGCAGGGCTCAAAGCGGATCGCCGAATGGGCGCAGGTCCACCCGGCCCACGCCGGCGGCCAGGTCGGGAGTGGGGTAACTTGAGGTCATCGTTCCGGCTTCCCGAACTCGAGGACTGGGAGCTACACGGGGCCACGTGGCGCGCGGTTGAGCTTGGGCCGGAGCGGATCCTGCTCGAGCTGTGCAGCTGCTCAGGGGAGCCGATGGACTTGGTCGAATCTAATGACAGAAAACTGATTGAGTATGTGCGCAATCATGAGTTGTCGGAGAAATAGGAGAGAAAATGCCCGATACCGCAGACCCCACGTTCTACCGTTCGCCCGGCGCCGCGATCGCGGCTCCCGGTGAGAAGCTCGCCTACGTAGCCGCGTTCGACCCCCAAGGCGTCAAGCACGACGCGATGGCAGTGGTCGACTGCGACCTGAGCTCGTCGAGCTACGGCCAGGTGGTCGGGTGGTCGGAGCTGCCGACCGCCGGCAACGAGTTGCACCACTTCGGCTGGAACGCCTGCTCGAGCGCTCTATGCCACGAGGGCCACAACGGTGCTCTTGAGCGCCGCTACCTGGTCGTACCGGGCATCCGCTCCTCGCGCACCTACATCCTCGACACCAAGCCCGACCCACGGCAGCCGCAGATCGTGCGTACGATCGAGCCGGAGGAGCTCGCCAGCAAGGCGGGTTACTCGCGCCCGCACACGGTGCACTGCGGCCCGGGCGGCATCTTCATGTCGAACCTCGGCGGCACGAACGACGGCGATGGGCCGGGCGGCGTGGCTCTGATCGACCACGACACCTTCGAGGTGATCGGCGCGTGGGAGAAGGACCGCGGCGATCAGTTCCTCGCATACGACGTTTGGTGGCACCTCAACGACGATGTGGCGGTCACCTCCGAGTGGGGAACGCCGGCGATGATCGAGAACGGCCTGAACCCGGAGGACCTTCTAGGCAAGCGCTTCGGCCACCACCTGGACTTCTGGAGCCTGTCCGAGGGTCGGCTGGTCCAGCGTATCGACCTGGGCGACGAGCACCAGATGGTGCTCGAGCTGAGACCCGCCCATAACCCGCAGAAGCTCTGGGGGTTCGCGGGCGTGGTGATCAGCGTCGCCGACCTCTCCGCTTCGGTCTGGCTGTGGCACAGGGAGAACGACCAGTGGGCGGCCAAGAACGTGATCACGATTCCGGCCGAGCCGGCGGATGAGTCCGAGCTGCCGCCAGCGCTCAAGCCGTTCGGCGCCGTACCCCCACTGATCACCGACATCGATCTCTCCGTCGACGATCGCTGGCTGTATGTCTCGTGCTGGGGGACGGGCGAGCTCAAGCAGTACGACGTGTCCGATCCGCACAACCCCAAAGAGGCTGGCTCTGTGCGCCTCGGGGGGATCGCCGGCCAGACCCCACACCCCGCGGCTCCGGATCTGGCACTCGCGGGCGGGCCGCAGATGGTCGAGATAAGCCGCGATGGGCGTCGGGTCTACTTCACGAACTCGCTGTACGCCGCGTGGGACGAGGTCTTCTATCCCAACGGCGTTGGCGAGTGGATGGCTAAGATCGACGCCAATACCGAGTCCGGCGGAATGGAGATCGACCCACGCTTCTTCCCCCACGGCGACGACTTCCGCGGGCTCCGTGTACATCAAACGCGACTAGAAGGCGGAGACGCCTCGAGCGATTCCTACTGCTTCGTGGACTGAGCGGTGATCGCCTGCGCGGCGGAGCGCGAGGCGCTCTGCCGCGGCCGCGCGAACGCCTCCACAAGCTCGGCCGCCCGCGTGCTGCCGTCGTGGACTGCGGCCCAGCGTGCGATTTCGGCCGCCCGGCGGGCCAGATCGGGCTCTGACAACGCGCGCCGCACGGCGAGCCGCAGCGAAGTGGGGGAGAGAAGGCGCCACGGCAGCCGCACACCAACCTTTGCCCAATCCGCGCGGGCCGCGTTCTCGGCCATATCGCCGGCATGGGGGACGGCGACCACCGGACACCCCGACGTCAGCGCACGGACGAGAGTGCCGTGACCGGCGTGGGTGATGACCGCCGCGCAGGCCGGCATCGTGCGCGAGTAGGAGACCCAATCCACGAGCCGCGCGTTGGCGGGAACCGGGACCGCTGTGCGAAGCGGCCTGCGGTTGGTCGCGGCTAGCACGCGGACGCGCTCGCTGCCTAGACCGCAAAGCGCCGCACGCAGAAGCCGGTGATCTGGGTCGTGTGCCGTGGAAGGCGCGACCAGCACCAGCGGGTCCTCTCCCCGCGGCGGCTGGACGTCGTGGTATGGCGGCTCCCAAACCAGCGGCCCGACGACGTGGACGTTAGGCGGCCAGGTGCGCGGATACTCGAGCTGGGGCATAGTGCCCACAACGGTGAGTTGGTCGCTGATCCCGCCGTACGGCCGCTCGAGCGGCTCGAGTCCCAAGCGAATACGCGTGTCGTTGAGCTCGCGGCGCCCTCGCTCGACCCCCCGCCCGACAGGCCGCGCGAGGGCCCGCCATACGGCGCGACCGCACGCGGTGCGGGGGAGGCGGGCCCCCAGAGCGTATGGCGGCAGCCCGTGCGCGGTGACCGGGTAGACATGGGGCACGAGCGTCGCCACCGGTAGCCCCTCGAGCTCGGCGGCAAGCGCGGGGGCCAGCGTCAGGATGTCGTGCACAACAACGTCCGGGCGGGTCTCGGCAAGCGCTCGCCGAGTCATCGGAGCGGCATAAACAACGGCTTCGTAGGGCTTGACCGGCTGCTCGCGCGTGGGAAAGACCGGATACTCGGGCGCGGGCACAAATCCCATGCCGGTGGGTTCGACGTACTGGCGCCACCGCTCCCACGTTTCGATGGTCACCTCGTGGCCCCGCTCTACCAGCCGCTCTCCCAGCGCGAGCATGGGAAAGGCGTGGCCCGGATCGCCGAAGGCGGCCAGGAACAGACGAAGCCGCGGGCGGTCGGACCCGGGCCGCTGACCCACCTCAGCCGGGCGGTGGGACCCGGACCGCTGACCCACCTGCGCCGCGCGCCCAGACGCCCGCCCCATGTCAGCCCGCGAGTTCGGCGATGGCACGGAGTTGGGCGACGCGCTCCTGCGTGGTAAAGGCCATGGGCGTGATCATCAGCGTCCCTACGCCGGCCTCGCGGAAGGCGGCGATGCGCTCTCGCACGGCCTCTCGAGGGCCGCAAAGCGAAACGAGATCAATCAGCTCGTCGGGAATCGCCGCGGCGGCTTCTTCTCTTTTTCCATCGAGGTACAGCTCTTGGATCTCGGCGGCGGCTTGCTCGAAGCCGTACCGCTGGACGAGCTGGTTGTAGAAGTTTTGCGTGCGCGACCCCATACCGCCTACGTAGAGCGCCAGCACCGGACGCATCACGTTGCGTGCCAGCTCGGTGTCGTCGGAGACGAAGGCGTTCACGGTCGGGGCGATGTCGAATCCTTGGAGCGTGCGTTCCGATCGCGCGGCGCCCTCTTCGAGCAACGACCGCAGCTCGGTGACGTGCGCCGGCGAGAAGAAGGTGGGGATCCAGCCGTCGGCGATCTCTCCGGCCAGCTCGGTGTTCCTCGGCCCGATAGCCGCTAGGTAGATGGGGATGTGCTCCTGGGCGGGCGCGATTGTCAGCTTCAGCGCTTTGCCCGGTCCGTCGGGGAGAGGGAGCTCGATCGTCTCGCCCGCGAAGGAGACCCGCTCGCGGGCCAGCGCCATGCGCACGACACCGATGTACTCGCGCGTGCGCTGTAGCTGCCGTGCGAAACGCTGCCCGTGCCAGCCCTCGGCGACCTGAGGGCCCGAGGAACCGATCCCGAGCATCATCCGCCCGCCCGAGAGCTGGTCGATCGTCGCGGCGGTCATTGCGGTCATTGCAGCCGTGCGCCCGGGCATCTGGAAGATCGCCGACCCGAGGCGAATGCGTGCGGTCTGGGCTGCCAGCCACGCCAGCACGGTAGCCGCGTCTGAGCCATATGCCTCGGCGGTCCACACCGAGTCGTACTCGAGCCGCTCGGCCTCCTGGACAACCTCGAGCTGGTCGGAGGAACTCATTCCTAGCCCCCAGTAACCAATGTGCACTCCGAGCTTCATGGCGTCGAAAGTCCCGTTTCAGTCGGGCAGTCGCGTTGTCCTGGTGTCCCGCGCCGTCCGCACCGCTGGGCTTGGCTCAGGCGCCCGTCTCGCCCAAGCGCTGGAAGACGATCTCGGGAATCAGGCACCAACGGGAGACCCGCAGCAGCATCCTTACCGCCTCGGCGATGTCCTCGGAGCGAATCATCTGCTCGGGCGGGACGGTGCCCTTGACGAAGTCCGTCATCGCCGTGTCGACGAAGGCGGGACACAGCGCGCACGACTTGACCCCGAAAGAGGAAAGCTCCTTGTTCATGGCCTGGGTGAACCCGATCACTGCGTGCTTCGTGGCCGAGTAAACCGATAGCCAGGGCTGGCCGGACTTTCCGGCGATCGAGGACATGTTGACCACGAGCGCGTTGTGATGCTCCTGCCCTGCGGCCTTGAGCAGCTCGGCACATTCCCGGTAGAACAGGATCGTCGCGCGTAGGTTGACTCCGAGCTGCATGTCGACGGATTTGGCCTCAAGGTCCGAGACCGCCTGTCCGATCCCTACGCCGGCGCTGTTGACAAGCACGTCCAGGCGGCCAAAGCGTTCGCGATGCGCGGAGACAGCCGCGCGCACCACCTCCTCCGAGGCGACATCGCCCGCAACCTGCTCGATCTCCCCGCCCGCGCCGCCTAGCTCATCCACCGTGGCGGCGAGCTTCTCGGGCCGCCGCGAGACGGCGGTGATCGCATAGCCCTCGTCCAGCAGAGCGCGCGCGATCGCCAGTCCGATCCCGCTCGAGGCGCCCGTCACTATCGCTGCTCGCTCAGCCATGCCGTTTAGAGTGGCGCAGGAGTGTAAGGATGAATAGATCGCGGTGCCTGCCGACATAGAGCTACGGGGAGCCGTTCACCAACGGTTTGACGAGGTGCTCAGTGCCGCTGCCCTGGAGTTCGTGGCGGAGCTGCAGCACCGCTTCGGCGGCCGCCGGGCAGAACTGCTGGAGCGCCGGGCGCAGCGCCGCCGGCGACTGCACGAAGGGGAACTGCTGGACTTTTTGCCCGAGACCCAAGAGATCCGCGAGGGCGACTGGTCCGTTGCCGCGCGGCCGGCCGATCTGTGCAGGCGCTGGGTGGAGATAACCGGTCCCACCGATCGCAAGATGGTGATCAACGCCTTGAACTCGGGGGCGGACGGTTTCATGGCCGACTTTGAAGACGCAAATTCCCCCACCTGGGACAACATGGTCACGGGCCATGTCAACCTGCGCGACGCGATCGAGGGAACTATCAGGTACGACTCGGCAGACGGGCGCCAGTATGCGCTCGAGCCCGAACCAGCGACCTTGCTGGTACGTCCGCGCGGCTGGCATCTGCCCGAGCGCCACCTGCTCGTCGACTCAGAGCCAGTGGCCGGGGCACTGTTCGACTTTGGGCTGTACTTCTTTCACTGCGGTGGGCTCCTGCTTGGGGCTGGGTCGGGTCCGTACTTCTATCTGCCCAAGCTCGAGTCGCACCTGGAGGCACGCCTGTGGAACGAGGTCTTTTGTTTTTCGGAGGACGCCTTCGGCATACCGCGCGGGACGGTGAAGGCAACTGTGCTGATCGAGACCCTGCCGGCGGCTTTCGAGATGGAGGAGATCCTGTTCGAGCTGCGCGAGCACGGCGCGGGCCTCAACGCTGGCCGCTGGGATTACATCTTCTCGGCGATCAAGTGCTTCCCCGACCGTCCGGAGATGGTCCTCCCCGACCGCGGCGATGTGAAGATGACGGTGCCATTCATGCGTGCCTATACCGAGCTGCTGGTGGCGATCTGCCACCGGCGCGGGGCACACGCCATCGGCGGGATGGCTGCGCTGATCCCCTCCCGCAGGGACGAGCAGGCGAATCAGCGCGCGCTCGAGGGCGTGCGGGCCGACAAGGAGCGCGAACTGTCTCAGGGGTATGACGGCAGCTGGGTGGCTCACCCGGACCTCGTGCCGGTGGTTCACGACGTCTTCGAGCGTGGCCTCGAGGGCGCAGACAACCAGTTGCACCGGCGCCGAGACGACGTCCATGTGTCATCCGCAGAGCTCCTCGATCTTGGCTCCACTCCAGGTGCGATCACCGAGGGCGGTCTCCGCGCCAACGTAAACGTTGGCTTCCAGTACCTCTCGTTCTGGCTCACCGGGCGGGGCGCAGCGGCGATCAACTCGTTGATGGAGGACGCCGCAACGGCGGAGATCTCGCGCACGCAGATCTGGCAGTGGGTCCACCACGGCGCACAGCTCGAGGATGGCCGCCGGGTCACCCCGGAGCTCGTCAGACAGATCCTTGATGAGGAAACCGCCACGATCCGCCATGAGGTGGGGGAGGACGTGTGGCGCGGGGGACGCCCAGCGGAAACCCGGACGCTCTTCGAGCAAGTCGCTCTCTCGGAAGAGCTGCTCGAATTTATGACGGTCCCGGGCTACGACTACCTCTAGGGGGCCGTAGGCTTGCGAGTTCCCCCGGCCGCGCTAGTCGCCGGGCCGCTCCACGACCTCCACGACGTGGACGACCCGCTCTGTGCAGATCTCATGCGCGATCAGGCCGGCGCACGCCAGCGCTGCGAGCAAAAGGCCGTTGGCGAGGGTCAGCCAGCGGCTGACGTGCGGGGTGAACACGGCGACGCCGACGATCTGCCAGATGGCCACGCTGGCCATCCCCCCGGCCAGCACTGACCACAGTCCCAGTCCTCGCCCGAGGATCTGAAACTCGAAGTAGCCGGCCAGATGGCGCTGGTGGACGAGCCACGCGACGAAAAGCAGAGAGAGCGAGCAGCTGGCGATTCCGATCCCGAGCCCAACGCCCTTTACGGCACCCGGTCCAAACGCGGCCGCGGCAAGGATCAGGATCCCCGCTCCACCGAGGGCGCCGAGATTGAAGAAGAAACGCTGCCTTCGAACGACCTTCAATCATTACCTCCTTCAGACAGCGTATCCCTCGCGGCGCGTGCACGCAAGAACTCGATGCAGACTGCGATCGCGTGCTCGATGGTCTCCCAGTGCAGCAGATCGGGCGTGTCAGTGCGCCAGTGGTAGTTGAGTGGGAACTTGGTGTAGTCGACCGAAGCAAGGGTCCCCACGCGATAACCGGCTCGAAGTGGGATCAGCGCGTCGGTGGAGGCCACGGTCCTCAGCCCGCGCCTTATCGGCACCCGAGCGGTTCGGGCCGCGGCCGCCAGTGCCTCGCGCATCTGCACCGGATAGTCCCGCATGCGGAGCATCCCCTCGCCTTCGAGTACCGCCAGGTATGGGCTTCCGACGCACTCGAGACAGACCAGCTCGGTCTCGGCCGGATCGAGTTGGGGGAAGTGACGGCGCGCGAATCCGCGCATGCCCTCCATCAAGGACTCCTCGGCGCCAGTCGAGACCAGCAGCACCCGTAATCCCTTCAGGGGACTCTCCGAGAGGTACTCGGCGACGGCCAACAACACGCCGACCGCACTGAGGTTGTCGTTGGCGCCCGGGACGACGGACGAGAGCCCGATGTTCAAGAGCGCTCCACTCGCGCCTAGCGCCAGGAGCGCCCCGGCACGGACCATCCGCGAAGCGCCAATGAGCGCACCAGCGCATACCAGCACCGGCCCGAGCCAGACCGCGTAGAGAATGGGAACGGTATGGCTCGAGCGCTCGTGCAGCCTGGGTGCAAGACGGGCTGCGGCGCGCGGCAGGGCGGGGTGAAAGACCAGACCGCTGTGCGCCGCGTCATGGTGGGCGATCAGGACGACCGTTCGCCGAGCCTCCAGATCGCCGGCGTCGGCCACCACATTCCAGGTGCTGCGGTGGGGCATGAGAGCGCGGCGAAACCAGAGGCTTCCGCCCGAGACCTCGTCCCAGACCGCGGCCGCGCCGATTGCGGCGGCCACCGCTCCCAGAGACCTGGCGCGCAAAGTGCCGCGGCGCGCGGCGAGCGCACCACCTGCCGCGAGCAGGTTGGCCAGCATCAGCGGCCACCAGTAGCCGCCGTAGGCTCGCTCCTCCTCGACTCGCGCCTGCGCGCCGTGCTCCCGCAGGCGCGCGGCGATCGATTCGGCCGCCCGCCGTTCGCCTTCGGAGGCCGACGGTCGCTCGAAACTGGCCAATTCCCAGATAAGACTCCGCCAGCTATTCGCTTCGCGCAGGCGATCATGCATCGGCCGAGTTGTATAACGTCTTGTGCAGTTGTCGATCAGCAACCGGTTTCTCGCGGGGAGCGGAGGTGAAGCAGGTGCAGGAGCGGCAGGCCTCTCAGCAGCACGACGAGCGTTCGACAACCGCGCCCCAGGCGACGGTATCGCAGCCGGACATCCGGCCCGTCCGCAGTCGCCGAGAGCGCGAGACGTTCATTCGCCTGCCGTGGCGGCTGTACCAAGGGCAGGCGAACTGGGTCCCGCCCTTGTTGTCGGAGCGAAGGCGGCACATCGACCGCAGTCGCAACCCGTTCTTCGAGCACGCCGAAGCGGAGTACTTCCTCGCGTGGCGCGACGGTCAGCCCGTGGGCCGGATCAGCGCGCACATCGATCACCGGCTGAATGAGGTCCAGCACAACCGCTGGGGCCTGTTTGGCTTCTTCGAGTCCGAGCGGGACGCCGGCACGGCGAGCGCGCTGCTCGACACCGCGGAGGGCTGGCTGCGCGAACGGGATCGTGATCGGATGCTCGGCCCGTTCGACTTCACCACCAACCACGAGTGCGGAGTGCTCGTGGAGGGTCACGAGCTTGCGCCCCAGATCCTGGAGAACTGGCATCACCCTTACTATCGCGAGCTGCTCGAGGGCCATGGACTTACCAAGGCCATGGACCTCTACAAGTGGGAGATCATGGCCGACGACCGCGACAAGATGCTGCCGGTCATCGACGAGCTCGCTGACCGCCTGGAGCCGGAGCACGGGATCCGGCTGAGGCGGATGCGGCGGCGCAACTTCGAGATGGAAATCCGGCGCTTCATGGACGTCTATAACGAAGCCTGGTCGCACAACTGGGGCTTCGTGCCCCTCACCGACGCCGAGCTCAAGCACATGGCCAAGGAGCTCAAACCGATCTTGGACGAGGACTTCGCGTGCGTGGCCGAGACCGCCGACGGCGAGGTCGCCGGCGTGTCGCTTTCGCTTCCTGACTACAACAAGGTCCTGGCTGAGCTCAACGGCCGGCTGTTGCCGCTGGGGTGGGTAAAGGCCCTAACGACGAGGCGAAGGATCGACGAGGCGCGGGTGTTCGCGCTCGGCGTGAGGCCCGCTTACCAGCACACCGGTGTGGCTGCGGCGCTCTACCGAGATGTGTGGGACTCGGTCTTCCGCCGCCAGTTCACGCGTGTAGAGACTGGGTGGATCCTCGAAACCAACGAGACGATGAACCGCGCGATGGAGGCGCTCACGGGTCGGATCGTCAAGCGCTATCGCATCTACGAGCGGCCGTTGGAGGCCGCCGAGCGTCCGTCAAGTAGTCATTAGGGCTTTTACCGTCGCGGCGAGAGAGCGCCTCCGCCCCGAGACGCTCTCACCCCCGTGCCGCGCAATAGCCGTCGGCATGCGCCCCAACCTGCTTGCCCCTGCAGGGTCGCCGTCAGCTTTCTTATCGCACCATTATCCGTCCTCACGGCGAATCCCGCACTAGGGTGGGCACCCCAGAGTTTCTAGGGTGGGCACCCAGAGTGTTTTCTCGGCGCTTCACCTGGCGTCGGCTAGGGTGGGTCACCCGATGCGCAGGATTCAGACTCAAGGAGCCCACCACATCACGCTCGTGGGAGCCGACAGAGAGACCTCGATCGAGTTCTGGGAAGGGCTTTTGGGAATGCCGTTCGTCTTCGAGCAGCCCAACCTCGACAACCCATCCGAAAGCCATCTCTACTTCGATCCCGGCGACGGGCGCCTGATTACGGTGTTCACAAACGAGGATCGCCGTCCAGATCCCGGGCGTACCTCGACAGACGTGGGATGCGTCCACCACCTTGCCTTCGCGGTCTCTGCAGCCACCTTCGCCGAGACGGTGGGACGTCTCGACGAACGCGGTATCGGGCATAGCGGTGTCAAGGACCGGGGATTCATGGACTCGATCTATTTCGAGGACCCGCTGGGCTTGTTGATCGAGCTTGCGTCCTACCGCTTCGAGCCGCCGGCGGGCCAAACCCACGCCGACGTGCTGCTCGAGGCCCACCGCATCCGGGTGGCAAACGGCGATTACAACATCGCCCCCGTCCACCTGGCGGACGCCATCGAGCGCCTGGTCGAGCGCTCACGTCCGTCGCTATCGGATTACCGCTCGCCGAAGGATCCCTACAGCTAGCCGGCTGGGACACCCGGCGCCGACATCCTTGAGCGACCTCGATCTGCTCGAACACCAGTTGCGGCCCGCCGCCGCTGAGCCAGAGGGCGCGCTCGTCCTGATGCACGGACGAGGCGCCGACGAGTTTGACCTTCTGCCGCTGTTCGACGCGCTCGACCCTGGACGGAGGCTGGTGGGCGTCGCTCCGAGGGCGCCGCTCGCGCTTCCTCCGGGCGGCTTTCACTGGTACGTCTCGCGTCGCGTCGGCTACCCGGACCGCGAGACGTTCCTCGCCACGTACGCCAAGCTTCAGCGGTTCACCGCCTCGCTTTCGTCTGCGCTCGGCGTGCCTTGGTCGCGGACCGTGATCGGCGGATTCTCAATGGGGGCCGTGATGTCGTACGCGCTCGTCCTCGGGAGTGGTCGCCCTGTTCCGGCCGGGGTGCTTGCGTTCAGCGGTTTCATTCCCACCGTCGAGGGCTTTGAGCTCGAATGGTCAAACTTGCGGGGGATGCCAGTCGCCGTCGGCCACGGCACTCAGGATCTGGTAATCCCTGTCGAGTTCGGACGCGCCGCCCACCAGGCGCTGGAGCAAGCCGGCGCGCGCGTCGTGTACCGAGAATCGCCCATGGTCCACGCCATCGATCCGCTGTTCGTGCGCGCCCTACAAGGCTGGCTCTCGAAGGTCGTCTGAAACCCCGTTTTGGGCCTACGGCGCGTCAGCGCCCCGCTTCAGCGGCGGGTGTGCGCCTGCGCCGCGGACCGGTGCCGCGCGGGATCTGAGCGCGCCGCCCGCTCCCTTTCAAAAGCAGCTTGCGCAGCCGGTCGAAGTCCTCGTCCGTGAAGTCGAGCTTCGTGGGTTCGCTGGTCTCGATGAAGTCGCGCAGGACCCGGGCGAAGCGGAAGGGGTCGTAAAGCTGCGGGAAGTGGCCGGCCT
>DASYAP010000233.1:0-9255 GCA_036501265.1 Solirubrobacteraceae bacterium | reverse complement strand
GCAGCCGCTCACTAACGGCGAAGGCGTGCGAGCGCTTGCCCAGGCGCGCATCACCGCGTTTGCCCTGGAGGCCATTCCCCGGATCTCCCGCGCCCAGTCGATGGATGCACTCTCGAGTCAATCGAACGTCGCTGGCTATCGAGCAGCGCTGATCGGAGCACAGGAGCTGGGTCGCTTCTTCCCGATGCTGATGACCGCGGCTGGGACGATCCGGCCGGCAACCGTGCTGGTGCTCGGCGCGGGCGTGGCCGGGCTGCAGGCGCTCGCGACCGCGCGACGGCTGGGCGCGGTCGTCCAGGGGTTCGACGTGCGCGCCGCCGTCAAGGAGCAGGTGGAGTCTCTCGGCGCACACTTTCTGGAGTTCGACCTTGGCGGGGACATGGAAGGCGCAGGCGGGTACGCACGAGAACTCACGCCAGAGCAGCAGGCCCGCCAGCAAGAGTTGATGGTCGAGGCCATCGGCAAGGTAGATGTGGTGATCACGACGGCGCTCGTCCCTGGGCGCAGAGCGCCAATTTTGGTCAGCGCGAAGGCCGTTGAGGGGATGAAGCCCGGATCGGTGATAGTCGACCTGGCGGGCGAGGCGGGGGGCAACTGCGAGCTGTCGGAGCCGGGCCAATTGGTCATCCGCCACGGAGTCAAGATCGCCGCGCCGCTGAACGTTCCGTCCACCATGGCCGAGCACGCCTCTCAGCTCTACGCTCGCAACATCCAGGCGCTTCTGGGCCTGATGATCGACGCAGGACATCTGAAGCTCGACTTCGACGATGAGGTGATCGCCGATGCCTGCGTCACCCGAGACGGGGAGATCGTCCACGAAGGCGCCAGAGAGGCGGCCGGGAGCCCGGCATGAGCACCGTTATCGAGATCGCGATCCTGGTGCTCGCTGGGTTCGTCGGGTTCGAGGTGATCTCGAAGATCCCCAACACCCTGCACACGCCGCTGATGTCGGGCACGAACGCGATTCACGGGATCGTGTTGCTCGGCGCGCTGCTGCTGATGCCACTTGCGAGCGGAGTGTTCGAACAGGCACTCCTGGTGGTGGCGATCACCTTCGGCACGATCAACATCATCGGCGGCTTCTTCGTCACCGATCGCATGCTTGAGATGTTCAAACGTAAGCCGGAGAAGCCGCAGCACGAACAGGCGGCGGCCTCCACAGACGGCGGCAAGCCGGAACAGTGATGGCGGCCTTCGCCGCAATCAGCCCGAACGTCATCAACGGGCTGTACATAGTCGCCTTCGCCCTATTCATCTTCGGCCTTCACAACCTCACGGGGCCGCGGACGGCTGTGCGCGGCAACCAGATCGCGGCCGTGGGAATGGCGATTGCCGTAGTCGCCACCCTGCTCCGTCCCCACATCTTCCACGGCTCCGCCACGCCGTGGTTGATCGCGCTCGGGCTTGTGCTCGGGACCGCGATCGGGATCCCGGCGGCACTCCGCGTACGCATGACCGCGATGCCCCAGATGGTCGCGATCTTCAACGGCGTCGGGGGCGGCGCCGTGGCGATTATCGCTTGGGTCGAATACCGCCACCACTACGGCGGATCGTTCTCCTTGAAGGCCGAGATTCCGTCGCTGCTCGCGGCGATCATCGGCTCGATCTCGTTTTGGGGATCGAACATCGCGTTCGCCAAGCTCCAAGAGCTGCTGCCGGGCCGGCCACTGAAGCTTCCAGGCCAGGTGGTGATCAACCTCGCACTGCTGGTCGTGTGCGTCGGCAGCCTGATCGTGCTCGCGTCAGGCGTTCACTCGCAGGGGCTCTTCATCCTGGGCATCCTGGTGGCCGCGGCTGTGCTAGGCAACATGATCGTGCTGCCGATCGGCGGTGCGGACATGCCGGTCGTGATCTCGCTTCTGAACGCCTTCACGGGCCTGTCGGCAGCGATAACCGGGATCGCCCTCAACAACATCGCGATGATCGTCGCGGGCATGCTCGTGGGCGCCTCGGGCTCGATCCTCACGAACCTCATGGCCAAGGCCATGAACCGCTCGGTGCCCGCAATCGTCGCAGGCGGGTTCGGCGGCGCCGTGGCGGCGCCGGCAGTGGGAGCGCAAACCGGCGGTACCGTCCGCTCCACCTCGGCCCAGGACGTCGCGATCCAGCTGTCGTATGCCCGCCAGGTCGTGATTGCACCCGGATACGGAATGGCGGTCGCACAAGCACAGCACGCGGTGCGAGAGCTCGAGCGCGCGCTCGAATCAAAGGGAGTCGAGGTCAAGTTCGCGATCCATCCCGTGGCGGGACGGATGCCCGGGCACATGAACGTGCTCCTGGCCGAGGCCGACGTCCCGTATGACCTCCTCAGGGAGATGGACGAGATCAACCCCGAGTTCTCGCGGACCGATGTGACCCTTGTAATCGGAGCCAACGACGTCACCAATCCGGCGGCCAAGAATGAACCGGGCTCGCCGATTTACGGCATGCCGATTCTCGAGGTTGACAAGTCCGGTGCCGTGGTCGTGCTCAAGCGGTCAATGGCCTCTGGGTTCGCCGGCATCGACAACCCGCTGTTCTACGAGGACAAGACCTCGATGCTGTTCGGCGACGCGAAGCAGTCGGTGAGCGACATTACGGCGGAGGTGGGAGCGCTGTAGCGACGGCCCTGATGCTCCTATAAGATCGCCTTTACGGCGGATCGGGTTTGAGCGGCGGCGTCGCCGCAGTCAGGGGGTTTTGATGAGACGGGTTGGCTTGTTGAGCGCGGTGGCGTTCGCGCTCGTCGTGGCGGCCGCGGCCATGGCGGCGACCTCCGGCTGGAAGGTGCAGCCCAGTCCGAACCCCGGCGGGGCGATGGACAGCCAGCTGTTTGGCGTCTCGTGCGCGTCGTCGAGAACTTGCACGGCCGTAGGTGATTCCACCAAGGATTTCACCGTGTTCTCGACGCTGGCCGAGCGGTGGACCGGAACGAAGTGGTCGATCCAGCACACCCCGACCCCGGGCGGGACGTACGGTGACCTATACGCCGTGTCCTGCGCGGGGGCCAAGACATGCATCTCCGTGGGCGACTACGAGCCTTCGGGGACGGCCGTAGTCGCGCTGGCCGAACGCTTCAACGGCAAGAAGTGGTCCGTACTGCACCCTTTGAATCCCGCCGGCGCCAGCGGGAGCGCGTTGCGCGGGGTCTCCTGCATCTCGGCCCGCGCATGCACGGCCGTCGGGGACTACACGAACGCGGGCGTGGACCAAACGCTCGTCCAGCGCTGGAATGGCAAGGTGTGGGCGATCAAGCGAACCCCTAACCCGTCGGGCGCCAATCTCAGCGTGTTGAACGCGGTCACGTGCACATCCAGGAGCGCGTGTACGGCCGTCGGGACGTCGAGAAACGGCAGCGCTGTTTACACCACGCTTACGGAGCGCTGGAACGGTACGAAGTGGTCGATCAATCCCAGTCCGAACCCGGCCGGTTCGCAACACGCCGAACTGGATAGCGTCTCCTGCACAGCCGCGGGCGGGTGCATTGCCGTCGGTAGCTATCAGAAGAAGCCCAGCCACTCGCGCACTCTGGCCGAGCGTTGGAACGGCAAGAAGTGGTCGATCCAGCACACCGTGAACCCGACCACCGATCCGAATAAATTCCTGCTTGGGGTCTCCTGCACCTCGCGCAGCGCGTGCACGGCCGTGGGATACACCTCGGGGCCAATCGTCTGGCAAGCAACGCTGGTGGAGCACTGGAACGGGAGCAAGTGGTCCGTGGAGCGAAGCCCCCACCCCGGGACCGATAGCCAGCTGCATGGTCTCTCGTGCGTCTCGACCAGCACCTGTACCGCGGTTGGCTTGTACGAGAAAAGCTCCGGCGGACAAAAGACGCTAGTCGAGCATCGCTAATTTCCGACGCGCCGGACCGCGTCGGCAGCGGACTCTGGGTAGAGTCGCCGCCGTGGACCCCGACCGCCTGACCGCGATCCCCATCTTCTCTCACCTCTCGCCCGAGGAGGCGAGGCGCCTTGCCACCTTCGCGACAGAGACGAGCGCCGCCGAGGGGCAGATCCTGATGAAACAGGGCGACTACTCGACCGAGCTGATCGCGATCGAGGAGGGCTCCGCGGACGTGATCAGGGACGGGAACAAGGTGGCCTCTCTCAACCAAGGCGACCTGATCGGCGAGATGGGCTTGATCGACCGAGCGCCGCGCAACGCCGACGTGGTCGCCACTTCACCCATGAGGCTGCTGAAGCTGACCCATTGGGAGATCCGGCGGATGTCCGAGGACACGATCGAGCGCATCCACAACGTGATCGACGGCCGTCGCCGCGAAGGCGTCGCCGACCCAGCGCAGTAGGCGCAGGCACCCGCGGCGCGGTGAGCGACGAACACGCTGTGGCGCCTGGCCCGGCAGTGATCACTCGCGACGGACGCAGGCTGCGTTACGAACAGATTGGCGATCCGTCCGGCGCCCCGGTCTTTGTGCTCCACGGAACACCCGGCTCGCGCCTCAGCGGACTGCGTCGGCGCCGTGAACGCGTCGCAGAAGCCGGGTTGCGCGTGATCACCTACGACCGGCCTGGGTATGGAGGGTCATCGCGGCACGCCGGGCGCCGGGTGGTCGATTGCGTCGGCGACATCGCCACGATCGCTGACGAGCTTGGGCTGGAGCGGTTCGCCGTGAGCGGAGCATCGGGCGGCGGCCCGCATGCCCTCGCCGCCGGCGCCAGACTGGGCGGGCGCGTGACGAGCGCGGCTTGCAATGTCGGCGCCGCCCCTTACGACGCGCCCGGCCTTGATTGGTTCGACGGGATGGATCCGATCAACGTCCGGGAATTGAGGTGGGCGCTCGAGGGCGAGGAGACCCTGACCCAAGAGCTTGCGCGCGAGGCCCGGAACGTGCTCGATCGCGTCGAGAACGATCCGGCGGCGCTACTGGAGGGCGCCGAGCTGAGCGACTCGGATCGCGCCGTGCTCGAGCGGCCAGATGTCCGCGAGACGCTGCGCGCCTCGACCCGCGAGTCGTTCTCGCAGGGCGTCTCGGGTTGGGTTGACGACGATTTGGCGTTCGTTTCACCGTGGGGCTTCGACGTTCAGGAAATCGCGGTCCCGGTCGAAATCCGCTACGGCGAGGACGATGTGCTGGTTCCTGCTGCTCATGGACGGTGGCTCGCCGCGCATATTCCCGGAGCTTCGGTGATGGTCGATCGCGACCGAGGCCACCTCAGCACGCCTGACGAGCACCTACAGCGCTTGTGCGCACTAGTCGTCGATTGACTGCGGTTCGAACGCGGTCAGTCGAGGTCGATCAGCTCAAAGCTCAGCTGCGACCGGGCGGCGCGGGCCAGGCCCATCGTGTGGCGGGGTGAGCGCCTGCGATCGGTAGCGCTGCCGGGATTGAAGATCTGAAAACCATCTGCGTCGGTTTCGTGCAGCGGGATATGCGAATGGCCAAAGATCACGGCATCGGCATCGGGGAAGGTTCGGCGCAAGCGTTCCAGACGGGTGCCCCGCCTGCCTCCGTCGTGGATGACCCCGACGCGCCGCCCGCCGAGGTCGAGCTCGAGTTGTGCCGGCAGCGTCATGCGCAGCGAGTCCTCGTCCACGTTCCCCCGCACGGCCTCGACCTTCCCGTACCCACGTAGCTCCTCGAGCACGGCCAATGTCGTCAGGTCGCCTGCGTGAACGATCAGGTCGGCAGCGCAGAGGCGCTTCACGCAGGCCGCCGGGATTTTTCGGGCTCCGCGAGGGAGGTGGGTATCCGAGATGATCGCCGCTAGCAACTTGCGCTGAAGCTACCGCGCTCCTGGGTGGCCGACGCAGAGCCGGTCGGTGGGCGCCGACCCCCGGATACCCTCGGTCTGTGATCTCGCGCGGCCAGGCACTCGAGGCGTTGACGAGGGAGCGCTTCGACGTGGTGGTGATCGGCGGGGGCATCACTGGGGCTGGAGTCGCGCTCGACGCGGCCACTCGCGGCTACAGCGTGGCGCTGCTCGAGCGCAACGACTTCGCGTCTGGTACCAGCAGCCGCTCGTCGAAGCTGGTCCACGGGGGCCTGCGCTATCTCCGGACCTTCGACCTCGGTCTGGTAAGAGAGGCGTTACTCGAGCGCCAGCTGATGGTCAAGCTGGCGCCGCACCTGGTCACGCCGATGAAGCTGGTGGTGGCCGCGTTCGAGGGCGCCCGCCCCGACCGGCTGTTTGGGATCGGACTGAACATGTATGACGTGATGGCCGCTCCCTCCCTCAGGGGCCGTCGTAGCGGACGACGCGCTGTCGCGGCGAACGGCCAGGATGGGGAGGTCGACTGGAGCCCTTCACGGCACCGGCTCATCAGCCCCGAGGAGGTCGTTGCACTGTTGCCTGCGCTGGCTTCGCGCCAGCCGACCGGGGGGTACCTCTTCTATGACTGCCAGACCGACGACGCGCGGCTTGTGCTGACCGTGCTCGGCGAGGCCGAGCGGTTCGGGGCCATCTGCGCCAACCGGGTCGAGGCGATGGAACTGGCCGACGAGGGAGTGGCCGCGCGAGACCTCGAGACGGGCACCGAGCTGAATGTGATGGCCGACAACGTGGTCAACGCCACCGGCGTGTGGGCAGATCGGATGAGGCCCGAGGAGCTTCACTCCGAGGCCGAGGTTCCGGTCGTCCGGCCAAGCCGCGGCACCCACATCACGATCGCCACGAGCGATCTCCCGCTTGTCGCCGGGGCCGTGGTGCCCGCCGCCGGCGGACGTTTCATCTTCGCTCTGCCCTGGCTCGGACGGAGCCTGATCGGCACGACCGACAATGACTATGACGGCGACATCGACCATGTCCAGCCGGCACTGGAGGATGTCGATTACCTGCTTGAGGCCACCAACGCGTTCTTCGGAGTCTCGCTATCGCGCAACCAGGTAACGGGTGCCTACGCCGGGGTGCGCCCCCTAATCTCGACCGGCGACAGCCGCAAGTCGGTTGACATCTCGCGCAAGGCCGAGCTCTACGAGACCTCGAGCGGGCTGATCACCATCACCGGCGGCAAGCTGACCACGTGGCGCCGGATGGCCAAACTTGCGGTCGACCGCCTAGTCCAGCGCGATGGTCGGAGCGCCCCCTGCAGAACGCAGGACATCCCACTCGGCGAACCGGTTGACCCAGCCGCGCTGCCACGGGTCGAGGGCGTGCTCGACGAAGGCTATGAATCATTAGCTCGTCGCTACGGCCACGCCGCCTCAGAGGTACTCGAGATCGCCTCGGGGCGACCCGAGCTGGCCCGGTCGATCCTTGACGAGTTCCCGGATCTGCTCGCGGAGGTCGTTTTCGCCGCTCGCTGCGAGCAAGCGCTCACTCTCGCAGACGCGCTGCTGCGCCGAACGAGGCTCGGCTTGCTGGCACCTCGGGCGCTGTGCGCGGCGCAGAGCGAGGCGCTCCTCCGTGTGGCGCGCGCCATGGGCGAGGAGCTTGGCTGGGACGAGTCCCGCATCCGCCTGGAGGTGGCCCGCTTGCAGACTGACGTCGAGGCAGAAGGGCTGGTAGTCACACCATGATCGCCCCGGCGCGGCGGCTTGAAATCGTGGGGGAAACGCTCGAGCTCGGGGGCCCGCCGCTGCTGATGGGCATCGTGAATGCGACTCCCGATTCGTTCTCGGACGCCGGCGGCCAGAAACACCTAGACGTCCTCGTCGAGACGGCACGCGCAATGCTTGAGGCAGGCGCCACGATTATCGACGTCGGCGGCGAGTCGGGGGTGACAAACCGTCCGGCTGTCGATCCGCAGGAGGAGATAGCGCGTGTAGTTCCGGTCATCGAGCGAGTCGCGGGAGAGCTCGGGGCGCGAGTGTCGGTGGACACGTACAAGCCGGCCGTCGCTCGGGCGGCGATCGCGGCCGGCGCCGGCATCGTCAACGACACAAGCGGATTGCGCGATCCTGCTCTCGCGGAGGTCTGTGCACAGACCGACGCCGGGCTCGTGCTCATGCACACGGTTGCGGCCCCCAAACAGAAGCTGCTCGATCCGTCGCTCGACGGGCGCATCGTCGACGATGTCGAACAATTCCTGAGCGCCAAGATCGAGACCGCCTGCGCGCGCGGCGTGGCGTCCGAGCAGCTACTGCTCGATCCCGGTCCCGACTTTTCCAAAACCCCTGCGCAGACGGTCGCCGTGCTGCGGGCGCTGTCGGGCCTGCATGCCCTCGAGCGGCCGCTATTGCTGGCCTTATCGCGAAAGGACTTCATCGGCGCGCTCACTTCCCGATCCCCGCGCGAGCGCCTCGCCGGCACGCTCGCTGCAGTCGGCTTTGCGGTAGATGCCGGAGCCCACGTCTTGCGGGTCCACGATGTGCGAGCGGTAGCCGATTACCTGGCGGTGCGCGGTGCGCTCGAGGGGCAGGTCGAGGTCGACCCGTCGCTGCGACTGGTGGACGAGCTGCAGTGGGAACAGGGATGAGGTTAGATTCACAGCCCGTGAGCCTTCCGGCGCGCGCCGGGAGCCCCTACGAAGCGAAGGAGCGACCATGTCCGTGCTCGACCGCGAGGCCCTAGAGCAGAGCCCGCTCGCAGACCTCCACGCGATCGCGTCGGAGCTCTCGATCGATAGCTACCGCCTGCTGCGCCGCGAGCAGCTGGTCGAGGCCATCCTCGCGCGGCAAGATGGCGCGGACGTCGGTGCCGGCCCCGCGGCGGAGACAGCCGAACAGGCCGCGCCGCCCGCACCGCCCAAGGCCCGCCGCCGTCGAAGCCGGCAGCAGCGAACAGCGCGGGCCGAGCCCGAGCCGGCACCGGAGCCCGAACCGGCGGCGCCGGAGCCCGAGCCGGCGCCCGACCCCGCTGGGCCCCCCGAGCCGGAAGCCGCCGAACCTACGACGGACGCCGTCGCTGACCGTGCCCGGTTCGAATCGCTGGCCGCGGAATTCCCATCTGAGCCACTCGGGCTCTCAAGCGACGACCCGACAGTGGCCGCGATCGAGTCGCTGACGCCGATCGGGAAGGGCTCCCGGGTGACCATTGTGGGTCCCGGCCGCGCCGGCAAGACGGAGGCGCTCCGCCGTCTCGCGAACGCGCTCCAAGGGCGCGACGATCTCCGACTGTTGCCCCTGCTCGTGGGGGTGCGCCCCGAGGAGCTCGGCGAGTGGCAGGCAGGCCCGGTCCAGCCCGTTCAGGCGCTCTCCTTTGCCACTCCAACTTCGGCGCTGGACAGGGCTGTCTACGCGGTGATCGATGAGGTGCGCGCGATCGCGTTGAAGGGAGGGGATGCCGTGATCCTGCTCGACACGCTCGACGCTTTGCACGAGCACGCCGCTCGCAGGGCTTTGGCGACGGCTCGCAAGCTCCGCGATGGGGGCTCGGT
>DASYAP010000232.1:0-2397 GCA_036501265.1 Solirubrobacteraceae bacterium | reverse complement strand
AATCCTGGCCCAAACGTCCTCGCGACCGCTCCTGACAGACATTGGCATCCACCGAGGACCGCCCGCAAAGTGACGCAAATCAAGGCGATCGGCGCTCTCCGTCGCCACCCGTCGCAACCACCGGCGCGGCCTGACACGCCGGAGATCGCCGGAGTCGGAAGGAGCGATAGTGATCAGGGGCGCCGCTTCAGCGACCCGCCCGTGATGCGTGAGTCATTCTGCGGCTCGGCGTCCGTTAGCCGTTGCCACTGCAGCGCCTCGTCGATAGGCAGAAGAACATTCTGCGCTTCTGTAGCCAGGCTTTTCGATCCTCCCGCTTGGGTCCTAGAAGCAATCCTGTCAGCCCACCAAATCTATCTTTGTCGGCCGCCTGACGGCGTTCGGCAAGGGCGGTTTACCTTGTGCGCTTGACGGCCCGGCGGAGGCTGCCGCGCGATATCCAGACGTTCGACAGCCAGAGAACGCGCCGATCAGGGTCAAACCAGTCTCCGCTGGCAATCTCCACGACGGTATGCGCGATCCACGCGAGAGACACCGCGACCATGCTCGAGCCAGATCAGCCGCTTATGCGGCCAGCGGCGCCGGCGGCGAACACGAGGCAGCACCGCGGCCCACGACGCGTTCACGCCACACCCGCTGCCGGCGAATCGCGTGGCAGCGCTTGGCCTGCTCGATCTCAGCCAGCGCCTCGCGTGCCAGCGCCACCGGCCACCCCACATCGGCCTGATCGAGACACGTGACCCGCGCGTGGCGCCGCTCATTTGGAGTCCGCTTGGCGCCCGCATCGGTGTGAAACGCGGGCGCTTGCAGCGGGTTGGTAGGTGGAGACGCCGGGAATCGAACCCGGGTCCGCGGTCGTGTGGATGTGGCGTCTACGAGCGTAGCCGGCGCTCTAGCTCTCGCCCCCGACTCGCCTCGCCGGCCGGGTTGTCGGGGGCTAGCTCCCTAGATGTCCCCGGGGCGGAGGGAGCAAATCCACTCCGGGCGAGCCTGCTGATTGATCCCGGCTCCCCGCCGCAGGCGAGCGGCGGCCGAGACGAACCTCAGTTACCGACTAAGCAGCCGCGTAACCAAGGTCGTAACTGTGCGAGTCCGCACTTATTTTTCTTCCGGGTGTTTTACGAGGCCGCCCGGAACCTCGGCTCGCAACCACCCCCACGAGCCAACCACGTCGAAGCCTGTCGTCCCCTGGGGATATTGGTGCTTGATTTCATTTTAGATGAGCGGGCAACAGGGTGGTGCGAGGCGCGCCAGGACTGATCCTGGGAACTTCCCGAGAGCGCTGATGGATCCCGTGGCAGGGGGTCCGGCCGGTGCCAGAATTAAGGCAATGCCTCAACAGAGCCAGTGGCTGCTTCCAGAGCCGCGACGCGCGGCCCCGGAGGCGACGACCGAGGGCTTGCGCCCCGGCACGGACGACCTCGTCCCGCGGCGACACAAGCCCGGTGCGCGTCTGCCGGCAAAAGAGTCATTCCTCAAGCGCAAGCTGGCACCGATCGGTGCCGCGCTCGTGGCGTTGCTCGCGAAGCTCAAGGCGATCCTCTTGCTGCTGCCCAAGGTCAAGCTGTTGGCGAGTGCGGGCACGATGCTCGTCTCGATCGCGGCATACAGCTTCGTCTTCGGCTGGCCCTTCGCGATCGGCTTCGTCGCGCTGTTGCTCGTCCACGAGCTCGGGCATGTGATCCAGCTCCGGCGCGAGGGGCTGAAGGCGAGCCTGCCGATGTTCATCCCCTTCATGGGCGCGGTGATCAGTGCCCGCTCGCTCGGGGACAACGCTCTCGCGGAGGCGCGCGTGGGACTGGCAGGGCCGATCCTTGGAAGCGTCGGCTCAGCCGCGTGCATCGTGATCTGGCATCTCACCGGCAACGACATCTGGCGGGCGCTGGCGTTCACCGGGTTCTTCTTAAACCTCTTCAACCTGTTGCCCGTAGTTCCGCTTGACGGCGGACGGGCCATGGCCGCAATGGCGCCATGGATGTGGTTCGTCGGGTTCGCCGCACTCGTTCCCCTGGCGATCATCTTCCCGAACCCGATCATGTTCCTGATCCTGGTGATCGGGGGCTACGAGACCTACAAGCGGTGGAAGCTGCGGCGTAGTAGAGACTCGCGCCAGCGTGACTACTACCGCGTCCGCCCCATCGACCGGGCTTTCGTCGCGGCGCTGTATCTGGCGTTGATCGCGGCACTCGTGGTCGGTATGAACGCGACGCATCTGCCGCGCACGTTTTAGACCGCCGGCGAGCTCTACTACCGCGTGCGAAGCTCGCGCTCGATCTCGCGCTGGACATCGCGCTTGCGGATCGACTCGCGCTTGTCGTAGCGGTCCTTGCCGCGGGCCAGGGCGAGCTCGACCTTGGCGTGTGCACCCGAGAAGTAGACCCGCGTCGGGATCAGGGT
>DASYAP010000231.1:0-24883 GCA_036501265.1 Solirubrobacteraceae bacterium | reverse complement strand
AACGAGCTCGCCGAGCGGCTGGGAGTGACCCCCGGCTCCGTCTCGGGCATGGTCCGCAAGCTGTCCGAGGTCGGGCTCGTCGAACACGAGCCGTATCGCGGTGTGCGCCTCACCGATCGCGGGCGGCGGGTTGCGCTCGAGGTGCTGCGACACCACCGCCTGCTCGAGCTCTTCCTGGCCGAAGAGCTGGGGATGCCCTGGGACCGCGTCCACGACGAGGCCGAGATCCTCGAGCACGTGCTCTCCGATGACCTCGAGCAACTGATCGCCGCGCGGCTGGGAGACCCGACGGTCGATCCCCACGGCGATCCGATCCCCACGGCTCAATTCGAGATCGACGAGGGCCAGACAGCAAGCTTGGACGAACTGCCCACCGGAGCGGTTGGCCGGTTCGTGCGCGTCTCGGACTCCGACCCGGAAATGCTGCGCTATCTCTCAGAGCAAGGGATCGAGCTGGGCGACCGGGTGGAGATCACCGGGCGCCAGCCGTTCGGCGGCCCGGTGTTCACCCGCGTCGACGACCACGAGCTCCCGCTCGGCGGTCAGCTTGCGCACTCGATGCGGATCGAGGTCAAAGGGCTCCGCCGGTGAGCTTCGGACGTCGCAGCCGCGTTCCGGCGCTCGAGGGCGCCGCCGCCGAGGGCGCCGCCGTAGCGGTACCCGAGCAACGCCCTGCCGTCCCGAGCGCGCTCGACCAATTGCTCGCACGTGGGCGCGTGCGCGCGACGCTGGCCATGCTCGGGCCGGCCTTCGTCGCGTCGATCGCCTACGTGGATCCCGGGAACTTCGCGACCAACATCCAGGGCGGGGCGAAGTACGGCTACACGTTGCTGTGGGTCGTCCTGGCGGCCAACCTGATCGCGATGCTGATCCAGTACCTGTCGGCCAAGCTCGGAATCGTCACCGACCGCAACCTGCCCGAGCATGTACGCGCGCGCTGGTCACGACCGGTGGCGTGGTTGATGTGGGGACAGGCGGAGGTCATGGCCATGGCGACCGACGTCGCCGAATTCCTCGGCGCCGCGCTGGGACTGAACCTCCTCTTCGGAGTGCCCCTCTTCACCGCGGGGATCATGACCGGCGTGATCGCCTTCATGCTGCTCGAGCTGCAGCGTCATGGCTTTCGGCGGTTCGAGCTGGCGATCATCGCCCTGCTTGGAGTGATCCTGCTTGGCTTCCTGTACGAGACGCTGCGGATAGGTCCCTCCGCGCACGAGAGTCTGCACGGCTTCATCCCGAGCCTGGGCTCGAGCGGGGCGCTCTACCTCGCCGTCGGGATCATCGGAGCCACGGTGATGCCGCACGTGATCTATCTCCATTCGGCGCTGACCAACGGCCGGGTGGCGGCTCGCGGCGACTCCGAGCGGCGCCGCCTGCTGCGCTTCGGGCGCATCGACGTGATCGTCGCGCTTGGGCTCGCCGGCCTCGTCAACATGGCGATGCTGGCGGTCGCGGCCAAGCTCTTTCACACCTCCGCTCTGTCGGGTCTGACCACGATCCCGGAGGCTCACGCCCAGCTCGGTCGGCTGGTCGGGGGCGGTGCGGCGATTGCCTTCGCGGCAGCGCTGCTTGCATCGGGGATCGCCTCGTCGAGCGTGGGCACCTACGCCGGCCAGGTCGTGATGTCGGGGTTCATCCGCGTTCGCATCCCCCTGCTGCTGCGGCGAGCGGTGACCATGATTCCCGCGCTGGTAATCCTGGCCGTCGGCTTGAACGCGACGAGCGCGCTCGTGCTCAGCCAGGTGGTCCTCTCCTTCGGCATCCCTCTGGCGGTGATTCCGCTGGTCCTCCTCACCTCCCGCCGCGACGTGATGGGCGTGCACGTCAACCGCCTCTTCACAACAATCCTCGCGTGGGGCTGCGCGCTCCTGATCACCGGTTTGAACGCGTTTTTGCTCTATCAGCAGCTCTTCGGTTGACGCCGTCAATCGGATGGAAGCCATAAAGCGCGGCTTAAACCCCGCCGGGGTTCGTTTGCAACCTTATTCGCGGCGGCGAGATTCCTATGACGAGGGTGGTTTCACGACCAAACACACGTTTGGGTGGTATGCGCGCTGACCGTCTTTCGCACGGCGACGTTCACCTGTGGTATCAATCAACAAGTGTGCCTTGCAGGCGCTCCCGTCCGCCCCAGAGAGGAGCCACCGCATGCAGCAAACGACGCAGGAACGAACTTCCGTACCCCCTGCCCGCGGCGTTGGTGAAGAGGATTGCACTGAGCTGTTTCACCGCTGGTGCGATCACCGCGATCGCCGCGCGCGCGACGAGCTAGTACAGCGGTTTTTGCCGCTTGCGCGCAAGCTCGCGCACCGCTATCGCGGCGCTCACGAACCCATTGAGGATCTCTTCCAGGTAGCGAGCCTGGGCTTGGTGAAGGCTGTGGACCGCTTCGACATGAGCCGTGGCACCGCCTTCTCGTCATTCGCCGTGCCAACGATTCTCGGCGAGCTCAAGCGCTATTTCCGGGACTGCGGTTGGTCCGTGCACGTCCCGCGCGGTGCGCAGGAGCAGGCGCTCAAGGTCGAGGAGGCACAACAGGCGCTGACCACGAAGCGCGGGCGCCCGCCGACGGTACCGGAACTGGCGGAGTACCTGGAGCTGAGCGTCCAGGATGTGCTCGAGGCACTCGAGACCGCAGGCGCTCACCACGCGGCATCGCTCGATGCACCCCACGCCGACGATGAGGGCGGCACCGGCACGCTGGGGAGCTTGTTCGGAGCCGAGGACGAGCGCTACGGGCTGGTCGAGGACGGCCTCACGATCACGGCCGCGGCGCGGCAGCTGCCGCTCCACGAGCGGCGCGTGCTCCAGCTGCGGTTCCTCGAAGATCTCACTCAGACCCAGATCGCAGATCGGATCGGCGTCTCGCAGATGCAGGTCTCCCGCATCCTCCGGCGCGCAGTTGCGCGGCTGAATGAGTTCGCCGACCCCGACGGCCGGCCGGAAGGCCGCAAGGGGCTGACGAAAAAGGCTTGAGGATCGAGGCTTGAGGCCGCCGTCCGGCGGCCGCCGCCTCCTCTAACGCCGGAGCAGGACCAGCGCCGCTAGGTCGTCGCGGACGAGGACGCCGCTGAGCGCCTCGTCCAGCGCCTCGACGACCTCGGCGGGGCGGCGTCCCGCCTGCGCGATAAGCAGCATCCGCAGGCGATCGCGGCCCAAACTCTTGCGGCCGCCGAGCGCCTCGGTGATGCCGTCGGTGTAGAAGAGCACAAGGTCGCCGTTGGCGACGTCGAACTGGCACTCGCTCCACGCCGCGTCGGGGAATGCGCCCAGCATCGGCCCCAGGGTCCGCAGCTCGCGCGCCTCCCCCTCCAGGTTCGCAACCAGTGGAGGTGGATGCCCGGCAGAGGCGATGGTCAAGCCTTGCTCCCCCAGTCGCGCGCAGAGCATGGTCGCTGTGACGTCGCTGGGGTAACCGGTCAGCGCCTTGTCGAGCTGCTCGAGCATGGCCGCGGGATCCGGACGCTGCTGGGCGGCGAGCCGTGTCCCGTGTCGCATGAGGCCTGAGACCGTGGCCGCCAGCACGCCCTTGCCCTCTATGTCGCCGAGCACCGCGAACCAGCACGAGCCCACCTCGAGGACTTCGAGGAAGTCCCCGCCCAGCTCGATCCGCAGCTCTGACACGATCGGCCGATACAGCGAGGCCACCTCCCAACCCGCCACATCGGGGAGCTCGCGTGGGGGAAGGAAGCTTCGCGCAAGCGTTTCTGCGACGTCGGCGACCTGCCGCTGCAGACGAGCGTTCTCAAGTGCCACCGCGGCCCGCCGTCCAAGCTGTTCGGCGAGTTCGAGGTCTTCCGTCGTGAGGCGCCGCCGCGACTCGGCCGTCGCGAGCACCATCGCTCCGATCGTGCGTTCGGGTATGCGGAGCGGGACGACCATGGCCGAACGCAGCTTCAGTGCGCGCAGCTGTCGCAACTGCTCCGCGGTGCGGGCCCGTCGGGCCAGCATCTCGGTGGAGACGTCCTCGTGCAGGATCGAAGCCCCTGTGCGGATCACGCGTCCAAGATCAGTCGTGGGCTCGATCAGGTCACCCGCCATCTGTGCGATCCGCTCGGCCAGCGCCTGCTTGTCTGAATCGCTGTGGGCCGTGACCACCCGCCGCAGATTGAGCGCGTTGTCGGCGAGATAGATCGCGCACCAGTCCGCCAGCGCGGGGATAGCCATGTGCGCGACGTTGGCGAGCCTCTGCTCGAAGTCGAAGGACTCGACGAGCGCGCGGCCAGAGTCCGCGAGCACGCGCGTCCTCACCTCGGCTTCCTTGACGGCCGTGACGTCCTCGAGCACGAGCACACGTGCACACCTTCCCTCGCCCGAGAGTGGCTGGCAGGAGGGCCGCCACCAGCGCACCTCTCCGGTGATCCGGTGAATTGCCCTTATGGGCGCGGACATCGGCTCGGCGGCGAGTAGACGGTCAGCTCCGACCTCGGTGTCGCCCTCTTCGGAGAGCACCCATTGACGTAACGCCGTCTCGAACTTCTCACCCGCGAGCGACGACGCATCACACTGGCCCAGCGAGGCCCGTGCCGCGCGGTTGGCCAACTCGATGGTGCCGCCACCAGAAACGATGACGACAGCCTCAACGAGCGCGTCGAAAACTTCTACGAGGCCGGGACGTTCCCCAAACGTGGCCCCCTCCATGGACGCGGTTGACTCCAACTACCTGAGACTAGCTTCGCCGAGCATTCCTTTGGTGCGGCCGTTGCTAACCAACGTGGCTGTATCTTACGCTCGTGGGCGTAGCTTACGTGGGCGCGCGCGCCGCCTGCTCGCGCTGCGCGACGGCGTGCTCGGCGAGCTCCCGATCCTCCTCGATCATGTCGCCCTTGCGCAGTTCGCGGCACAGCCGCCGCACGACGAAGAAGAGGATTGCGGGCAGCACCCAGATGGCGACGCGGAAAATGAACAGCTGGTCGTTGTAGCTGAGGCCCCAGAGGACGAAGATCCGATCGGCGGCCCCGAAGACGAAGACCAGAAACACCCAGCTGAGGAACGCCACGCCGAACGCGGTGCGGTTGGGCGCGTTGCGTGGGCGATCAGCGATGTTGTGCACACGCCGATCGCCGGTTAAGCGCCGCTCGACCCAGGGGAACGTGGCCAGAACCCCCAGCACTACCAATGGGAACAGCACGCCTCCCCAGAAGGGATTCGGGATGAGGGTGAAGTGGCCGATGGTCAGGTCAAAGCTCGGCATCAGCCGTAGCGCCCCGATCAGCCAGCCCAGATACCAGTCGGGCTGGGCGCCGTTGGTCGCCAGCCACGGCTGGAACGGGCCCCACTGCCAGATCGGGTTGATCTGGATCAGCCCACCCAGCGCAAACAGCACCGCCGCGGTAAAGAGCATGAGCGCGATGGAGCGCGGGGTCTGGGCCGGGAACGTGGGCAGGCCGACGATGCGGCGCTCGGTGTGGCGTCGGCTCTGCTTGAACTGGGTGTGGTGGCGAGCCGCAACGAGCGCCAGGTGCAACCCGATCAGGACGGCCAACAGCGCAGGGACCAGCAACACGTGCGTGATGAACATGCGCGACCAGAACTCGGGCTTGCCCGGAAACGGCGCGCCGAAGATGGCCTGCGTCATGGGGCCGCCGATGATCGGTAGAGACAGACCCACGCCGTAGCCGATGGCAAGGCCCATGCCCGAGAGCAGGTCGTCCGCCAGCGAATAACCGAGGTAGCCCTCGAGCAGCGAGGTGAAGAGCAAGAGCAGCCCGATCAGCCAGATCAGCTCGCGCGGCTTGCGAAAGGCGCCCGTGAAAAAGACGCGCATGAGGTGCATCGCCATGGCGGCGATGAAGACGTCGGCCGCCCAGTGGTGGGTTTGGCGGATCAGCAGGCCCGCCTTGACCGAGAATGAGATGTTGACCACCGACTTGTACGCGTCGCTCATGGTCTGGCCGTCGAGGGGCTTGTAGGGGCCGTGGTAGACCGTGTGGGCGGTGCTCGGGTCGAAGAAGAGCGTCAGGTAGATGCCCGTCGCGATCAGGACGACGAACGAGTAGAGGACCACCTCCCCGAGCAGGAACGACCAGTGGTCGGGGAACAGGTAGCGCATGGCCTTCTTGATCAGCGGCGCCGAGGACGTGCGCTCGTCGATGAAGCGGACGGGGTCGCGCACCGGGTCGATCACGGACGGCGCCTCGCCTGGCCTCTGCACTGCGCCCGTGGCGTGGGCGAGCAAAACTCGCAACACCCCGGCGCCCCCCGGGCCCCTTTGCGAAAAGGTCTCGGCTGGCGAGCTCGATTCGCGATACCCCGGCGCCGAGCGCGGGGTGATGCGATTCGTGCCCGCCCGTCGCCCACGTCGATCACGCGTTCACCTCAGCTGACCCCGTAGGTCGGCTTAGAGCGCACGTTCCACCACCCCGGCCCGACGCGCGCGGAGAAGTTGCCCCCCGCGCGGACGTTGCCGTCCGAGTCGATCTCGAGCGGGAGCTGGGGCAGGGGCCGACCCGCCGGTCCGTAAATCACCTGGCCGCCGGTGTAGGGGTCGAAGGTCGAGTAGTGGCACGGGCAGACCAGCGCGTCGTTGGGCTCGACCGGCGCGAAGGTGGGCTTGCGGTACAGCGCGATCGCGCAACCCGCGTGCGTGCAGATCTTGGAGAAGGCCAGGATCCCGTGCGGGGCCCAGTCTCCGCGCCCAGCCGGCAGCTTGAGCTTGGCCGGGTCGACGCGGATGATCACCAGAGGAGAGGCGATGTCCTCCTTGGGAGCGCCCTCGGGGAAGCCGGTGTAGAAGGTTCGCTCGAACACCTCCGAGGCGCTGATCGGCGCACCGGTGACGTCGACCACGCGGGTGCCGCGGCGCCACGGAGAGCGGTCCAGCGGTGCCGTGTCCCAGATCGGGCCGAGGGAGACCGCCGGAGCCAGGGCAGCGGCCCCCAAGGCCCCCGCTGCGACGGTTCCGGCGCCGATGAGCAGCCGCTTGCGCGTGATGCGGCTGCCGCTCTCATGGATGATCTGGATGACCTCCTCCTGCTCCTCGGGGTTATCGCCGGGGTAGTCGTCCTCGAGCTCCTCGCTGACGATCAGCCGCTTGGCGATCACCAGGAAGGCGGCGCCCAGGCAAAGCAACGCCCCGGCAATGCAGATTCCGAGCAGCGCATTGGGCATCGTGGGCGCGTTGAACCAGGCGTAGACGAAGAGGAAGCCGGCGGCAAAGAGGGTGGTCAGGAGCAGAAACACGAGCACGAGGGTCTCGGCGCCCCGGTCGGGGGAACCCTTAGGCACGATGCGCTTCTCGTCCGACTCCGACTCCGACCCGGACTTGGACTGGGCGCGGCGGCGCGCTAACCGGCCCAGCGTCAGCACTGCCAGTAGCCAGCGCAACGCCTTCATGGCTGCAACGGGTCTCTCATGAGCGGAAGAACCTCCTGCCGATGACGGCGCAGGCGATCAGCAACAGTGGCGCCGCGATCCACCAGGTCACGAGGCCCTCCGGAATAGGACCAATGTTGCCGATGCCCCAGCCGCCGTGGTTGCTGGGATTGTTTGTCCAGCGGACGTACTTGACGATCGAGTCGAGCTGGGCGTCCGAAATCTGCCTAGAGGAGAAGCGCGGCATCAGGTACGGCCCGATGCGAACCGCCTCCGCGATCTGGCGAGGGCTCAGCGTCTGCAGCGGCGGCACCAGCGCCCCAGTCACGAACCCCCCGCGCGCGAGCACCTGATGACAGCCGGCGCAATGGTCCGTGAACAGTTGCATCCCGGTCGAGAGGCTGCCCCTCGCCGGATGCGGGTTGGGGATCCCGGGCCCGCGCCCCAGCGAGGCGACGTACTTGACGAGCGAGACGATCTCCTTCTCCGAGAACAGCACGCGCTCGCGCAGCGGCCCCGGCTGCGAATGGATGTTTCGCAGCGGCATGAACCCCATGCGCAGGTAGAAGTCGGCCGCCTGTGCCCCCACCCCGCGCAGCGGCGGCCCCTCTCCAAGGATGTGCCCTGCGCCGAGGCGTCCCTTCGTAATCCCCGAGCCAGCAATGCCGTGGCACGTCGAGCAGTTGCCGGCATATAGCTCCGCGCCCAGCTTCAAGGACGGCTTAGCCGATTCGAAGGTGGGGCGGACGATCCCCGATTGCGGCTGGGCCACGGCCATCGCCGCGGTGGCGAGTGCCAACAACACGACGCCCGAGCCAACCCACCTCTTCCACCTCAAGCGCTTCATGACTGCTGGCACGCCGTGAGCAGCGGGCCACCGACGCCGACGAGCACGATGATCGCGAGCGCCAGGACGTTGACCGTGAGTCCGACCATCGAGAGGAACTGAACGCGCCCCACCGGGGGCGGGCTGCCGTCGCCGCGGCGTTCCATGCCCGCGACGTCGCCGATGCGAAACGTCCGCAGGAACATCCACACGCAGACGCTAATGGCGGAAACTGCCACCAGTGCACCCGCGGCGGGGATGCCGATCTGCCACGGGTGAAGGGCGAACGACGCGCCGGTGCCCGTGGGGGTACAGCGCCGCAAGCTGAAGCCGTAACCCGCGACATGCACGCCCGCCCAGGCGAAGGCGCCGCCCGCCACCCCGAACCAGAGCAGGGCCGTGGGCGGGTTGAACCCGAGCACGTCGGCCGGACCGGGTGCGACCGCCTCGATCGTGCTTGGTTGCAGCGCTCCGGGATCGCGTGAGCCCGTTGGATCGCGCGCGCTCATCTCAGCTCCAGCGTGGGTGTCAAAGAGCATTGCCTCACAGAGACGGCGAGAGTTGAGTCAGGAGCACGAGCACGGCCAGGGCGTTGATGACGTACCAGTACAGGGCCAGGTTGCGCGTGGCCGTCAGCCAGTAGTCGGTCAGGCCCTTGCGCGCCACGAACCAGAACACCGCGAGGTCGAGCAGACAGCCGAGGAGCACGTGGGCGTGGTGGGCGCCGAGCAGCGTGTAGAAGATGGAGCCATACGCGCTGCCCTTCGGGCTGAAGAGGCTGAGGTCGTGAGCCATGAGGGCCACCTGGACGCCGAAGTAGGCCGCCTGCACGATGAAGGCCAACGCAATCATCCAGAGCACGGTTCGACGCTCCCCGCGCCGAGCCGCGCGGGCCGCGAACCACATCGGCAAAACGGTCGCGACCAGCACGCCGGTGGCGATCGCGGGGGCTGCTACCTTCTCGGGCGCGATGCCCAGCGGTGGCCAGTGGCGGTTGCCGAACTCGAGGTAGAAGTAGGTGGCGATCATCGTGCCGAAGATCGTCACCTCGCTGCATAGGAAGAGCGCCATGCCCCACCATCCGACGGGCTGAGACCGGCGGCGCTGAGCGAGCCGTACGCCGCCCGCTTCCGTGTCGCGATCGATGGGTTCTCCGGGGACTGTGCTCATCTCAGGGGTCCGAGCCGTGGTGGTGCCATCCGAACAGCGCTAGCGCGATCACCGCCGCGCAACCAGCCGCGATGAAGTAGTGGCCGAGCAGCAGCATCACGAACACACCGGCGAGCGCCAGCGCGGTTACCGGCGGCCAGATCGAGTGGGGCGGCATCTTGAGGATCTCGTCGAGCTGCGCGTCCTGGACAGTCGATCCAGGCGTGCGATGGCCGAGGGCGAGGACCCCTTCGCCGCGTTCGAGCCGCTTGTTGTCGAGCTCGCGGTCCTGCGTGTCCCACATCGGGTAAGGACTTGTCACCGTGGGAATCACCGCGTAGTTGTAAGCCGGAGGGGGCGAAGTGGTGGACCACTCAAGCGTGTCGCCCTCGAAGGGGTCCTTGCCGGCGGCCGGCCCCTTGAAGTAGCTGACCAGGAGGTTGAGCACGATCATCAGCAAGCCTGCGGCCAGCAGGTAGGAGGCGACGGTCTCAAGCGCGTTCAAGGTCGAGAATCCGAGGCCCGCCGGATACGTGTAGTTGCGCCTTACCATGCCCATCAAGCCGAGGATGTGCATCGGGAAGAAGGTCACAAGCGTGCCCACGAACGTGAGTCCGAAGGACAGCTTTCCGATGCCTTCGTGGTACATCCGGCCGGTGACCTTGGGAAACCAGAAGTACATTCCGCCAAGGATCGGGAACACGGCGGCGCCGAAGATCACGAAGTGGAAGTGGGCGATCACGTAGTAGCTGTCGTGAACCTGCTGGTCAAACGGGATCGCTGCGAGCGTCACCCCCGATAACCCGCCGATGATGAAGAAGATGATGAACCCGATGATGAACAGCATCGGGGTGGCGAACTGGGGCGTGCCCGTCATGATCGTCGTGATCCACGCGAACAACTGGATCGCCGAGGGGATCACGATGATCAGGCTGGCGGCCGCGAAGTAGACCGTGGTGACGGTCGCATAGCCGACCGTGAACATGTGGTGGACCCACACGCCGAAACCGAGGAACGCCACCAGGATCTCCGACAGCGCGACCAGCGGGAAGAACACCATCTTGCGGCGCGAGAAGGCAGGGATGATCGACGTGGCGATCCCGAACGCGGGCAGGATGATGATGTAGACCTCGGGGTGCCCGAAGATCCAGAAGAGGTTCTGCCATAAGAGCGGGTTGCCGCCGTGCGAGACGTCGTAGAAGTGGAAGCCGAGCTGGCGGTCCAGCTCCAGGAACAACGCCGCCACGCTAAGCGAGGGCAGCGCGAACAACAGCGCGAAGGAGACGGCTAGAAACGCGTAGCAAAACAGCGGCATGCGGTTGAGCGACATGCCCGGCGCGCGGAGCTTGAAAATCGTGACGATGAAGTTGATCGACGTGGCCGTGCTCGCGATGCCGTTGAAGATCAACCCCCAGCCGTAGTAGTCGATGTTGATCGAGGGGTCGTACGTCTTTGACGCCAGCGGCACGTAGTCGAACCAACCCGCGTTGGGTGCGTGCCCCTGAGCCAGGGCGATGTACATGAAGATCCCCGACGCCAGGTAGATCCAGTAGGAGACGGCGTTCATGCGCGGGAACGCCATGTCGCGCGCGCCGATCATCAGCGGCAGCAGGTAGTTCCCGAACGCCCCCGTGGTCATCGGGATCACGAACAAAAAGATCATCGTGATCCCGTGCATCGTGAAGACCTCGTCGTAGGCCGCCGGCGAGAGCACGTGGCCGTTGGGTCCGAACAGCTGCGTGCGGATCAGGAGCGCCTCGACCCCGCCGGCGCCGAAGAAGGCCAGCGCGGTGAAGAAGTACATGATCCCGATCCGTTTGTGGTCGGTGGTCGTGAGCCAGCCGAGCAAGCCGCGACGCTCGCCCCACACCCGGTCGAGCAGGTCGATGTACTGCTGACCTCGGGGACGGGTGACCGTGGCCACTAGTGGTCCATCCCGAAAATAGGTGCCCAATTCGCGAGCGAGAATCGAGCCTCGCAAGGACGCAGGACCGAAGGCGTAGCAGCGCTACGTCGAGGTCCGAGGACGTAGCGAGGCGACAATTCGCAGCCGCGAAGAGGGCGCGGATTTGAGAGATGGACCACTACTTCAGCTCCTCGAGGTAGGCGGCGATCTTGTGCACCTCGGTCCAGGAGAGCCCCAGGTCGGGCATGCGGACACCGGGCTTGATGTTTTGCGGGTTATGAATCCAGTCCGCGAGCCACTTGGGCGTGTTGGGGATGGTGCCCGCCGCGAGCGTCGAACGGCTCTCCACATGGGTGAGGTCGGGCCCTACGCTCCCCTGGGCCGGGGTCCCGTTTATGAAGTGACAGCTCGCGCATTGGCTGGTCATGAACAGCCGCTCGCCCGCCCGCGCCTCCGCGGTGTGGGGAGTGACCGCGCGCGTCGACAGGTGCTTGAGCCACGCCCGAAACGCAGTCGGCGGCTGGGCGATCACGTACATGGCCATGTTGGCGTGCTGGAGGCCGCAGTACTGCGAGCACTGGCCGCGGTACTTGCCGGGGTGGTCGGCGTAGAGCAGGACGCGGTTGCGCTGTCCGGGAATCATGTCGATCTTGCGGTTGAGCTGGGGCACCCAGAAGCTGTGGATCACGTCCGCCGTGGTCGCGACCACGTTCACTCGCGTCCGCGCCGGGATGTGGATCTCATTGGCCGTAACCGCGCGGCCATTCTCATAGCGGGCCTCCCACCACCACTGGTGGCCGATCACGTTGATCGTGAGCTTGGTGGTGCCCGGCGCGGGCGCCGAGGTCTGACGGACCAGGTAGACGTCGGAAACTCCGAACAACGCGACGAGCACGACAAGCGGGATACCGATGCCGAAGAGGAGGACCAGCACCTGAGCGGCGGGCTCGTGCCTGCCGATGAAGGGCAGCCCCGGCGACCGGCGGGTCACAAAGCCGATCACCAGGAAGGCAACCGCCCCGAGGAACACCAATCCCGCCACTCCGAGCATCCACCACCACAGGACCGTGATGCTGTGCGCTTGCGGACTCTTGTTCGAGATGATCGACTGCCTGCCGCAGCCCGAGGCGATGGCAGCCCCGGCGACGACGATGACAGCGACGGCGTACCTCGTCTTCGAGGCACGGCGCGGTTGGTGGGGGGGCGGCTTCACCAAATACGCGGTCTTTCGGGGGGACGGCGGGCCGGGGGCCACTCTACCCCCCTTGCGCCGACCAAGCCCGCCTACGAGGCGCGCCGGTCATAGAGCAGACATGGGTTACCCGGATGACTCGTGCGGGTAGGCAACAATCGCTGGATCCAGCCAACGAAAGGGAGACTGATGAGCCCGACGGTCGGCGATTACCTTCTGGACCGCCTCGCGACCTGGGGCATTAGACGCGTTTACGGCTACCCGGGTGATGGCATCAACGGGATAATGGGCGCCTTCGAGCGCGCCACGCAGGGACGCCGGCCGAGCGAGAATTCAGGCGTAGGGGAACGGCCTGAATTCATTCAAGTGCGCCACGAGGAGATCTCGGCCTTCATGGCGTGCGCCCACGCCAAGTTCACGGGTCAGTTGGGCGTGTGCATGGCCACCTCGGGGCCGGGGGCCGTTCACCTACTGAACGGGCTGTATGACGCCAAGCTCGACCACCAGCCCGTGATGGCGATCGTGGGGCAGCAGGCTCGAGCGGGATTGGGCGGTCATTACCAGCAGGAGATCGACCTCGACGCGCTGTTCAAGGACGTCGCCGGCGAATTCGTCCAGGTCGCCATGGAGCCGACGCAGGTTCGCCATCTCGTGGATCGGGCCTGCCGGATCGCGCTCGCCGAGCGGACCGTGACGGCGATAATCATTCCCAATGACGTGCAGGAGGCGGACGCCGTCCCCACGCCGCCCCACGTCCACGGCACGGTCCATTCGGGCCCCGGGTACCGCAGACCCCGGGTGGTGCCCCACGATGAGGAACTGAGTCGGGCGGCAGAAGTCCTGAACGCCGGCGAGCGGGTCGCGATACTCGTGGGACAGGGAGCCCTTGGAGCGCGAAGCGAGGTCGCTGCCGCGGCGGAGGTCCTCGGCGCCGGGGTAGCCAAGGCGTTGTTGGGCAAGGCCGTGCTCCCCGACGCTCTGCCCTATGTCACTGGCTCGATCGGACTGCTCGGCACCAAGCCAAGCTGGACGCTGATGCAGGAGTGCGACACGCTGCTGATGGTCGGCTCGAGCTTTCCCTACTCAGAGTTCTTGCCCGAGGAGGGTCAGGCCCGCGGGGTCCAGATCGACATCGACGGCCGCATGCTCAGCATCCGTTATCCGATGGAGGTCAATCTCGTCGGCGACGCCGCAGAGACGATGCGGGCGTTGCTCCCGCTGCTCAATCGCAAGGAGGACCAAGGCTGGCGCGAGAAGATCGAGGGAGAAGTCGGCGAGTGGTGGAAGCTGATGGACGACAGGGCGCACCTCGAGGCCGACCCAATCAACCCGCAGCTGGTCTTCTACGAGCTCTCAAAGCGGCTGCCCGACGGGGCGATCCTCAGCTCGGACTCTGGCTCGTCCGCCAACTGGTTCGCGCGTGACATAAGGCTGCGCGAGGGCATGATGGCTTCGCTGTCGGGGACACTCGCGACCATGGGCCCCGGTGTGCCCTACGCGGTTGCGGCCAAGTTCGCCTACCCGCAGCGACCTGTGATCGCGCTCGTCGGCGACGGAGCCATGCAGATGAACGGCATCAATGGGCTGATCGATATCGCCAAGTACCACCACCGCTGGTCCGACAAGCGGTTGATCGTGCTCGTGCTCAACAACCGCGACCTCAATCAGGTGACCTGGGAGCAGCGGGCGATGTCTGGCGACCCCAAGTTCGAGGCGTCTCAGGATCTGCCGGACTTCCCGTACGCGAGCTACGCGGAGCTGATCGGCCTGAAGGGAATCCGTGTCGATGCGCCCGACCAGATCGCCGGCGCCTGGGAAGAGGCGCTTGCGGCCGACCGGCCGGTCGTCTACGAGGCGGTCACCGATCCGGAGGTGCCGCCCCTGCCTCCGCACATCACGCTCGAGCAGGCCAAAGCGCTCAGCTCGGCGCTGCTGGGCGGAGATCCTGACGCCGGGCGGATCGTCAAGCAGTCCTTCGTACAGAAGGCTCAGGAGTTCCTGCCCGGGCGATGAAGCTCTCGGTGTTTGGGCTGGGCCGGCCGGCTCCACCCGCCAAGCCGGTCCATGGTTGGTGGGAAAACGTGCGGCGAGGCCGCGCGCAGCGCACCCTCGCCGCGGCAACCGCGTTCAGCGCGCTTCCCCTGGGCATCGAAATCTACTTCGAGCACTTCCGCGGTTCCTTCGGCGATAAGTGGATGTGGACGCCGGTGTGGCTCTCCCCGGCGCTCACCGCCGCCGGCATCGCGGGGGTGCGCTCGCGGAGCGCCGCCCGGACGTGGCTGCCGGTGCTCTCGGCGCTCTACTGCATCGACGGCGCGGTCGGCGTGATCACACACGTGCGGGGCGTCTCGCGTAAGCCTGGGGGCTTCTCCGAGCCGCTGTTCAACATCGTGATGGGGCCTCCCCTGCTCGCGCCGGGCTCGCTCGCGCTGGTCGGCGGGATGGGGTTGGCGGCCGCGGCGCTCGAGCGTGAGCGCTAGCCCACGCGGCGCTCGAGCGGGCTAGTCCCCGGCACCGAGCGCGCCGTCAGGCCAGTGGCTCGAGTTCCCTTCGTCTAAATAGCCACTGCTCGACTGTCTGGTGCGCGCTGGTCTCGTCACGCTGGCCGCAAGCGATGAGCTCGTCCACCAGGGCCAGCGCCTCGGCGTGGACTCTGGGGCGCTTCCTACCAATACCGCGGACCGCGAAGGCCGCCGCCTCGTCCGGGTTGAGATCGTCGCCGCGCGCGCGAAAGGTGTGGGTGTACGTGGCCAGTTTGCTCCAGGGATGCGAGCGTCGCAGCGACTGTCCCCACTGGATCACTCGTCGCACGCGCATCTGCTCGATCTCGGGCGTGCCGCGCGTGCCCACGACTTCCGAGGCCAGGCGGACGAGGTCCTGGCGCAGGCCATCGTCGATGAAGTCGTTGTACGCGCGCAGGAAGCCGCCTATTGCGGGCGAGACGC
Source organism: Solirubrobacteraceae bacterium (assembly GCA_036501265.1). Lineage (GTDB taxonomy): Bacteria > Actinomycetota > Thermoleophilia > Solirubrobacterales > Solirubrobacteraceae > Palsa-465. The sequence goes on along the minus strand of DASYAP010000231.1, from coordinate 9,551 downwards.
AGTAGGGGCGGTCGCTGAAGCCCTCGCCGGAGAGCATCGAGGCGAGCTCCATCACGCACACGCCGTCGTGCGGCGAGGAGTGCTTGCCCCGTGCCAATTTGACGGTCTGATGGCTGGGCAGTCTTTTTTTCATTTTTTCTCCTCGTGGTCCATCCGACGCTGGCAATCGGCCTGTAGCGGCCACATTCGTTGAATACCCCGGGCCTAACCTGCTAATCGCCGGGCAGCCATGAGAGCGGGCGTTCTGGCCTGTTCGCTGGGCACGGCGGGTTAGCCTTGAGACTACGTTGGGTAGGGAACCAGCGGATGTCGAGCGGCTTCCGTGAACCCGGCCACCTGCCGAACCTGCGTCCGGACCGGCAGCCCGCCCACCCTGACCGCCTACCGCGCCAGCAAGCAGGGGTGACTCCGCAGATGTACGGGCGCTACCCCAACTACGACGTGCTCCAGGAGGCGCCCCACTGGGACGAGGTGACGCGTCGTCTGGTGCTCGACCGGATCGAGAAGGTGCCAGACATTCGCTTCTTCTCCGACGCGGAGGCACGGACACTGGGCGTCTTCTGTGACCTCGTGCTGGCACAGGACAAAGAACCGCGGGTCCCGGTGCTCAACATGATCGACGCCAAGCTATACGCGGGTCAGCTCGATGGCTTCCGCTATGCGGATATGCCCGATGACCGCGAGACATGGCGCCGAGTCGCCAAGGGGCTTGACGCGGCGGCTCGCCAACATGGCTCCGAGGAGTTCGCCACCGCGCCGTGGACGGTGCAGTGTCAGGTCATTGAGGCGTTCTCGAAGGGCAGCTTGCACGGCCAAGTGTGGGACGAGTTGCCCGCCAAGCGCGCCTGGTCGGTGGTGATGCGAGCGGTGCTCAGCGTCTTTTACTCGCACCCTTGGGCCTGGAACGAGATCGGGTTTGGCGGCCCCGCCTACCCGCGCGGTTTCGCCCGCTTTGGCGTCGGCCAGCGCGAGCATTGGGAAGGGGCGCCAGCCACTGATGTCGATCCGGTGAAAGACGTCAAGGAGCACGGTCTGGGATGACTACTTCGGATCGCGATTTCGGCACAGAGCGCGGCGGGGAGCGCCGATTCTCGCTGCGCGGCAGGTTCGGACCGCACGGACTGCGGACCTTCCCTCAGGGTGCGCTACGGCCGCCGGACAACGATTCGGCCTTTCTGCTCGACGTCCACCGGCGTGCCGTGCCACGCGCGCGCATGGCCCACTACGACGACAGCTACGCGGTCGATCTCGTCATCGTTGGCGCGGGCGCCGGCGGCTCGACGCTCGCTCAGCGGCTTGCTCGCCGCGGTTGGAAGGTGGTGGTGCTCGAAGTTGGCCCGTTCTGGGACCCCGACGAGGATTGGGTTTCCGACGAGGCCGGCGCCCACAAGCTCTACTGGACAGAGCAGCGCGTCATCGGCGGTCAAGATCCCGTCGAGCTCGGCAAGAACAACTCGGGCCACGGCGTGGGCGGCTCCATGAACCACTACGCCGGATACTGCCCGCGCTTTCATCCATCCGACTTCGAAGTGCGAACGCGCGACGGCGTCGGCCAGGACTGGCCCATCTCCTACTGGGATCTCAAGGCCCACTACGAGCGGCTCGAGCTCGAACTGCCGGTCGCAGGTGATTTCTGGCCTTGGGGTGACCCGCACCGCTATCCGCACACCGCCCATCCGGTGACGGGCGGCGCTGAGCTGTGCTGGGACGGGGCGCGCAAGCTGGGCATCGAGGTGCGGGTGGGCCCGGTGGGGATCACCAACGGCGCCTTCGGCAACCGTCCCCATTGCATCTACCGCGGGCTGTGCCTCCAAGGATGCAAGGTCAACGCGAAGGGCTCGCCGCTGATCACTCATATCCCGGACGCGATCGCGCACGGCGCCGAGATCCGCGACGGCTGCATGGCCAACGCGATCGAGGTCGACGAATCGAGCGGCCGAGTCGTGGGCGTCCGCTACCTCCATGAGGGCTCCGAGCGGCTCCAGCGGGCTGACGCGATAGCCGTCGCGGGCTACTCGATCGAGACTCCGCGGTTGCTTCTCAACTCAACCAGCCAGCGCTTTCCCCACGGGATCGGGAACCGAAACGACCTGGTCGGGCGCGGCGTCATGGTCCAAGGGGCGCCGCAGCTGGCCGGCCGGTTCCCCGACGAGGTGAGGATGTACAAGGCGCCCCCACCCGAGATCTCATCGGAGCAGTTCTACGAGACCGACCCCACACGCGGATTCGCGCGCGGCTTCTCCATCCAGACCGTCAGCCCCCTCCCAATCGCCTGGGCCGAGCACGTGCTCGCCGACGGTCATTGGGGTCAGGCGTTGCGGGAGTACATGCGCGACTACAACCACTGGTACGCGCTCGGAGCGCTCTCAGAGCTGCTGCCGCGTGCCGAGAACCGGGTCACCGTCGCCGCCGATGTGACCGACAGCCACGGCCTGCCGGTTGCGCGCATGGACTACACCCAGTGCGACAACGACCGTCGCAACATCGCGATGGCCCAGGCGACCCTGAGGGAGATCCTCGAGGCCGCCGGGGCACAGGACATCCTCGCGATCGACCGCTACGCCCACTTGGTGGGCGGCTGTCCCATGGGCTTTGACCCCCAGACGAGCGTCGTCGACGCTGACCACCGGGTGTGGGATACGCCAAACCTCTTTCTGGCCGACGGCTCGGTGATGCCCACACAGGGTTCGGCGAACCCGGCGCTGACGGTCATGGCTCTGTCCTCACGGCTGGCCGAACGTCTGCACGAAAAGCGAGTTCGCACGGGTCAGCGGGCAGACTCGGGGCGGCGACTCCGCGTTCGATTCCGTAGAGAAGAGGGAAGAACAAGGGTATGAGTCTTCGACGGTAGGAAGGTGGTGATGATCGTTCTTGTTTGGGTGGCGCTCGCAGCGGCGCTTGTCGGGTTCGCGGCCTTTGCGTGGCGGTTGAAGCGCCGGCGCGACACGCCCGAGGAGCTGCGCGGTGAGTGGTGGCCCCGCTTTGAAGCCGAGTTCCGTGAATACGCGCGGCGCAGTGAGATGCCGGGGCGTGGCAGACGCGAGCGGAGGTCATCGCCGCGCTCGAGCCAGAGGCATGACCTCGCAGAGGGAAGCGCCTGAGCAGCGCCTGAGCCCTGCCCCGCACGCCAGCCCGCGTGCGGCTATGTAGCGGGCTTCTTTGGCCGCGGCTGTGTCCGCGCCCGGACGCCGGGGCGCCGGGTGCCGTTGCTTTCCAACCGATGAGTAGAGGACTCGGCCGCTCCCGGTTAGCTTGCTGATTTAGACCCAGTGTCCTCACCGGGTCACGCATTGAGCGCGCTGGGAGGTTCGCCGGACCAGGCGACTGAAGACCTCACCTAGCCCCCTCCCTCCGATGACCCGCCGCCGCACGGATGTCTCTCTCCCCGGCGGCGGGTCGGGTTAAGGCGAGGCTAGCGAGCCGGGTGCGGCTGGGGTGTCCCCAGGACGCGCTAGATCACGGACGGCCCCGGCTCACGCCGGGACCGGATCGACCCGTCGGTCGAAATGTCGGTGCTGCGCGATCGCGGTGGTCAGTGCGGCTATGAACCCTGCGAGATCGCCGTCGCTCGCTGCCGCCAGCGTCACGACGCCCGAGTTATCGACGAGCCCGTCCTGCGAGATTCGCGCATCGTTCAACGGGGCTTCGCGCAGCAGCTCGACGCCCTCGCCGATTGCCGCGATGGGCTTGGCGTGCTTGTACGCCTCGGCTACATACCGGCCTGCTGCGCCATTGCCCCGCAGCACCTCCACGCTGTCACTTCCGCCCGCCACCACCACAGCGTCATATAGGACGGACGCCATCGTCACCAGCGCGCGGTCAACCTTCAAGCCGCCTTCCAGCTCTCCCCCGTGTGGAGCAAGGATCTCGCAGATCACGCCCTGTTCTCGCAGGCCGTCCAGCACCGGCTGGAGCGACGCAGCGTCGACTCCGTCGGCCGCGAGTACTGCGACCTTGCGCGTGGCCGCGCTCTCCGGCTGATGGGCCTGCGAGAGCGCCGCGGAGACACGACCGTGGTTTGGCTCGGCCTCTGGCGGTGCCGACAGACCCAGCCCGTCGGCGACCTGCGATGCCAGGCCGGGGTCGACGTGAGCGAGGTTGGCCACCACGCGCTCTCGAATGTGGGGCCGCTCTACCTTCCCGAGCTCGAAGCGGAACGCGTCGGCGATGTGCTGCTTTTCCCAGTCGCTCATCGAATTCCAGAAAAGCGTGGCCTGGCTAAAAAAGTTCTTGAAGCTCTCTGAGCGCTTGCGGATCTTCTGACCGTCGACTCGCTCGGTGTAGTGACGGTAGGCGCCCTCATCGAACGACGCGAGCGCGGGGCAGCCGCCCCCAATCGTGTTGGGGTGGTAGGAGACCGGCGAGACGTCGACCCGATGCTGACCGTACCCGTCGCGCTGGTGATGATGGACCTGCGCCACCGGTCGGTTGACCGGCAACTGCGCGAAGTTGGGGCCGCCGAGGCGAATCAACTGCGTGTCCAGATACGAGAAGTTGCGGGCCTGCAGCAATGGGTCGTTGGTGAAGTCGATTCCCGACACGACGTTGGCGGTGTGGAACGCCACCTGCTCGGTCTCGGCGAAGAAGTTGTCGGGGTTGCGGTCGAGCTTCATCCGTCCGACCACCCTCAACGGCACCTCCTCCTCGGGGATGATCTTGGTCGCGTCGAGGAGGTCGAAGTCGAAATCGTGCTCGCGCTCCTCGGGCACGAGCTGCACACCGAGTTCGTATTCCGGCCCGTCGCCCGACTCGATCGCTTCCCAAAGGTCGCGGCGGTTGAAGTCGGGATCGGCGCCCGCAATTTTCTGCACCTCGTCCCAGACCAGCGAATGCGTACCCAGAACCGGCCGCCAGTGGAACTTCACGAACGTACCCTTGCCGTCGGCGTTGACAAACCGGAAGGTGTGCACACCGAATCCCTGCATCGTTCTGTAGCTACGCGGCAGCGCGCGGTCCGACATCAGCCACATAATCATGTGCATCGTCTCCGGCTGGAGCGAGACGAAGTCCCACAGCGTGTCGTGCGCTGAGGAGGCCTGCGGAATCTCGTTCTGCGGCTCGGGTTTGACCGCGTGCACGAAGTCCGGGAACTTCATTCCGTCCTGAATAAAGAAGACGGGCATGTTGTTCCCGACCAGGTCGTAGTTGCCCTCGCGCGTGTAGAACTTCGTCGCAAAGCCGCGTACGTCGCGGACGGTGTCAGCCGAGCCCCTGGAGCCGGCGACCGTCGAGAAGCGCACGAACACCGGCGTCTCGCGGCCTGGCTCCGCGAGGAAGTCCGCTCGGGTCACGTCAGCCAGCGATTCCGTGCAGGTAAAGGTTCCGTAGGCACCTGCGCCACGAGCGTGAACGACCCGCTCCGGAATCCGCTCATGATCGAACCTGGTGAGCTTCTCGCGGAAGTGAAAGTCCTCGATAAGGGTCGGGCCCCGTTCGCCGACCGTCACCGAGTCATCGGTGTGCTCTACTCGGACACCCTGATCGGTCGTCAGATCATGGCCCTCGTGACCCACCCGGTCAGGGTTCAAATCTTCAAGCTTCGCGTCCCCATCGCTCACGGCTTCCTCTCCTATTTGCGTCCTGTAGCGCCTTCAGAGAGCGGCTACCCACCGTGCGCCCCCGCTAACTGTGGAGCCGGCTAGACCGATGATGGCGACCGAGATTACGAAACCGTCCGCTGACCGCGAATCGCCCCTACCTTTTGGTGTTGAAATGAGCTCCGCAGACGTCGCCACGAGCTCGCCGCGCAGGGCCATGACGGCTCTCGGCCAACGGCTCGAGCAAGAGCTCGGTGGCGCCACGCGAATGCGCGTGGTCATCATCCTCGCCTGCACGCTGGCGCTGTCGGGTGCCGACCTTTCAACGATCGGCGCCTCTGCTCCGCAGCTGTCTTCCGACTTCCATATCTCGGGATCCGGACTGGGGTTGCTGGCGTCGATCTCGCTGTTTGTCGGCGCGGCCGTAACGGTGCCGGCCGGTGCGCTGGCCGATCGCATGAGCCGCTCGCGGTTGCTTGGGATCGCGGTGGCGCTCTGGGCGGCCGCGATGGTCGCAGGGGCGCTGGCACAGAGTTATGACTGGCTTCTCTTCAGTCGACTGGGGCTCGGCGCCGTCACGGCGGCCGTCGGACCCGCCATCGCCTCTCTGACAGGCGATTTCTTTCCGGCGAGAGAGCGGGCGCGCATGTACGGCTACATCATCTCCGGCGAGCTCATCGGCAGCGGAGTCGGTTTCGCGCTCGCGGGGATCGTCTCGGGCGTTGCCTCGTGGCGGTGGGCGTTCGCAATCCTCGCGCTGCTGGCAGCCGTGTTGGCCCTCACCATCGTCCGCAAGTTGCCTGAGCCGACGCGCGGGACTCAGGCCCGGCTCGATCCACGCGAGACCCAAGGCCAGCTTCGAGAAACGGTGCGCGACGCGATTCTCGCGACCGACGTCAGCGCCGTGCCCGAACATGTGTTGCACGAAGACCCCATGCGCATGCCGCTGCGGCGTGCGGTCGCCTACGTGCTTTCCATCGGCAGCAACCGATTGTTGATCGCAGCTTCGGCGATCGGTTACTTCTTCCTCGCCGGCGTTCAGACCTTCGGTCTGGTCTTCGTCCGCGGACACTTCCACCTCAGCCAGGCCCCGACCGTCGCAGTGCTGTTCGTCATCGGGCTCGGCGCAATCGCCGGCGTGCTCGTCGGCGGTCGCCTGGCGGACAAGCTGATCTCGCGCGGCCAGCTCGATGCTCGGATAGTCGTCGGCGCGTTCGGGTTCTTCGGCGCCGCGGTGGCGCTAGTCGGCGGGCTGCTAGTCCCCGTGCTCGTTATCGCGCTCCCGCTACTGATTCTGGCCGCCGCTTCCCTGGCGGCGCCCAACCCGCCGTTGGACGCGGCGCGCCTGGACATCATGCCGTCCCGGCTCTGGGGCAGGGCGGAGGGCGTCCGCACGCTCCTGCGTCAGACCGCGCAGGGCGCCGCGCCGCTTCTGTTTGGACTCGTGGCCGATGCGTTCAGTGGCGCCCACGTGCTTGTCACGACCCACGAGACGATCTCCGCGCGCGCCACCCAAGGACTGGAATACGCATTGCTGATCATGCTGTGTTTCCTGTTCTTCAACGGCATCCTGCTCCTGATCGCCCGGCGCCGCTACCCGGCCGACGTGGTCACGGCGGTCGAATCCGAACAAGCATGCCGGCCGCGCCGCCGGCCCTCCCCGGAGCCCGGGCTTACCTGCTAGCTCTGCCCCGAGCGTATCCAGCTCGTCCTTAGCTCACGAGCGCTGTCCTGAGCTCACGAGCGCGACCACCTTCGCCCGGCGTTCCTTTCCCGGCGCGCCGGGCTCGAGCAGGAACATGGCCGTGGCCCCGATGACGATGCCAACGAGCACGCGGGGAGCGGTGCGCTTGGGCTTGGGCGGCTCCGCCCAACCAAACAGCTGCGCAGCCTCCGGCCCGTAGATCGAGATCGTCTCACCAACGGCCCGGGCGGTTTTACCGACGTCCTCGATGCGGCGACTCGCCTTGCGTTTTGCGATCGTCTTACCCAACCGCAGGCCGCCCTTGGCGGCGGGAGCGCTCCCCTTCGCCAACACCCGCGTTGCGGAAGGGTGCTTAATCGCGGCGCCCGCGGCCTTCAGGCCCACCTTGCCTTTCGTGCTGTTGCTGAGAACGGCCATCTCTACCTCGCTTTCTCGCTTGCTAATTCGCGGAGCACCGGCAAGCGGTGAACTCGTCCTCCGGTGCCCTGAGCTACCCGGCGTCCGGGGCGGTCACGCGTCGCTGTGGGCGAAGCGGAGCTCCCGCCAGCGCCTCGCCACCTCAATGGTTATGCCTGGGCGACGAGGGTAGTTCCTGAGCGGCCGGAGACGGTTGGAGCGGAGCAGTAGGAGATGGCGGAAACACAAGAGAGCAGCGCAGAGCGCAGCGTTCCTGAGCTGGTCAAGGAGATCACCGCGCAGTCGGCCGCGCTCGCACGCAAGGAGATCGAGCTCGCCGAAGCGGAGATGGTGACCAAAGGCAAGCGGGTCGGTTTCGGCGCGGGGATGTTCGGGGGAGCCGGCCTGCTTGGGCTTTTCGGACTGGGGGCGCTTACCGTTGCCGCGATTCTGGGTCTCGCGATCGTCTTGCCGGGATGGGCCTCGGCGCTGATAGTCGCGGGCGTCTACCTGGGACTGGCGGGGATCATCGCCCTTATGGGTGGGATCGAGCTGCGCCGTGCTAAGCCGCTCCCGCCGACCGAAGCGGCAGAGAGCGTCAAGGACGACGTCGAGTGGATCAGGGCGCACGCGGAGCGCGGCCGGCAGTGAGCGCACGAGACCCGGACACGATCCGCCACGAGATCGCGGAGACGCGGCAGGAGCTCGGCGAGGCTGTCGAGGAGCTCGCCACAAAGACGGACGTCAAGGCCAGGACTCGCGAGAAACTGACCGAGCTTCGACACGCCGCGGCGCAGCTTCCGGATCGCGCCCGTGAGCGTCCCGCCGCCACGGTGGCTGTCGCCGCGACGGCGATCGCGTTGGGCGTCCTAGCTCGCCGGTAAAGCCGCTGCGCAGCGGACGGTGCACGTTGGGATGGGGGCGAAAAAGGCCCCACTCAAGGAGGAATCACGAAAGAGTGGGCGACAGGGGCCGCTGGAGGACCAAAAAGCCCCATGCTTCGTCAAGGCCCTGGATCGGCGGGGCCTTTTTCCCGTTCCAGCGGTTCCGAAGCGGGAGCCGCCCGTCTGCCGCGGCTAGCCGGTGCTGCGGCTCCTTCGGCTGGTGCTTGCGCTGCTTCCGGAGCGCGAGCCGCCGCTCCTCGACGAGCCGCCGCTCCTCGACGACCCACTGTTCCTCGACGAGCCGGTGCTCCTGCCGCTGGCCGGGCTGCGGCTTCGTGACGCGGTGCGGGATGAGCCACGCGACGCCGCCGGCGCCGTGCGTCGCGACCGAGATGACGCGCTGGCCGCGCTGCCACGCGAACCGGATCCGCGCGGCGAGCGGCTGGAGTTTGCCCGTTGGTCGCGAGGTATCTCCGCTCTGACCAACGCCTTGACGAGCCGCGTCAGCTCTGCGTCGAGGAACTTCGCCATGCGCTCCTCATCGCGGCGAATCGACTTCGCCAGCTGCGCCGTGTCTCGGTCCCCGACCTCGCTTGCGAACGTTTCGATCCGGTTGTAGATCGCGATCTCGACGTGCTCCTCTCGCAGCTCCTCTTGCGCGTTGCGCACATGGGTCTCGGGCTGTTCGGTCATGGCTGCGCGAGCCGCGCCAACCTGACCCTTGACGGCTGCGACGGCCTTGCCCGCGACCTCGCCGGCCGCGCGAGGCATGCCAGGAATGGACGGAGTCCCTGCCTCGGCGCCCAACTTCTTGATCCGCGAGGCAACGCGTCGCTTGTGGTCGCGCGTCTCGCGCAGATGTTGCTGAAGACGTTTCTTATAGGAGGTTTTGTCGGTCAGCGCGATGTGCGCGGTCAGATCGGCCTCGAGCTCCGCCTCCTTGGCGTGGGCCTCGTTTAACCATTGCGTCAGCTTCCTATCGCGTTCATTGAGGATGGCGGGCATCACTCGTCCTTTCTCTGATTTCAG
>DASYAP010000230.1:0-3991 GCA_036501265.1 Solirubrobacteraceae bacterium | reverse complement strand
CGCCACGCTAACCTCAGTGGCTCCGGGCACCTGGCACCGGTTGGCTGCCCGGACCGCGCTCCTCCCGCCGCTATCGTCTAGGGGACTAGGACGCCGCCCTCTCACGGCGGAAACCCGGGTTCGAATCCCGGTAGCGGTACTCACAAAAGCCCTGCTAATGCCTGGCTTTTTCGTTTCTTGTGGTCCATTCGCGGACCAATTCTCCGCGAGAGAGGGCACACAAAAGGTCGTAGCTCGGCCCGATACCGGACGCTGCCAGCACCGTCTGGCACCGGTGGCAGGCTGACGGTCCTGGTCGTCGACCTCGTCGACTTGGCCGGATGCGAGGACGAGAGCGGCGCTCAGCCAGTCGCACTGTGCTGCCGGCTTTAGCGTTGGGGGGACGGTCGGATCTCGCCGACCCTGGATCCCGCCGACGTCCGCGCTGCGCCCGACGTCGCGCTCGGACCCGCGCGAGGCGGGACACGGGCCGGAGCGCAGCCGGAGCTGGAGACCGGCCTGGTCCTGCGCGAAGCGCGAGCGCGTCGAGCTCCCCAATCCGAATCAGTGGCCGCAGCGGCTGCGATGATTCGCACGATGACAATGCGCAACTCCTCGACCTGGACGCCGGAGGAGCGGGCCCGCGAGGAACGGGCCCGCATGATCCGGGCTCGGCAAGATCGGGAGAAGACACCCGAGGATCGGCTCGAGGAGACACTTCGCCTCAGCAAGCTGATGAGCGAACTGCAGCAGGGCGCGGCGCGCGATGTTCCAGGCCGATGAGCTGCTGATCGCGTTACGAGAGGCCGAGGTCAGGTTCGTCGTCATCGGCGGGATCGCGGTCGGTGTGCACGGGTACGTTCGCGCGACCAAGGACCTCGACATCGTTCCGGACCCAGAGCCCGAGAACGTCACACGGCTGTCGTCGGTGCTGCGTGAGCTCGACGCGGAGCACGTCGGGGTCGGCGACTTCGCAGCCGCGGAGTTCCCTTATGACCCGACGGATCCCGAGCAGCTGGCGCAGGGGGCGAACTTCAGGCTCGAGACGCGCCTGGGGCCGCTCGACATCATGCAATGGGTCGCCGGGATCGATGAGGACCCGGTGTATCCGGCGCTCGCACGCGAGGCGATCAGCGTGGACTTCCGCGGCGGGCCGCTGCTCGTCTGCGGGCTCGAGCATCTCCTCGCAATGAAGCGGGCGGCCGGACGCGAGCAGGACCTCCAGGACCTGCGCGAGCTCGGCGACTAGTCAGGTCCAACGGTCGCACGAGGACACGTCGCCCAAGCAGCGGTCGCTCGAGCTCATACGCGCGGCTTAGCGATTCAACCGATTGGGCGTGAGCTCCAGGGCATCCGAGCTGGGCTCGGATGCCCTGCTCGCGCGCGCAAGCTCCGGGACGCGCTGCGCGGGGGAGAGGGCGCGTTTCGAGCCGCTCGATGACGAGCCCGAGCCAGACCTCGCGTGGGACCCACTTCGTTCGTCCGCCATCCTCCCGCGCCGGGCACAGCGTCGGGGGGAGGTCCAGGACCGGGCCGATTCGCTGCCAACCCCTTTTCCCGGGATGGTCGATCCGGCACGTGAGGTAGGTGGTCGAGCCACAAGGCGCAACACACGGGGAGGGTCAACCGCAGACACGCGCGCCGGTGCCCCCGGGACCGCGGCCCCCGGGACCCCAGGGGGTTGACCCGGGGGTGCGCCGGACGCGAACGGCAGACGCGGACGTCACGCTGCGTAGCCCCGTAACACGCGAACTCACGAGAGGAATCCAGGTGAAGATCGTGCGCGAAAAACGCCAGGAAGCGGACCCGAAGCGGACAGACGGCGACACCCTGACGCGCCGCGGAATGCTTGGTGGCGCGGCGGCAGCGATTCCCGTCTTGTACAGCATCGAGTCAGCCGCTACCGCCCTCGCTGCCCCTGCTCGGGGCGCCACCGCGACGCGGCCGGGTAGCGATGATCTGGTGCGCGGAGGTGAGCGGCGCTACAACGCACCGCTGCTCGCTCCGGGCACCCGCCTGGTGCTCCCGGCCGGCATCCAGGCCGTCGCCGTCAAGGACTATTACCGTGGTCCGCACCTTGCGTCGGTCACGACTGCGTGGCCGCGCGTGAGGGCAACCGACGGGACGACGGTCGACGCGTCGATCGTTCCCAAGCGGGGCGCTCCGACCCGTGTCGCGATCCTCAGCGGCTTCACCGAGGGCTGGTACGAAGTCATCCACGCGAACGGGAGGGCCGACCGCGTGACATGGGATGCCCGCAAGCTCCCGTTCCTGTGGTTCTACGGCGAGTTCGGCGCCACGAAAGACGCTCCTTACAACCGGTTCTACACGCTCGCGTTGGAGCCGTTCTCCCGCAATCCCTACTCCCGCAACCGCTTAGCCGCATAGGAGCGCAATGTCCCACCACTTTGACTACCCGCAAAACGAAACACTGGATGTCAGCGACCTTTTCTGCTTCCCCGGCGCCAGCGACGGCCACGGCCCGCGCACGGTATTCGGGATGAATACCTCGCCGACATACGGCAAACCGTGGGATCCCGACGGTTACTACGAGCTGAAGATCGACACCAATGGCGACTATGTCGAAGACATCACGTATCGGGCGACCTTCCCGATCGGTCCTGGCGGCAAGCAGCACGTGCAGGTCGCGGAGCTCACCGGCTCCGAAGCCACGAGCCGAACGGCCCGAGGCAAGATCATCACGCCGCGCCACACCCCGATCGGAGAGATCGTCGAACTCCGCGGTGGGATCAAGCTGTTCGCCGGAAAACGGCTTGACCCGTTCTACAACTTCATCCCCAATCCAGTCGCGTCGGCCAAGGCACTGGCTACCGGCACTTTTCCGAACTACAACGCTCTGCGTCCCGATAGCGACTCGTTCGCGAGTTCCGCGGTCAGGGTCTACGTGCTCGAGCTTCCCGTCAAGGTTACCGGCGCTCACTTGTCGCACTACTGGGGCAACACCGCGTACTTCGATAAGGGTCACCAGACCTGGGTCCAGGTCCAGCGCGCTGCAAAGCCGAACATGTCGACCTTCTTCGACTTCGCCAATGGTTCGGCACACGTTGACTACGCGGCCACCTTCCCCAAGGACGACCTCAAGGGCAGACCGGCTCATCCCGCGACCGACCACGCTTCGGGACTCTGGGGTCAAGTGCGGGACAACATCGCAGCGGTCGTCCAGGCCGGCGGAACCTATGGCAACCCTCCCCACGGCTTCCCCACCGCACGGGCTTACGGGGCGTGGGCGGCAGACCAGCTGCTTCCCGACGTCCTCAGGTTCACACCCGGCCACGTCGCCAACTGGGAGCCCTGGCAGGGCTCCCAGAACGGGAAGGGCTTGAGCGAGGATATTGCGTCGAACATCATCAAGATGATCGTCAACCAGGACTTCTCCTCGGGGCTCAAGGCGGGGCCGCTCCTGGACTACTTCCCCTATCTCTCCCCGCCGCCGGCCGTTGATATGCCGCCACCGGCCGAATGACACGCGTCCGCGACAGCTGAGGCAGTCATTGAGCGCAACTGTCCGCGTACGGGCGGTGCGTTCATCAAGCCATCGCCGTCGGCTCCGACGTGCCTTGTGAGATGCCCGCGAGTTTGTCCACGGCGCCCTTGACGCCGATCCCATCGAAAGGTGACCCACATGTTCAGCGGTCTCGAAAGCCCAACCCATCTACTGCTCGTGTTCCTTGTAGTCCTGCTGCTCTTCGGCGCCAAGAGACTTCCTGAGATCGGGCGTGGCCTCGGCAGCGGCATCCACGGCTTCAAGCAGGCGCTCACCAGCCCGGACGAGCCTGCGCCTGAGGAAGACTGACGAGTTTCCGGGCTGTCTGCCCGCGCCGGCGTGGCCCCCGAGCACTCAATTGTCTGTTTAGGGGGATGCGCCGTTTCCGTTTATGTCAGACAGCGCCGAGCGGAGCTCCTTGCGGGAGCTGATCCCGAGCTTGCCGAACATCTTGGTCAGGTGCCATTCGACCGTCCGTGGGCTGAGGAAGAGCTGGGCGGCGATCTC
>DASYAP010000229.1:0-23180 GCA_036501265.1 Solirubrobacteraceae bacterium | reverse complement strand
GACACGCTGCAGGTCTGCCCGCTCGGGTTGGTCTTGACCGTGACGTTGTAGGCCGCGCCGCTAGCGAGCCGCGTCGCGAAACTAAACGCCCCGTTACGACTGACGCTCAGATCATCACCACCGTTGTCCTGCAACACCACCATCCCCGACAACCCCGACACCGTCCCACCAACCGAGTAGCTCTTCGGCGCCGATGTTTTCGCGCCCTGGGAGACCACGCCGCCACTTCCATGCGATGGCGATGTCGTATCGATTGTGAAGGTGCTGAGCGCACTCACGCCGGTGTTGCCGGCGCGGTCAGACTGCGCCGCCCGCGCTCTGTAAGTGCCGTCCGCCAATGGTCGCGTTGGTGCAACCACCCAGCGGCCGTCGAAAACGGTCGCTCTGAGCGTCCGCAGAGGCGAACCCAAGGTGCCTGAGGCCGAGAACAGCGTGACCTTGATCCTCGACGAATCCCCCGGCGCGGTGCCGGCTGCCCCCGAGAACACTGGCTTGTGATCATCCATCCGGCTCAAGCTCACCGGGCTGCTCAGCGTTACCTTCGGCGCGACCGTATCTATGGTCCACGATCGGTGCGCGGGCGTTGGGTCCTCCTCGCCCAAGGGACTAATCGCTCTCACGTCAAGGACGTGGGCCCCATTTACAACCGCCGAGTAGGTCTTAGGGCTGCTGCACGCGAGCCATGGTCCGTCGTCGAGACTACATTCGAAGGAGCCATGGCCAATCGTCGAAACGAAGCGAAAGACTGCCGCCGAGCTTCTGCTCAGACCCGCCGGACCTGTCCTGATGATCGTCCTGGGCGCCGCGCCCGTCGCCCTTGGACGGCTGCGTCTCGCGATTGCGAGCCGACCGCCACGCGAGCAGTTCGTGTTCTGCGCGAATCGCCGGATCTGGCTGTAGATGTCGGTGCAGATCAGGACGGTGTAGGTCCCGGACCCGACGGGCAGGGCGCGCACCAGGCGTGCCCTGAACCGCACGCGCGTCGACCGGTGGGGCGGAAGGGACGGAACCGAAAAGGCAAGGACACCAGTTGCCTTACCGCTAGAACCTCGGTTCACGCCGACCGATCCGGTCGTTGACCGGAGCCGTCGGTTCCCCGCGTTCGTGATTGTCGCCGTCCCGAGAATCTGACCGCGGTGCATGCCCAGAGAAACCTGATGCACCGAGAGCGGAAACGGCGCCGCAGAAGTCGGGGCGTTGCCTGCGCCGCTCGCAGTGCCGCCCCCGACCCGGCCACTTGCCGCCAAACCGAACAAAAGACATATGCTCATCGCGCCGAAAAGCACAAGCCGGAGCCGCCCCGACCTCCCCGAACGCGGAAAGACGCCGCGTCTCAGCCCGGATCGAACTCGTGCCCTCACCTTCGCTCCTATGAACACCGTTTGCCTCCGACAACCCCAGAAATCACGTGCAGAATTGACGCTGTGGATCTGGGCGGGCCGCGGCGCGGACGCGTTACGACGCCCGGTGCGCTAAAGCTCAAGGTGCCCCGGTCAAATATGGGCATGTGACCTAACAAACGGGCGAGCTACGCGGGAACTTGCGCACGGCCTGGCATCCAGCACCACGAGCGACCGGCCGGCGACACCGGCATCGCGTCGGTCTGTTCTAGCCGGTCATCGCAGCGGTCGGAGCAGGCGAGACTTGTCGCGGGTGCGGATAGCCCATCTGGTAGTCGGGCCACGCCTGATCTCGCTCCGAGATAATGCGCTGCCCCGCCGGAGGCCACTCGATGGCAAAGGACGGGTCGTTCCAGCGCACGCCGCTGGCCGCCGCCGGGACGTACTCATGCGACATCTGGTACGCGACTTCGGTGTCGTCGATGAGCGTCTGATAGCCCTGGGCGAACCCTGAGGGGACGTAGACGAGCCGGCCGTTCTCCGGGCTGAGCTCGATGCCGAGCCACTGCGTGTGGGTCGAGGAGTCCGGCCGCAGATCAACGATCGTGACGTGAGCAGCGCCGCGCGTGCATCGAACGAGCTTCACCTCGCCGTGCGGCGGCTTCTGGAAATGGAGGCCGCGGAGCGTGTCGCGCTTTGGACTGAAGATCGTGCTTGCCTGAGCGAAACGAGTGACCAGACCATGCTCGGCGAATTCCTGCTCGCAAAACGTTCTGGCTAGGTAGCCGCGTTCGTCGCCGCGACGCTCGATGTCAATGATGAGGGCGTCCTGCAGGTGCGTTGGTGTGAAGATCATTGTTCGGCTCCGACGGGCGCTCGCCAGCGGAGGTCTTCGTTGACGTGGCCGGCTGCTTGAAGTTCTTGGACGCGCTTGATGCGCAGGTAGCGTGGGCCAGTGAACTCTTCGAACGTCAGGTCGTGGCGGACATACGCCTCGTATAGCTCTTCAACGCCGCGGGGGACGTTCCACCGCGGCTGGAAGTCGGGTAGTACCCGTTGGATCTTGGAGCAGTCGACCTGATAGGAGCGCTTGTCGGGGCCACCGCCCTCGGCGAACGACGCCCGCGCGCGGGGCACTATCTGCTCGATGATCTCGGCGACCTCGCGGATGCGGTAGTTCTCATTGCTCGCGCCCACGTTAAACGCCTCGTTGTGCACGAGCTGGCGCGGAGCGTGCAGCACGGCCAAGAACGCTCGTGAGATGTCCTCGATGTGGACCAGCGGGCGCCATGGGGTCCCGTCGCTCTGGATCACCACCATGCCCGTCGTCACGGCAAACCCCACCAGGTTGTTCACCACAATGTCGACGCGCAGCCGCGGCGATACACCGTAGGCGGTCGCATTGCGCAGGTAGGTCGGGCTGAATGCCTCGTCAGCCAAAAGCGCAATATCGCGCTCGGCGAGAACCTTCGAGCGGCCATACGGCGTCACGGGCGAAAACGATGCACTCTCATCGAGCAGTTCGTCGCCCGCCCTGCCATACAGACTGCACGACGAGGAGAACAGAAAGCGCGGCACCCCCGCCTGCTTGGCCTTTTCAGCGAGCCGGACCGAGGCCAGATGGTTGATGTCATAGGTCGCCTGCGGGTTCAGATCGCCAACAGGATCGTTACACACCGCCGCAAGATGCAACACCGCGTCAAACCCCACCAGATCCTCCGCCTCAACATCCCGCACGTCCTTGCGGATCGACTCGATCTCCGGCTGCCGCTCGCCGAACGTGCACGCGGCAAACACATCGAAGTCCAGCCCCACCACGTCGTGGCCAGCCAGCTTTAAAAGCGGGACCATCACCGAGCCGATATAGCCGTTATGACCACTAACAAGAACACGCATCAAGAATCTCCAAATCTCAAGACAACGGTCGACCGAGCAAACGTTCACTCAATCAACGAACAACCAACCCCCCTACTCCCGCCAAGCCCAAATCGCAACCAGCACCGAGGTCCCCAGGGCGACCGCCCGCAAACGCGGCCGGGCGACCCGCTTGAGCCCGAACTGGGCCGCCAGATCGTCATGGGGAACCAGACCACTCAGCCATCTTGAGCGGCAGCAGCCGCGGGCTCGATTTCGAACCTCGGCCCCTACGGAGGTTCATGCCGCTCGGCTGCGCGGCCGATCGTACTTGGCCACGAGTTCTGCCGGGATCGGTTCGAGATCGCTTGCCCGCACGTAGTCGCGCATCGTTGTGCCGGTGCAGCGGGCGTCGACGTTCCGGGCTCCCTCGCCAGAAACGAGGTCATCGATGTTCACGGTCCGGAAATCAATGCTGAACCGGGTGTGCTCTGTCGTGTTCGGCACCGTCGCGTGGAGCTGGGCGGCAGAGAAAATGAGTACGCCTCCAACCGGTGTTACGACGCGAATTTCCGATGAGACGTCGAGGGGTTCAAGAGGACGCGGCTGCTCGCGAGTCTCCTTGTTCACGATCTGGCTGGCCTGCTTCCGGCCCGTCCGGTTCCACTCCTCGTAGTCGTAGTCGGCAGAGCTGTTCCGCACTGGCATATCGAAGTAACGTGGGTGAAAAGCCATCGAGTTCTCCGACTCGATGTCGTACACGGGTAGCCACCAGTTGAGCTGCTGATGCGGCGCCGAGAACCACGTGTCTCGGTGGGGATGGAACTGGAGAGCGAGGCCGGCCCGAAGGTAGTCGCCGTGGGCCATGGTCCGCAGTCTCGGGACATCGAAGTAGGTCTTGTCTAGGTCACATCCCACCTCGGAGAGCATCCGACCGATAAGCTCCTTCGCGGCGTGGTGGTGTATGAACCGGGGCTTAAGCTCCTTGAGGATGCCGACGTAGTCCTCTACAGATGTGTGTTCCTGAGCGATCCGGGGATCGAGCGGCGCAAATGCCTCCTCGCTCAGCTCCCGCGCGAGCGAACATAGTCCGGCCGCTCCCTGGGACGGCGACAGGGCGTGTAGATCGCCTGAATACAGGCTGCGGCGCCGATGGTGGTCGGCGAACACGCGGTCAACGTAAATAGTGGACATCGTGTCTCCTTCAGTCCCGAAGATGGCCCTTGCGGGCCCGCATACCATGAAACGTGAACTGCCGATTCGAACTTCCGGTCGTGCTGCGAACCGGGCGTATCACGTGAGTTCTTCTCCACCGACCACATTGAAAGGCCGCGCTCGGAGGAAGTCCAGCCGCCCCCCGCTGCTAGGGCACGAGTTGGGTTCTGCGCTTCGACAACCCAGGGCCTCGCGATCAGCGTCCATCCGGAGGACAACGCAATTGGCTGTCACGAACGCATTACTCTGCCTAGCCGCAACCTACCAGGCTCAAACCTCGGATGGGTCGGGTCCGCACCCTGCGATGGATCACAGGCGAGCGCTGAGTCGCTTGGCCCGTCGCGCCTTCACCGGCAGAGCAGTTCGCGGCCGGTCGAACACTGATTTTGCTGAACCGCGCGTTATGCGGGCGCGCGCCTGAACGCCCGATGGCACACGTAGCCTCCTTTCTGAGCGCCCGGATCGAGGACGGCGGCTTCTCGGGACTCCGACACCGGTGCGAGGCGGATCCCTGGGGCCAGCCGCGGCGTCGTGAACCCGCCGAACGTCGCTCTACGCTGGACGCTCAAACGTGCCGGGCGCTGGCCGGAATGCGCCGCTGCTCAGGGGGTAGCCTATGCGACCGTTCGGGCGGCGGTCGCGCAGCAGCGCGGCGCCCGACCGACGGTTAGCGGGCAGGCTCATGACCGACATCCACGCGATCGAGCAAGTGGCACGAGGAAGGCTCAGCGGCTGCGGCGAGCTGCATAAATGCCAGTGCGTCGTGACCGGAGCCAGCGCGGGAATCGGGCAGGCCATCGCCGTTGCGCTGGCGGTAGCGGGCGCAACAGTCTTCGGAGTCGGGCGTGGCGAAAATCACCTGCTTGCTACGGCAGAGGTCATCAAGGGCCCAGGGCGGATCACACCATATCCCGCCGATCTTTCCGACCCGGCGGAGATCTCGTTGCTCGCGGAGCGCCTTAGCCGGGAAGCCAGCAGCGTCGATGTGCTCGTGCATAGCGCAGGCATGTACTCCGGGGGTCCCGTCGAGACATCCTCGGCCGACGACTTCGACGGCCAATACGCGACCAACATGCGCGCTCCGTATCTCTTGACGCAGGCCCTTCTTCCCATGCTGCGAGCAAGCCGCGGGCAGATCGTTTTCATCAACTCGACTATTGTCTTCGCCCCGAGCGCGAATGTCGGCCAGTTTGCGGCTACACAGCATGCTTTGAGGGCATTCGCGGACACCCTCCGCGAGGAAATCAACGCGGACGGAATCCGCGTGGCCAGCATCTATCCCGGCCGCACTGCCACCCCGCGGCAGGCGCGGATCCATGCACTCGAAGGCAAGGCATACGCCCCGGAACGCCTGCTCCAGCCCAGCGATGTCGCGGACGTGGTTCTTAAGATCCTCACTCTCCCCAGAAGCGCCGAGGTGACCGACGTACGCATTCGCCCGATGCTGAAGCATTGATGCCGACAGCAGTCCCTACACCGCAGTCAGGACAAGCACCCAATCCTCACCCCCGTCATGATTCTTGCCGGGCGGCGTGAACCCGCGCCTGCCACTGCGCGCGAACGGCGAACCGGGCACGTTCGCATATTTTCCGGTCGTCGGGTCGTACCACTGGGCCCGCACACGAGGGCCGGACATCCGCGTCATGTCGATCTCGACGGGGTGGCCTGTGGGCAGATAGGCGATCGCGAGTCTGCCGTCGGGAGTACGGGCCGCGGCGACGTAATCGTTGCTGTTGACGGTCCCCGCGTTGGAGTAGGTGCCGTATCCGGCCACCACGAGCCGGTGCTCGCTGTCGGGAACTAAGTCAAACCACCTGCGGTGAGAGAACAGGTTGGTCACGAAGGTCATCTCACGTGACCCGATGGTGTTCAAGTAGTGGGGCCATCCCTTCAAGAACGGCCAGGTGTACTTGTTGCCGTAGAACTGCCCTGTAGCTCCGCTCAGCATGGTCCAGTACTCCTGGCGTCGCAGGGTCGATGGACCTGTGTACCAGTGCTCCCCCTCGTAGTTTGCCTCGATCATGAATACGGGGAGGTGGCTGTGGCGACCGTACGCCTTCAGGACCTCCGCATAAGTGGGGGCATACGTGTAGGCGGCATCGAGGCCCACGATGCCCTTCCACCTCGCATCGTCGAGCGATGTGCTGGTGGGATAGTTGAGCTCAACCGTTTGCAGTTGGTCCGGATCGACAGACCTGATGCCCCTGGCGACGCGCAGCACCAAGGCATCGTCCCCCGGATGACGCCAGGTCTGGAAATCATTGCCGTTAAGCCAGACGATGTTCGGATACCGCCTGTAGCGACGCCCGAGATAGCGACCGTAGGCGTAGGCCTTGGCCGTGCCATTGCGTCGCAGGACCGAGAGCCAGCCGCCCGTCTCGATTGGATCGAGAAACACCACGAGCCTGTGCTTGGCGGCGAGGCGGATCATCTTGTCCACGCGCGCGAAGTAGGCGGGATTCGGAGTGGACAGATCTCCAGGTTTAGTGAACGGAGCGATGCCGTCGTAAGTGGTGCCATCGGGGCGGCCGCCCGTGTATCTGTCGCAGAGAAGATTGATCCATACCGAGTTAAACCCAGCGGCCTGACGGTTGGCGAAGAAGCGATCAGCTTGTGCTGCAGAGAGGTTTACGATCAGCGCCTGCGGTGAATCGCCGACGATCAGAAACGGGCGACCGGCCTGGTCAACCAGATAGCGTCTCTTAGGACCGATTTTGAGCGGGTAGACAGGTGGGCGCGCTGGCAACGACGTGGCAGGACTGGCCGGCCGGACAGCAGCGGGGGTTGCGCTCGAGCTCCTTCGTGCGTAGGCCACCAGCCCGACAACCGCCACGGCAACAGCGAGCGCCAGAACGCCCACGGTCCGCGTGCGGCCAGCAACGGCGGCCCGGACCATGCGCTGTACGCGACGTTCCTCCACCGACTGGCCTGGTTCTCGGTTGGCTGCCATACCCCACTAACGTCGAGTACGCGCCGGTCTGTCTGCACAGCAACGGTCGGTGCCAAGCGGCGGTTAGCACACCGCAACTTCGTCGCCCTCGCCAACCCGCAATCGCATCGCTCTCGGGAGTGAGAAGTCACGAAAGACATGAGCGCCACGGCCGACAAGGCTGGAGACTAGGCGAGCTCCGACGTGCATGACCCTGGCGCCCGGCGAGATGATCGACCGCTCGATCTCCGCGCCTTCGATCCGAGCGCCGGCGCCAACGGACGTATAGGGGCCGAGGTATGCGTTCGTCACCTCCGCGCCCTCGCCGATCACGACCGGGCCGACGATCACGCTGGTCGTAACCGAGGCAGCGCGGTCGATGTGTACCCGACCTTCAATCTGGTTCTGAAGGTGGTTCGCGTGGCGCATCTGAGGCGCTATGAGGTCGAGGGCCAGCCGATTGAGCTCTAGGAGCTCCTGCGGTTGGCCACGGTAGCTCCGCCACCCGTCCGCGAGGGACACCTGTACCTGTTCTCCACCGTCTGAAAGCTGCTGAGCAAGCATGCCCAGACCCGATGGTCCCGCCCCGGCATCTCGCTGACAGGCGTCACGGAACGCGCCGGGTCCGAAGACTCCGATACCGGCATCCCAGAGAATGCCTGGGATGGTCGGCAAACCCCCGTCCTCTCTCACCGAACCGTGCGCTCCCCGGGCGGACGAGGGTCCCTGGCAGAGCAATACGAGATCGAGGGATCGTGTATGGAGCGACTCGACGTACGGCGCGATTGGGTGGTCGAGGAGCCCTTCGCCCACGTGCACAATGCACGGCTCCGCGCCGACCAGCTGAGCCGCCGCCTCGAATGCGCCGATCGGGTCGGCGCCCTCGTCAGAGACTGCGTAATCGAGCCGTAACGACTCCGACCGGTATTCGTTCAAGCAGGCCCGGACGTCGATGAGTACGTCAGCCGCGCCGGCGATAACGAGATCGTCGGCACCGGCCGCGAGCATCGCGTCTAGGACGTGGTGAGCGATCGGCCGGTTGGCGACGCACTCGAGTCCCGGGATCTGACCGTTGCAGCTACACCCGGTCTTGCGCCGGATACCTGAGAACAGCACGACTCCCTTTCGAGGCACGTACACCTAACGGCGGTCGCCGGGCCAATCTCACGCGCGGCTTTACGCGACATTTAGGCCACTTGCGCGCGTTCTGCGCGGGCCCAAACCGGGCTGATGATGGGTGGTGCGCGGCTCGCACCCGACCGCCCGTCTGACTGCGCGGGCCAACCGGGAGTGGCTTCTCTCGCAAGAAAACAGCGGTGCCCGGCGTTGCTCGGGCAGACCGCTGATGGAGCTGGGTTCGAGGAGGGGGCCCCTATGTGGGAACACAGGGAATACGGTGCACCTGAGTCGGCTCAGACCCCGACGGCGGTCGCCGGGGCAGGGTCGTTCGTCGCACCGCCCCTGAGCGCGAACGGCCTTGTTCCAACCGCTTGCAAGCACGAACGAGCGAGCGGCCGGCTGCGGATCGCGGAGGGCTGCCTGCTACGCGAGACGGTGTGCGACAAGTGCGGTGCGGTGCTGCACGTGTTTCCTCCATTGACGTATCGGACGCCTTCCACCACGTCGCCGATGCCCGCGAAGAAGCTAACGGCGTGAGAGCTGTCGCGTCGAATCGGCTGGCGAGGTTGTTGATCGCGGATTTCCGGCCGACCCGGCTCGGGGTGCGAATGGCCCTCGCGGATCAGCAAATTGAAATCTGTGCAGAGGCTGGTGATGTCGCGCAAGCGATCGCCGAAGCGGAGCGCGAACAGCCCGACATGTGCCTCGTCGGCTCGAACCTCCCGGGCGGAGGGATGACCGCCGTCCGAGGCATTCAAGCGGTTGCTCCCGATGCGACCATCATCGTCTTGGCGGCCGCAGGTGACCCAGGCGAGTTGCTGACGGCCGTACGCGCGGGTGCGATTGGGTACGTTCCCGGCACGACTACCGGCGAGCAACTGTGCCGCGCATGCCAGGCAGCGCTTGCGGGCGAAGCTGTCGTGCCGCGCTCGATGGTCCGGACCCTGATAGGCGAGCTTCAGACGGCCTCCGCCCTGGTCGCCGGCGACGTCACCGGCCGGCAGGCGCAGGTGCTGGACCTGCTTAGGGCTGGTGATTCACCAGCGGAGATCGCTCAAAGGCTCGAGGTCTCGCCTGTGACGGTTCGACGGCACATCTCTGACCTCGTGCGCAAGCTCCGTCTAGGGGATCGCAGCTCGCTAGTGAGCTTTGAGCGAAGCATCGCGGCCAAGACCGGCGCTCGCAATGGGCCGAACCCAGGCCGCAACAACGGTCATGCCAAGCCGCGGTGCCAGTAAACGGCGGCCTGGATGCGGTTCGTTACGCCGAGCTTCGAGAGAATGTTGGAGACATGGTTCTTGGCCGTGCGAGGGCTGATGTAAAGCTCAGCGGCGATTTCGTTGTTGTCCAGACCGCGCGCCACGAGCTCCAGTACCTCCAGTTCGCGTGGCGAGAGCTCCTCCTCAAGAGCTTTAGAGGCTGGTCCAGGTTCGACGTATTCCCGCCTCATCCGATCCAGGACCGCCCGAGCTGCTCGTGGAGAGAGCCAGGCGGTCCCTGACACCGCCGCGCGGATTGCAGCAACCACATCATCGATAGGGGCGTCCTTGATCACGTATCCGGAGGCCCCCGCCGCTATCGCCGCTGCGACATCCGCCTCGCCCGCCGCCACGGTCAGCGCGACCACCCGCGCCGCCGGGTCAGCCTTGAGAATCTCGCTGGTCGCTTCCAGCCCGTCGAAATTAGGCATCCGAAGATCCATCAGGACGACATCTGGTCGCAACTCGGCGGCGAGACGTACCGCCACCCTCCCCCCTGAGGCCTGCGCGACGACCTCGATGTCGTCGTATGCCGCAAGTGCGGACGCCAAGCCAACCCTAAACAAGTCGTGGTCATCCGCGACCAAGACGCGGGTTGAATCCGTCATTCGCTTCGCCCCCCTCTTCTGTGCTGGCGAAAGTCTATCGATTAGATGAGTGGCTGAAGCAGGAGATCACGGCCTGATGTCAGCTCGCTGACCCCCAACGGGCTCATCTACGGATTCAGCGCGCCAACCGCATGGAGTTCAAGGCTTGCGGCGCAAAACGAATCCTTGCGCGAGCGGGGCGCACCCCCCCGGATTCGTGCGCGCGCGGAGCTCCGCAAGCGCTTCTCGAAGGGCGCGGATCTCCTCGACGAGTTCGTGGTCCTCTCGCGGCTCCTCCGCGGGCGGCGTCCCGCTGGGGCGACTTGCCTGCTCTCGAAGCTGTCGCTCAAGCTGCATCACCCTCACAAGCCCGCTTTCCAGCCCTTCCTCGACGTCCACCGACGATGGCGGTGATCGCTCGCAGCGTTCAATAAGCGCCCGCAGCAGCTCGAGCTCGGAAGAGGTGCGGGTATCGCGAGGCGGGGGCATCAGTGGATTGGGCGATTCCAAGCGGCCGCCGAGCCGCATCGCATTCGGTCGGGGCGTCGGTCGGCGCCTTCGAGGATCTCGAGTGACTAAACGCGCCCAGCGAAGAGCCATCGGGAACCGAATCGTCACCAAGGGCGCGCTGAACATACTGCACCCAGGTCTAGTGAGCAATGGGCCAAATATCTTATTTCGTGTTCAGCCTGCTGACCCTTTATCAGCGGACGCCGCGTGTTCGCGTCCGCCGACGACTGAACGAAGCTTGGCTATTGAGCCGGTTGCAGAATCAGAGCGGAGCGGTCTTCGGCACCGAGTTTGTGCACGGAGGCTGAAATGTGGCGACGAACCGTTACAGATGAAATGCCGAGACGGTCGGCGATGGCGCCGGTGGAGCTTCCTCGCCGCACTAGTTCGACCACTTGGGTCTCGCGCGCCGTTAAACCGTCGCCGCCGGTCGCCGCCCGCTGGAGTTCGCGCACGAGCACAAGAACCATCGCGCGCGGTACCGCAGCCTCGCCTTCGTTTACGGCGGCGATAGCTCGGCGCAAAGAGGCTGCAGAAGTGCTGCCTGGCAAATACCCGACAGCTCCGGCATTCACGCACGCCAGTAGACCGTCGGCGTCGGGAGAGGGGGCTAGCGCGATCACCGCCGCGCGGGGCGCTACCGCGCGGATCCCACGGATTGCCACGATCCCGTCCCCAGGTAGCTCCAACCCGATCAAAGCGATGTCCGGCTGTTCACGCTGGGCGAGCCTAATCGCTTCCTCGACGTCTCCCGCTTCTGCGCAAACTTGGACAGCTCCTTCGAGGGCAATCCGAACCCCGAGCCGGATCGCCGCAAGATCGGCGACCAAGACTCTTGGCTGCAACGCTTCCGGCAACGTTATGAGACCACGGCTTCGACGGCAGTCCCTCCGTTGGACCGTTCCGCCACGACGACGGCAGCACCGACCACCTCGGCCCGCTTGCGCATCGCCCGGAGTCCGAAGCCTCGGTGCGCATCGGCGGAGTCCCCGTTTCCAAGCCCGCTGCCGTCATCGCTGATGCGAAGCGTGAACTCGTCGCCATGGGTTTCCAGTGTTACGGCGATGTGTTGCGCCTGTCCGTGCCGGACTGCGTTGACAATCGCCTCCCGGGCGATCCGGACTACGGCCTCGCGCGTCCGCGCGGTGAGGTCATCTCCGTCGATCTCCACCGTGACACAGACGTCGTGACGAATGGAGAGTTCATACGCAACCGCTCTCAGGGCTGCGCCTGCGTTCGGCGCATCGGATGCGGATAGGTCGGCGATAACACCCCGGGACGCCGCAAGGGCGCGCCGCGCCGCCACTGTGAGTGGATTCTCGGGGCCCAGATCTGGAACAAGACGTTCCGCATAGGTTGCTATGAACGCGAGGTCTTGAGCCATTCCGTCATGCAGATCGCAGACGAGCCGTCGTCGCTCCACCGCGGTGGCTTCCTCTGCTTGCGCGCGCTGCAGGTGGCGGTGGGACTTCAAGGCGAACAGCAGGATCAGCCCGAATGCTCCCACGCCTAGGCACACCCGCCCGGGAACCGAATTCGGTGTCAAGACGGGGACGAGCAGCCCATCCGACCAGGCCGCAGCCAACAGGATCGCCGCAGCCCCCAGCAGCCCCATCGTCCTACTCCGTTGCCCGAGAGCAGAGCGGACGAATCCGGCGGCAGCCACCAACACAATGACGACGCCTGGCACGGTGAGCGCTACTGCCGGCGCCGTTGGCGTCGAGCCATCGTGCGCTGGACCGAACCAGGTTGAGTCCCCGTAAAGCAAAAGTGCACCGATAGCCACTGCCGCACTAACGGCAACCGGCGTCGCGAGAAGGAGCATTGCTTGATGACGCGTCGCTATGAGTGAGCGGCGCGTGAGCGCGGCCCCCGCGAACATCACGGCGACCTCAAGATGCGCGAACAGAGGGACCGGCGCCTCGTGGGCCGACGAATGCACGCGCATCAACGCGGGGGCAGCGAAGAATGCGAACTGCGCGAGCGTGAGTGTCAGCACGGCCCCTAGCAACAAATAATCAGCAACTTGTCGAGTGGATTTGCTGCGAACCCAGATGAACGACGCGCTCGCGAGCCCAGATACGACGAGAGCGGTTTCGACCGTGTCGCCGAGGGTGGCGTCCTCCACTGAAAAGCGGAAGATCAAGATCAGCGCCGCGATGAGAGTGGACACCGCGATGAGCATCAGCACCACGGGCCGGACGCGAGCTCTTTTGGAGCGAAGCACAGCTTCACCGAGAGGACGAATTCCACTCCCACCATGTGGTGATCGACCCATGTCGCCTGCCAGCGTCGAGCTCATAGCGGGCCCCTCACGTTCAGCCAGCGGCGGTGAGACTGCGCCGTCTGGACGCTCGGCGCCACCCACGGCGAGCTCGGCGCCCGCGTGCGCACGAGCAGGCTCCGAACAGGAGCACTTCCATTCAGTTTCCGGATACGCATAACCCCCAGCTCGGCCGCCCTGGGCCGAACCCTCACTTAGAAACCACACCCTGCTTGGACGCTACCGCAACCCCCCCGGCGTACGTTGGGGTATTTAGTTACACGCTGAGGTAGTTGGTTGCGCGTGTGTGGGGTGGGTTGCGTCGCCCGTAGTTGTTGAGCGCTCGTGTAGTTGGTTATGGACTCGTGTAGTTGGTTATGGACTCGTGTAGTTAGTTATGCACTCGTGTAGCTAGTTGCGCGCTCGTGTAGCTAGTGGCGCGCGTGCTTGAGACGGGTGTCGGCCAGGGCGGGCGATCACACGGCGCGTCACCGCCGCCGACGCGCCCGGTCCACCGGCAGGGTGGTCGCGCCCACGTGCTGGTCCAGCCAGCCCGTCACGGGCGCAGCGGCACGCCAGGTGGTGGTGACGAACTCAAGCCCGGTGTCGCGGCTGATACCCCGCCCGAAATCGAGCCTGGACCCCAGCGAGAGACTCTTGCGGCGCAGGAGCTCGATCCGCTCGTGTTCGGCCGGATACCCACGCGGCGCCGTGGCGAGGCTGCGGCCCCATAGCGCAAGCCCCGAGCTCTGCGCTCGGTCGACGAGCTTGGCCAATTCGGAGCCGTGCTTTTGGGCGGCGACGTGCTCGCGGTAGCGCTCGAGCTGGTCGCGCGCCATCACGTGATAGCCGCTCCCCGCCACCAAACCGTTAGCGGAAACCGACGCGTAGAGTCCCTCGGCGGCGATGTCGGAACCGCGTAGGACGCCGTACGTGTTGGTCTTGTACGGAGACTTGTCGCGGGAAAAGCGGATATCGCGGTTTTGGCGAAACATCTTCACGTCGCCCCCGAAGCTCGCGCTGAGCTCTGTCAGCAGTGCCTCCATCTGCTCACGAATCGACTCCTCGAAGAAGTCTCTTGTGGCAGCGAAGTACTCGCGGCTGTTGTCCGTCTCGAGACCTTTGAACCACTTGCGTACCTTCGGTCCGAAGCCCTCGAATCCAGTCATGCCACCATCCTGTAGCCCGACGATAATCCAGCCGTGAGCGACCCGACGGGAAGGCGAATCGTAGTCGCCGGGAACGTCTCGGAGCGCGCGCTGCGCAAGGAAATCCGGTCTCGAGCCCAAACGCTCGGACTGTTCGGATGGGTGCTGGTCATGGACGACGGCACGCTGTGCGTTCACGCGGAGGGTGATCAGTCGGCACTCCAGCACCTGGTCTCGTCAATGCAATCGCTCCCGGCCGTCGACTCGGTGTCCGAGCGTCCGGTCCGCGTTGAAGGGCACGAGCAGTTCGCGATCCGCGGCGAGCTGGCGGGCCAGTTCGTGGTCCAAGAGCACCAGGCACGAGCTCACCACTTCGATTTTCGTCTCGAGGTCGATGGTGCGATGCGTTCCTGGGCGGTGCCGAAGGGTCCTTCCCTGGATCCCACGGTGAAACGCTTGGCGGTCGAGGTTGACGACCACGAAATAGCGCACAACGAATTTGAGGGACCGACCGGCGGCGGCGCGGTAATCATCTGGGACCAGGGACGCTATGAGCAGGGAGGCCGCGTGCCCTGGCCCGAGGCACTGGACCGAGGCCACGCCGTTTTCGCATTGCACGGGGCCAAGCTCAACGGCGGCTTCGCCCTTCAGCGCACCCGCGGCGGTGACAAGCCGCAGTGGTTGCTGATCAAGCGCCGCGACGAATATGCACGGGCAAGTTCTGACGTCGTCGGCGAGCGGCCCGAATCGGTGAAGAGCGGAATGACGCTGGACGAGCTGCTCGATCGCGACCGGGGGCGCTAGCGCATCACCTCGACGCAGACAGGCGAGCCGCGATCCGCGCGCTGGGATCGCGGCTCGCACGAGTAGCGGGCTCAGGCCTCCGTCGGCGGCGAGGACTCGCCGGGCCAGCGCTGGCCGGCGATCTCCAAGCTCTGGACCTTCAGCGACTCGATCTCGATCTCGCCGGCCCTGAGTTTGCGAATGACCGCGTTGCCGATAGCCAGCCGGCCGATCGCTATGGCCCCGATGGCACAGGCCGCGATCGCAACCGGCGCCATGGCTGATGGGCCAAGTACTCGAGGCCCGACTGCCACAGCGCCGGTCACGTCAGCACCGGTCAGCTTGACGCCCGCGGTCTGTCGGCGAGGAGTGATGTTGCCGCGCATAGTCGTACCTCCTAGGTCGTTTATCGGCAACCTTGTTGTACACGCCGACCGAGGATCAGGGAAGGCCCGATTGGCCCATCACCCGGTTGGAGCTTGCGCGGGCACCGGCTCCGATGCTCGCGGTCCGGACGGAGACGCGGCCTGCGGCGCGCCGTCGGGAGCTGGGGCGGGCCGCGCACGGGATGGCAGAAGCGGAGTCAGCAGCAGCATCACGGCCAGACCCACGACGTCCCACCAAATGGTGTGGCGCAGGGCGGCGGTGAAGCCCTGGTGGCGCAGTACGGCGAAGAAGATCGTCCCGAGCACGGCGACGCCGATCGCTCCGCCGAGCTGCTGAATCGCGTTCAGCACGCCTGATGCCGACCCGGTCTCGGCATCGGACACGGCGGCGATGATCGTGTCGAACACCGGGACGATGAAGAGCCCCATGCCCACTCCGTTGACGAGGAGTGGAGCGACCAGCCCGAGCGTCGACACGTGGTCGCCCGGCCCGGAAGCGGGCGCTGTCGCGCGAGGCGATCGCGGCGGCGGCGCTGGCCATCGTGGACCGCGAGGGGCTTGATGCGCTGACGATGCGGACCGTGGCCCACTACATGGGCACTGGCGCCGCCTCCCTATATGCGCACGTCGCCTCCAAGGAAGAGCTGCTCGAGCTGGTAATCGAGCAGGTCATCGGCGAGATCGAACTGCCTGGCGAGCCGGATCCGAAGCGCTGGCAGGAGCAGCTCAAGGAGTCGGCGCGAACGATCCGGACGGTGTTCTCACGCCACCGCGACCTCGCGCGCGCCTCGTTCGCGCGGATCCCGCTGGGCGAGAACGGGCTGCGCGGTACCGACTGGACGATCGCCGTGATGCCGGCGGGTGGATTGCCCGATCAGGTGATCGCCTACGCCTGCGACCTGTTTCCCCTCTACGTGACGGCCGTCTGCTACGAGGAAAGCCTCTACGGCGCGGAGACCTCGACTGAGGACATGGCGCAGTTCATCGACGGCATGCGCCACTACTTCGCAGAGCTGCCGCCCGAGCGCTTTCCGAACGTGGTCTCGCTCGCCGGTCCTCTCACCGCGGGCGACCTCGAAGGAGACGATCGGTTCGAGTTCGGACTGGACGTCCTGCTGCGGGGACTCGCCGCGACGGCGGATCATGCAAGGTAGGCAATGAAGTCTTTTGGTGGCAGCCGCTCAGGCGGGCGCTTCTCCTGGCGGGGCCAGCCGAGATGGATCAGCGCGACGAAACGCTCGCTGGGCGGGATCCCGAGCGCCTCCAATCCCTCTGGGGTCCTGAGCACCTCCGGCGTGCGCCAGTAACCGGCCAGGCCGCGCCCGTGAGCGGCAAGCAGCACCGCGTACACGGCACAGGCGGTGGCGCACAGGTCCTCCTGGTACTGGACCGGATCGTCGGCCCGAACCGAAGTCGCGGCTACCAAGGTCGGCGCGCGCTCGAGCTTAGAGGCCGCGTCCGGGCCGGCGGCCTGCTTCAACCTCGCGAGCGCCTCAGGGCCAACTACTCGGAAACGCCACGGGTTCGTGAGGTGGTGATTCGGAGCCCAGCGAGCCAACTCCAGCAGCTCGTCTAACAGCTCTCGCTCTACGGGCTCCGGCTGGAACGCTTTGTGCGTCCGCCTGCTCTGAATCGCGCTCTCGACGTCCATCACCACGAACCGTAGCCGGATCAGGTCCCCATGCCGGTGCGCCGCGGGGTCCCGCCAACCGGCCCGGGTAAGCGACGTCGTGAGTCCGGTCGCGTTGATCTCACGCCCGGCTCTGCCGCGCCTCGGGTGACGCCTTCCAGAAATCGTCCAACTTCGTCGCGTCGCGGTTGCCGAGCTTGCGGGAGATCGCCCACATCTCGACGGTCTGGTCGCCCTCGTTTCTGTGTGACCGCGGTGTGCGCGGGTCGACCCGAACGACCGCCGGTGCCCGCACGCTGTGGACATCGTCGCCGAACCGCATCGTCAGCGTGCCTGTCGTGACGAGATAGACCTCCTCGATCTGATCGTGAAAATGGCCCGTTCCCTGCTCGAAGTCGGAATGAGCGGGGACACGGATGAGTGTGATCGCGAGCTGGCTGCATCCCAGCGCGTCGGTGAGACTCCGGAACTCGCCGGGAACGTCTGACCCGGCATAGTGATCCTCGGTCTCGTCCGGCTTGACGATCGCGTAGCCGCAATGGTTGTGCTTGTTCGTGCTCATGGCCGGTGGCTACCCAGGTTCGCAAGCAACGAGGCGGCGATGAGCAAACCCGAGCACGCGCGAGGACTACGATTTGCGCAGGAGCGCAGGATGAGAGCGACAGTCGGCACAGTGATCGCAGTGGTGGTCGCCGGTCTGACTGCGGCGGGGTGCGGTGGCGCCAAGTCAAAGCACGGAACCACGACGACGCGCGCGACCAGTTCCACAGCCCGCGGTTCGGGCGGCACGAGCGCGGGCACGGCTAGCACCCCGACGGTCACCAGCGGGCCGGTGCACGCGTCCCTTCACGGGGTCAACCACACGCCCACGGTGGGCAAGCACTGGGTATATACCGTCCACGTGACCGATGCGAGTGGTAAGCCGCTCTCCGGCACAGTCGACACCGAGTTTGCCTTTGCCGGAACCGTGGTCGGCCACGAAGTGCCACCGACCCACCGGCTAAAGGACGGCGTGCTGCACGACAAGATCACGTTCCCGTCCTCGTCCGTCGGCCATCCCATCACCCTCGTGACCGTGATCCATACCGCTGCCGGGTCAGTGGCGCTGGGCTGGCCGGTGACCGCCGGCAGGTGAACAACCCGGCAACGCGTGCGGGAGCCGTAACCGTGTCCGCCAACGGTGGTGCTGCCGTGATCGTCCAATGGGTCGCCAAGAGCTACGGACGTATCGTGGCGCTGCACGGGGTGTCCTTGATCGCGTCCGAAGGAGAGTTCCTGGCCATCACGGGGCCCTCTGGGTCTGGCAAGAGCACGCTGCTGAACCTGATCGGAACGCTGGACACGCCCGACTCCGGCACGATCTCGGTCGGCGGTAAACCGGTCCCGCCGCCGCGCGAGGCTGTGGAGTTCCGGCGGCGGCTGGTGGGCTTTGTCTTCCAGGACCACCTTCTGCTGCCGTATCTGAGCGCTCAGAGCAACGTTGAGACGGCCCTGTTGGCGACGGGCGTCGCTCGCCACGAGCGAGTGAGGCGCGCTAGGGATCTCCTGGACGAAGTCGGACTCAGCGGCCGAGTGGGGCATCTTCCGTCCCAGCTCTCCGCCGGTGAGCGCCAGCGCGTGGCGATCGCCCGGGCGCTTGCGAACGCGCCCCAGCTTCTGCTGGCAGACGAACCCACCGGCGCGCTCGACTCTGCCGCCGGCGACCGGGTGCTGGACCTGCTGGCTGCGACGCGCGACCGCCACGGCATGACGCTGATCATCGCCAGCCACGATCCGGCGGTCCCCGCAAGGGCGGACCGCGTGGTCGCCCTCGTCGACGGCCGGTTGCGCTGACTCCGGCCGGAGGTCGGGCCTACGTCATCGCGAGCGCGACGACTGAGCGCATCCGGGTGACGCGCCAAACGGGGTAGACCGCCCCTAAGGTGCCGATCGCAAGTCCGATCAGCACGGCCCGGCCTACCGCCCACGCGGTGAGGGTGGGCGAGATGAAGCCGCCCAGACCGAGGGCACCGGGTAGCAGTTTCCCAGCCGCCAGCCCCAGCAGCACGCCGGCGCCGGTCCCCAGCATGCTCACCGCCAGCGACTCACCGAGGACGAGCGCACCCAGCTGACGGGTGCTCCAGCCGATCGTCGCCAGCAGCGCCAGCTCGCGACGGCGTTCGAGCAACGCCGCCATCATCGCGTTGGCCACCGCCAGCCCTCCGATGATCAGGGCGAGCACCACCACCAGCAACACCGCCTTCGAGATGAGGACGGTGCTGGCGCCGGCACGTACCGCCTCGCCGGGGTCGGCGATCGCCGTGAGGCCCGGAAGCGCGCGGGTAAGCTCGCGCACGCCGGTCGATGTGGGGGTCTGCGGCCGAAGCTTGACCGCAAACGTGGTCACCTCCGCCGGCGTCCGGCCGGCAACGGCCTGCGCGTCGTGAAGATCGAGCACGGCTCCGGAGTCCTCATACGAGAGGCCCGTGTGGAAGATGCCGGCCACAGGGAACGTGCGCCGGTCCAGCTTGAGGGTCGACCCGGGCCGTAGGTGGAGCTGGCCGGCGAGGATGTCGCCGACGAGCACGCGACCGGAGGCAATCCCTCGCCCCGCGGTGACCACCAACTGGCGTGCGGCGAAGCCGTCCCGGTCGAGCCCGAGCACGATCGCCCCGGGCTGGCTCGAGACCGCTCCGACGACCAGCTGAATCGGAGTCGCCCGGGCCACTTCCGGCTGAGCGCGCACGCTCTGGAGCAGCGACAGAGGGAGCACTGAGGAGGTGGGGTCACCCGCATCGCGCTGAAAGAGCCCGAGGTCCGCCTTACCGAGATGGAGGAACTGCGCGGCAGCGTTGTTGAGACCCGTCGACAGCGCCAATAGCGCCACTACCGCCGCCACGCCCACTGCCACCCCGGCGGCGCTCAGAAGCGTCCGCGCGATCCGGCGGCGAAGGTTTGCGGAGATGAGACCCAGCACACCCCGAATTTTCCCGGGAAGGGGTTACTAGGATGGCCTTGATGCTCTTTCGAATTAAACGCTTGATGCTCCTCGCTGTGCTCCCAGCGGGGCTGGCGGCCGGGTGCGGAAGCGGGAGCAAGACGACCGACGCGCCCGCGACCACCACCACCAAGCACAAGTCCGCCCCGAGCGCGCAGAGCGCTCACTACCACGTCGGCGAGCACTGCCGACAGAGCCTGTCTTTCGCCTACTCGGCCCAAGGACTCAGCTGTGTCAACGGCACGCTTCGCCACAAGTCTCAGCACGCGACGCCAGCGACGGTCCACCACCACTCGCACACCACAACGGCGGCTCCGCAGGGCTACTGATCGGGAGCGAGCGCGCTAGCGGCTAGCTTAGCTAGCGGCTCGACAGCGCGCGCTAGCGGCTCGACTTCGAGCGCTTGCGCCGGCGGCCGTTGCTGCGCCCCACGCGCTTGGCGCGCCCGTCCTGCTCAGCCCGTAAATCCTCGCCTTTGCGCAGCCGCTCGAGTGTCTCATCGAGCGCCGCCATCAAGTCCGAGACGGCCTCGGGCTCCTTCTCCGCCTTGGGGGCGTGGATCGTCTTTCGTTTGCGCTTGGCCACGATTACGCGCTTGAGCCGCTCGTGGTAGCAGTCTTGGTAGCGCTCGGGCTGCCAGTCGGTGGAGAGCTCCTCGATGATCGCCACGGCACCTTCGAGCTGCTTCTTGGCTGGCTTCTTGCCGCCAGTCGGAATGGCCTTTGTGGGACGCACCTCGTCTCCGAAGACCATCGTGGTCAGGGCCAGCGCACCCTCCCTTGCCCTCACCGCGACGAGGTATTCCTTCGTGCGCATGACGAACCGGCCGAGAGCGACTCGCTCCTGTTCTTTCATCACCTCTGTCAGGAGCCGGTACGCCCGAAGCGTGCCCTGGCCGTCGCCGGCCGGAATCAAGAAGTACGGATGGTCGAAGTAGACGGGGTCCACCTCGGCGAGGTCCACGAATGCCTCGATGTCGATGGTGCGCGTCTTGCGCGGCTGCACGGAGGCGAGCTCGTCATCTGTTACCACGACCTGTTTGCCGTCGAGCTCATACGCGTGTCCCACCTCCTCCCAGATGACCTCCTCGTCTTCTTTCGAACAGAAGCGCCGCTGCTCGATCGGGACCTTGTCCTTGTCGTGCAACTGATGAAAGTGGTAGTCAAGGTCTCACGCGGCGCTGACGAGCTGCACGGGCACGTTGACCAGGCCGAAGCTCAGCGATCCGCTCCACAAAGGTCGTGGCACCGTCTAGCTCCGTGCTCCGGCGAGACTCGCTTCGAGCGCCGCAGCCAAGTCGTCGCCCTGGGCCGGTTCCTCCTGTGCGACCAGGTCGATCTCCTCCCCTTTGCTCTTGCGCTTGATCAGGTCAAGCACCGCGTCCCGGTAGCTGTCCTCGAATGCGGTTGGTTCGAAGTCGGCGGCGAGCGTCCCGACAAGCTGGCCGGCCATCCGGACCTCCTTCTGCGAGGGCTTGTGCACTCCCCCCTCGATCTCGAGCTCGTCCCCTGAAACCAGCTCGTCGTGGAAGCGCAGCGTGTGCAGAACGAGCACGTCATCGGCCGCGCGGACCGCGACCAGGTATTCGCGATCGTGAAAGGCGAACCGACCGATCCCGGCCCGCCCGGACTTCTGTAGCGCCCCGTGCAGGAGCCGGAAGGAGTCCTCCTCCTCGCGCGAGCCGACGTAGTAGGTCTTCTCGTAGAAGACGGGGTCGACGTCCTGCGCACAGACAAATTCGCGCAGGTGGATGACCTTGCCGCGGTCGCCGGCAGCTGCCTTTACCTCCTCCTTTTCCAGCACCACGTACTCGCCGTCGCCGACCTCATACCCCTTGACGATCTGCTTGTAAGGAACTTCCTTGTCCTCCTTCGGACAGATCCGCCGGTGCTCGATCTTGGCCCCATCGGTGACGTGCACCTCATGGAAGTGAACGGTCTTCGACTCGGTCGCGGTGTAGAGCTTGACGGGGACGTTGACCATCCCGAAGGTGATCGTTCCGTTCCAGATCGACCTCGGCATATACCAATCACTACCCAGCGGCCGGACAAAGACACCGTTCGAGCGGCGCGGCCCGCGTGGCTTGAAGCGCGGGGACGCTGGCGCCTTCAGCCGGCGGGTCTGAGGCGCTGACTGCGAGTCCTGCGTCGTGAGCTCCCGCTACTACTACGGGAACGTAGCCGTGGGTGAACAGCTTTTGGTACGCGGTGTCGGGAGCCCGCATACTGGAGCCGTCCGTCGATCCCCTCTGCACAACCGCCGCCGGCAACGGTCCAGGACGCCGCTTGCTGGTCGAAGCTTTACGCGGTCTATCAATAACGCAACTGGCTCGACTATCGGTCTCACCTGTTGTCGTGGGTGCTATCGGTGCGGCTCGCACAGCGTCAATTTCCACGTCTCTCGCTGGTGACTGACGACGCGGGGGCCGAGCTATCGTGAACAGCTGAGACTGCCCTTCAGTCAGGTGTCGACTGAGTACCTGCAGTTCAGGCGCGAGGCGACCTCGGCGACGAGGGTGGCCGACAAAGTGGACTATAGACCACTTTCTCGGCCAGGCTCCCGCTCAGGGCTCGGTCAGGCCGCGGGATCGACCCCTTGCGCGCCGGCCCACCGGCCCGCGGTTGCCAACGCCTCCTGCAGCTGCTCGAGCCCGACCGCTCCCCGAGCAACAGGCGCCACGGGAACTCGTCCTGAAGACAGGGATGAACGGACCCTCAAGGGGTGCGTGCTGCGGGAAAGAATAGGGCGGCCCCCTGGGGCGAACTAATGGGACAACTGCTTCTGTGTGACAACTGCTTCTGTGTGGTTCTCGTCTCTGCGACAGTCCTCGACTTACCTGAGGTCTTCTCGGACGCACGGCCGTAGCCGAATGGGTAGCCGGTGCCAAAGCGGGCCGCGGTACGGCGGCCCGCTTTGGATCGCTTGGAAACCGCTTAGTGCCGCCAGCCGTCTAGCGCGATGTACAACTTCATGCCACCCGTGACGTTTGGGTGCACGAGGATCACGGGCGCCAGACAAGTGGCGGGCACCCTGAACGAGGTGTCGTCGATACGCGCGTCCCCCTCACGCGAAAGCGGAACCTGCTGGGTCGTGTCCGCGGCCCTGTGGTTCGAATTCGCGCCGCAGTACAGCGACGCGTTGATCTTCGTCACGGGCCCCGGCGTGCCCATGGACGGGATC
>DASYAP010000228.1:0-4059 GCA_036501265.1 Solirubrobacteraceae bacterium | reverse complement strand
CCCCAGGCTGGTCGCGCTGCACGTATCCGATGCGATCGTAAACGCAGACGAGCCAGACAGCATGACCTTCAGCGCCGCGCTGGCGGACCCGCCCGTGTTCTTCAGCCTGAACGTCTGGGTCGCCGTCTGCCCCGTCGTCACTGACCCAAAATCATGCGGGGAGGGAGAAAACCCAAGCACCGGCGCAGACCCGGCGGTCGCCGCCCCCGCGCCAAACGCCAGCGCCGCCCCAGCGGCCAACGCCGCCGCCCCGCAGACAACCAGCCGCCGGGCCGCCAACAGCAAGCCAAACCTACGCGCCCCACTGAAAATCATCGAACACCCCCTGCCGTGCCAGGCGCCCCCTGGCCGTTTCAATAACCTCTCGACCCTAACGCACCCACCGCGCGTTAGGCCAATAACCTAACGGCCAAACATAATGCTGGGCAAAGCCTCGCCTCGACGCTGACACAACGATCGAGACGCAGTCGTCTCGCCGCGCGCCACGCACTGGTGCATCCGCCCGGCGCTCTTGTCGTCGAACCCTTCAAAGCGCCGCTGGCGCTTTTGGACGATCTGCGGCTCAAAGCTCCCGTCGCGGTCCCTCGGCGTCTTGATAGCCACACGCCCGTGCTCGGTTGAAAGCGTCTTGGGCGTCTTGCCGTTGCGAGTGTTCCCCACCCCTCCAGGCGGCTCCTGGTGGGGCTCACAGCCCAGGTGGTCGGTCAGCTCGACCTCCATCGCCCGCTCCACCAACCGCTTAGTCAGCCGGCTGAGCAGACCGCCAGGACCGACGATCTCCTCCTCGGTCTTGGCTCCGGCAAGCAGCTCGTCAACGAGCTCGTCCAGCAGCGTCTCACGCATCTCGTCGGGCAACCGCTCAACAATCCCAGGCAAGGGCGCCGGCTCGCCTACCGGCTCGCCAACGCCATACGGTTCAAAACCACTCGCTCGCTCGAAGGACTTCACTGTGTTTGTGGTGGAAGGCATGGGACCCCAATTCGCTCATGCCCACACAGTCCCTAGGACAGTCCCCCCGGGATTCACAGGTCAGCCTCGCGACGGTCCGGTCGTCCGCTTTCACCGGTTCGCGTTGCTTGCTGGGCCGCTGGCAGTCAGCGTGTGAGTCCTAGACCGCTCCTGGCAGGAATCATCGGCGCGAGCCGTTCGTGAGCGGTGTGGATGATCTCGCCGCGAACAAAGGTGATTCTGGACGCCGCAACGGCATGTGGACACGCGTTTGGACACACGTGTCAGTCGTTTTGGCCTCAGCCCGCGCTGCTCTTTGCAGGTAGGGCCGATCGCTGCGGCGTAGGGCCGCTCGTGCGTGTGCTTTGCCGCGCGGCGAAGCTGTCCGATGTGGGCTGGGTGACGGTCACGAAAGGGTCAGTAGGCGACCCCCATTGCCTGCCTGAGCGTCGTCGGATCGTCCAGCACGGCGAGCATGAGGTGGGCCACATCGGCACGGGAGATCGCGTATCCGCGCGGCACATTGCCGCCCACGACGGTCCGGTACTTGCCGGTGCGCGGCTTGTTTACGAGCCTCGGTGGCCGTACGATCGTCCACTCCGTGGCGCTGCGCCGGATCTCGTCCTCCATCTCGGCCAGGTCCACGTACACGTCGCGCGCGAAGGCACTGATAAACGGCAGCAAGATCCGACGGTTGACAAAGCTCTCGCCCTCCGGCACCGGGCCGACCGGCACCGCGCTCACCGCCACGAAGCGCCGCACGCCGCTGGCTTCCATCGCGCGCAGCATTCCGCGTGTGGTGCTCGAGGCGACCGGGCCGTCCTTGCGGCCGCGCGGACCGACCCCCGAGATCGCGGCGTCGCTGCCCTCCAGCGCGGCGCGCAGCACCTCGGGGTCAGTCAGGCCGGGCACCGCCGCGACCTCGAGCGCGGGATGGCTCAAATCGAACCGGGCCAGATCACGGACCACTGCGGTGACCTGGTGCCCGGCGGCCAGCGCCTGCCGCACGACGTGACCGCCAATCCCGCCGGTCGCCCCGAAAACCGTCATCTTCATCTGATCTCTGCCGGTCTCGGGTTGCCTGGCAACTTGCGTATCTGCTGTTGCGTCGCGTGCTATGCGAAGTCCTGTCTGCATGATCGATCTCCTTCGTCCAAATGGCTGGGTTTCGTCCGTCACTGCTATGACGTGACGCGAGGAATGGATGTGACCGTGGACGAGCGTGACCTGCTGGCGGACCGGTTCGAGGCCAACCGGACCCACCTGCGGGCGGTGGCCTACCGGATGCTGGGCTCGGTGAGCGAGGCCGACGACGCCGTCCAGGAAGCCTGGCTTCGCCTCAGCCGCTCCCAGGCCGCCGACGTCGAGAACCTGCGCGCGTGGCTAACGACCGTGGTCGCGCGCGTGTGCCTCGACATGCTGCGCTCGCGCAAGTCGCGGCGAGAGGAGCCACTGGGCGCGCACGTGCCCGAGCCGATCGTGAGCCCCGAGCACGGGCTCGATCCCGAGCACGAAGCGCTGCTCGCCGACTCGGTCGGCCTCGCCCTGCTCGTGGTGCTCGAGACGCTTTCTCCCCCGGAGCGGCTCGCGTTCGTGCTCCACGACATGTTCGCCGCCCCCTTCGACGAGATCGCCGCGATCGTCGGTCGATCCCCGGCCGCCGCGCGCAGCTCGCGGGCCGCGCGCGGCGCAGGGTACAGGAGGCTGCCCCGGCGCCCGACCCCGATCTCGGCCGCCAGCGCGAGGCGGTCGACGCCTTTCTCGCCGCCGCCCGTGGCGGCGACTTCGACGCGCTGCTCGTCCGCGGCCTCTGCCGGCACCGGAAGGGTAGTGCAGTGCCTGTCGGGCGCCACGGCCGAATACCGCGGTCGCACGGAAGCAGGTGCCTTGCCCTCACAGCGAGCGCCCTCCTCGTCGCCAACAGGAGGGCAGTGCGGATCGCGTGCTGGGATCCGATTCTCTGCAAGCACAGCGGTGAAAGCAGCCGTGCGCTGAGGCTCGCCAGGTTCCCGGTTCCGACTTGCGCATTCGCCCCCAACTCGACAGTCCGCTGACGCTGCTCGCGTGATCGCTTTTCTCATCCCGCCTCCGAGCTGCGCGCTATCTCGTTGGCGACCGAGGAATCATCCACCGGCGGAGACGCCGATGAGCGCTTGGCCACGCACTCAGCTGTCTCGCCGCGCGCGGCGGACGGCTGCATAGCCCGGATGATGCCCAAGCCGAATGCCGCCGAGGCTTGACGTCATACGCCGCGCTACTGTTTTGTCGCACGTCGGGTTGCTGGTTCGCCACGAGAGCGCTCGCCACGCCTTGGGCGACGTGACGATCGTCTTCGCCCAAGGAGCTTTGCGGTCGCGCCGGTGTTGCGCTTGAACCGGACATTCGATAGCGCGTGGAGACCCGCGTCGGGTGTGCGACTGATGCGTAGGCGGTGCCTGAGCAGATGGAGCCGCGCGCGATCGGCTCACAGTTGGCGCCCGGCAGCGTCGAGCAGCGGCAGAACAGAAGGCGTAGCTCCCTCGTTCTAATTCGCCTGCGACCATGCCGGGGTTCTGCGCCGGCCCAGACACCCCGTTGGGGGCGGGACATGGCCCGCCCAGCTCTACCACGGGCCCGAGCAGCCTCGGCCTCGATTCGTTTCGCGATCACGCCGCACGCGGCCCAATCCGGGCAACGACACCGGCGGCCCATTACCGCATCCCGGATAAGCAGCAACGCGGCGCCGGCGCTCCGTTTCGATCTCTACGACAGTCTTCGACTTGCCTGGCCGAGGTCTTCGCGGACGCACGGCCGTCGCCGAATGGGTAGCCGGTGCCAAAGCGGGCCGCGGTACGGCGGCCCGCTTTGGATCGCTTGGAAACTGCTTAGTGCCGCCAGCCGTCTGGCGCGATGTACAACTTCATGCCACCCGTGACGTTTGGGTGCACGAGGATCACGGGCGCCAGACAAGTGGCGGGCACCCTGAATGACGTGTCGTCGATACGCGCGTCCCCCTCACGCGAAAGCGGAACCTGCTGGGTCGTGTCCGCGGCCCTGTGGTTCGAATTCGCGCCGCAGTACAGCGACGCGTTGATCTTCGTCACGGGCCCCGGCGTGCCCATGGACGGGATC
>DASYAP010000227.1:0-10934 GCA_036501265.1 Solirubrobacteraceae bacterium | reverse complement strand
GCGTCGAGCTCGACGGGTTCTGGGTCGATGAGCATCCGGTGACAGTGGCCGAGTTTCGGAAGTTCGTGAAAGCGACCGGGTATGTGACGTGGGCCGAGCGCAAGCCCGATCCGGAGGTTTATCCCGACGCGGATCTCGCGTTGTTGGTGCCCGGCTCGCTGGTTTTCCGCGCTACGAGCGGGCCGGTGGATCTGCGCGACGTGCGCAACTGGTGGGAGTGGGCCCCGGGTGCGTTTTGGCGCCGCCCCGAGGGACCGGCGAGCAATGTCGGCGGCAGGGAGTTGCATCCGGTCGTGCACGTCGCGGTCGAGGACGCCGAGGCGTACGCCAGCTGGGCAGGAAAGCGGCTTCCGACCGAGGCCGAGTGGGAGTACGCGGCGCGGGGTGGCCTTGAGGGGGCGGTATTCCCATGGGGGGACGAGTTCGCCCCGCGCGGGCGCATGATGGCCAACACCTGGCAGGGAGAGTTTCCCTGGCAGAACCTGCGGCTCGACGGATATGAGAGAACGGCGCCGGTGAAGCGCTTTCCAGCCAATGGCTATGGGCTGTATGACGTCGCCGGAAACGTCTGGGAGTGGACGAAGGACTACTTCACGCCCCACCATCCCGGAGACCCGGTCAAGCCTTGTTGCGTTCCGTATAACCCTCGCGTCGGAGCGCCGGATCCGAACGATGCGCCGGCGCAGCCCTTGCCGGAGATTCCCAGGCGAGTGATAAAGGGCGGCTCGCACCTGTGCGCGCCCAATTACTGCCTGCGCTACCGACCGGCGGCGCGGCAGGCGGAGGCCGTCGACACGTCGACGTCGCACATCGGTTTCCGCTGCGTGCTCGACCCCTGACAGGGACCGGCTCAGTCGTCGGCGCCCGCGGTTGTCAGGCCGGCGCTGCCGGAGTGTCGCGTGGCGGCGGGCCTGGTTAGGATCGGGGAGCGCCGTTTGTCTCGGCGTGGATGCTAGGGGCCTGCGATTGGGAGATCTGGAACAACGAGTCTCTGATGCGGAGCGCGAACAGGCGGTTGTGTGGTTGCAAGACCATCTACTGTCGGGGCGGCTTACGCTGGAGGAGTTCTCCGAGCGGGTCGAGCAGGTTTACGCAGCCGTCATTCAGGCGGATCTCGAGGGCATTCGCGCCGGGTTGCCGTCGGATCATGAACCGGCGGAGCTCCCATCGACGCGTCGTGCAACGCGCCTCACGGCCGCCCTCTTCGCCCATGTCGTCAAGCGTGGACGGCTCAGGTTGGGGCGCTGGACCGTTGCTGGGGGAGCGCTCTGCGATATCGACCTCGACCTGCGTAAAGCCGAGATGCGCGGTCAGAAGAGCGTGTTAGCGATATTCGTCGGGCTCGGGAACGTCGACGTCTACGTACCGGAGAACGTCAACGTGACCGTAACTGGGCTAGCCGTCGGTGGTCATCGGCGGGAATGGGGCGGGGAACTCGACCGACCCGGCGCGCCAGAGATTTCGGTTCGCGCAGTATCGATTTTCGGCACGGTCGACGTGTGGCGAGTGCCGGCCGACCTGCCCAGCGACCATGGAAAGCTCATCCGCCAGCTACAGCGCCGCCAACGACAGCTGCCGCCCTAGCGGCCCCGATCTGGATGTCCGCTAGTGGTCTTTCACGCTGGTGGATGCTCAGCGAACTGCGGGGCGTCGCCGCCGATCTCGTGCCAGCTTGCCTTGTAGGCGACCTGGAGGTGGAAGCTCGGATCAAGGTCGAGGTCGCGCATCAACCCTGCTGCCACAAAGTATTTATCGCCGAGGTCGTCGTAGAGGCTGGAGCCGCAACTACTGCAGAAGTTGCGGGGGGCGAACTCGCTCTCAGCGTTTGACCAAGTCCTCGCCCTTCGTGAACCTGACGTTCTCCTTGGCCATGATCCGCGCGGCTACGCTAACGCAAGTCGGTCAGCTGAACGCGAATCAGGCCAGTCGCCAGGGCGGATTCAGTCTGTTGTTGCCTGCGCTGAAAAGGCAGAGCGAGTTGCCGTCAGGATCGCGCAGGCGGGCCTCGCGCCATAGCCACGGCTGGTCCACCGGAGGGTGCTCAAAATGCAGGCCGGATGTCTCGAGTCGGGCCACCGTAGCGTCCAGCTCTTCGCATTCGAAGTAGACGGTGGTCGCGGATAAAGGGACGACCTCCATCAACTCGAGCGACAACGTGCTGCCACCGTCAGGGCAGGCAAAGCGCGCGTAGTCCTCGGCGGCAACGATTTGCTGGAGCCCTAACCGCCGGTAGAAATCGACGGCACGGTCCAGCTCACTGACCGCGAGGGTCACCTGGTTGAGGCGCACGGTCGAAGGCTAGTCGCGAGATCGTCGGGGCCGCGCGCCTGTAACTCATCCGGACGGAGCTGATGCGGCGAGCCGGTGGGCGGGCTCAAGTGACGCCGGTAGCTGTTCGGCGAGACGCGCCAGGGCGCGCTTGTTCGCGGAAGTGAGGATGGCGCGGACTAAGGGCCCAGCTACCCGCTCGCTGAGCGGCGCCTGCTTCCAGGCGTATTCGAACGCGATCAGGGTCTCGCCGCTTGGCAGTTGCTCGAGCGTATATGTGCCCGTTGCAATCCGCCGGCCGCGAGCGTCCACGTTCCGTTCGACGCTCGTCTTGGGACGCTCGCCCGCGATCACCTCCATTTCGACGGGCTCGCTGCGGCCGCCAAGCGTTGCTCTGACCTTCGCCTTGGCACCGATACCGCGCTCGGGTCCGGAGTATTCCCAGTTTTTGAGCATGTGGTTGGTGAAGGGCTCGTGGTTTAAACAACACGTCGAGGAAGTCGTAGACGGGCTCGGGTGGATAGGGAACGACAGTGGCCACTCTACAGGTCTCATGTACCAGATGGCACACTGCTCGAGCGTGAATGACAAGCCCCCCAGACAGCGCCTGCTTGACGGCGCGATCGACTACGTCGCGCACCATGGACTCGCCGACGTAAGCCTGCGCACCCTGGCAGCGGCGCTCGGAACGAGCCACCGCATGCTCATCCACCACTTCGGCTCCAAAGCGCACCTGTGGGTCGAGATCGTTCGGACGGTGAAGGCTCGCC
This sequence comes from Solirubrobacteraceae bacterium, assembly GCA_036501265.1. Taxonomy (GTDB): domain Bacteria; phylum Actinomycetota; class Thermoleophilia; order Solirubrobacterales; family Solirubrobacteraceae; genus Palsa-465. Next base: position 7,896 of record DASYAP010000227.1, on the reverse strand, counting down.
AGCGCGAGGTGCTCGCACAAATCCTCCCTGACCCCGATCAACCGGTCGCGGAGGCAATCTGGGCCTGGTGGAAGCACATCTCAGATCCCGCCCTGTGGCCAAACGAGCGCCTGTTCTTCGAGATTTACGGACAGGCACTGCAAGGACGGCCACATACGACCGAGCTGCTCGACGGGATCGTCGAGGATTGGCTGGATCCGGCCACCGAGATCAACATCTCTCTCGGCGTTCCGGCTGAGCTCGCACGGGCTCACGCGCGGCTTGGTGTGGCGGTCACGCGCGGTCTGCTGCTCGACCTGCTCGCGACCCGCGACATCGCGGCAGTCGACGCCGCGATGAAAGCGTTCCTCGACATCTACACCTCCTGGCTCGACGGGGCGGCCCGTCAATCACCACCGAGACCGTGACGCAGGCTCTGCGTGGTGGACACCTGCCTTGCCCGGACGGCACACATCTGTCCAGGAGCTGCTCGCGGCTATTAGGCTGAGCGCACCCTGACCCATGGCTTTTGATCTGGTCATCGAAATTGAGAACACGCCGGGAGCTCTGGCGGAGGTCTCGGCCGCGATCAGTGACGCCGGGGTGAACATTGCCGCCGCGACCTGCTTAGGATCGGCCCACCGTGCCGAGCTGCACGTCCTAGTACCGCACGCAGAGGCGGCGAAGCACGCCCTCGCGATTTCGCATCTGGCGGTTACCCGAGAGCGCGAGGTCGTGGTCGTGGACGTCGAGGACCGTCCGGGTGTCCTCGCGGATCTGACTCGAAAAATCGCGCTCGCGGGCGTGGATCTCGACCTGGTCTACGTGGCGACGCGTAATCGGGTGGTATTCGGCGCCGCGGACCTGCCCGCTTTGCGAGCCGCGGTCGGCCAGCGGTAACGACGCCCCGCGCCCCCCGACACTCGGAGCATCAGGAGATCACGACCTCCGCGTCGCGTCTCGGCGTCTCCCGCGGGCAGGACGCTTGTCAGATACCGACGGTCCTGCCGAGCCGGTCGGCTACCAGGCCTGAGCGCTGCCGCAATGCGGGCAGTCGACCGAGGTGGAAACCATCGCCTCGAAGACATATCCGCACTGGCACGTGTACACGGCTTGGTCCTGCGGAGGTCCACCTTCATGGATTCGGCGCACCTCGGCGTGAACCGCAGGGCCGGCTCCGGCCTCGCGATGCATCACTGCATGCAGCCGGCGCCCGCCGCGCCAGGAGCGATGAACGCCTGCGTCTCGTCGATTTAGTCGGGCTTTTACGGTCATGTCGACATATCCAATAACGATCTACTTCCCGGCTGGTTTCTTCCCAACCCTTCGAATCCCTTGGTTCTAACGAGACGCTAATCCGGATGCCGCGAAGCGGGCGCGAGCGCCGCTGGCCCGACCGGTGGCGCGATCAGCGGACCGTTCGCACCCCGCCGGTCATGGCATCGCTTGTGGGACAATCGGCGGTGCATGGATCCGAGCCGCAAGCGTGCCATCCGCCTGACTGTGGCCCTGACGGCGGCGGTACTTCTTGCGACCGCGCTGATTTATACGAGCTTCAGCGCTGGGGAGAGGGATGTGACCGCCGGCCAGCTCCTCAAGACCGCAAAGCCCGGACACTCGTACATCCTCGCCGGGACTGTGCTGAACGGTTCCGTGCGGCACTACGGTGCGGTCTTGTATTTCCGGATCCGCGACCCCAAACGGACCCTGTCGGTGCCAGTCCGGTACACGGGCGAAGTGCCGGACCCGTTCCGCGCCGGCCGAGGCGTACTGGTGACGGTCTCCCGGCAGGGTTCGCAGTGGGTCGGCCAGGAGAACTCGCTGACCACAAAATGTCCGTCGAAATATCAGGCCGCGAGCGGTTCCTACACTGCCCATCATGCGCGCAGTTGACGGCGACCGCTCCGGATGCGCAGCGCGGACCGCTCGTGAGCGTAGGGCGGACCTGATGCCGGGGTCGCTTCACTGATGGCGCTGGTCGGCCGCGCGCTTTTGGTCCTCGCGCTGCTGGTGTGCGTGTACGGCATCGTCGCGTCGCTCTATGGCGCACGCACCGGCCGCCAAGGGTGGGTCGATTCGGGTCGACGGTCGGTATACGCGCTTTCGGGAGTGGCCGTGATCGCGTTCGCGATCCTCGTGGGGGCCTTCCTGCGCAATGACTTCTCCTACAACGTGGTCGCCCAGGCCTCGAGCACGACCACCCCAACGGCGTACAAGGCGGCGGCGGTCTGGTCGACCCAGCAGGGGTCGCTGCTGCTGTGGATCCTTTTGCTCTCCTTCTGGTCCAGCCTGATCCTGTTCTTGTCCCGCCGTCGGGCACGCGAGATAGCGCCGTACGCGACCGCAATCCTGCTCGGGTTCGGCCTCTTCTTCACCACCCTCACCACCTTCTTCGCCAACCCGTTCGCCACGACCTCAAACCCGCCTACCGAGGGCACCGGCCTGGATCCGCTGCTCCGCCACACAACGATGATGATGCACCCGCCGTTGCTCTATTCGGGCTACACGATGCTGACGATCCCGTTCGCGTTTGCCGTCGCTGCGCTGATCACCAAGCGGACCGGCGCCGAGTGGATCGCGCTGACGCGCCGCTTCGCGCTCGCCGCCTGGCTCTGCCTGGGGGTGGGAATCATGCTCGGCGCCCGCTGGTCTTACGTCGAACTCGGCTGGGGCGGATACTGGGCCTGGGACCCGGTGGAAAACGCCGCGCTCATCCCGTGGCTCCTGGCGACAGCGTTCTTGCACTCGATCATGATCCAGGAGAAGCGGGGGATGCTGAGGGTCTGGAACATGTCCCTGATCCTCGCCACCGGATGCAGCGCAATCGTCGGCACCTTCCTGGTGCGCTCGGGGATTCTCTCTTCGATCCACGCGTTCGTCTCGGACCCGACGCTCAATATCTCCTTCGTGGCCCTAATCGGGATACTCGTCGCCGGATCGGTGTTCCTGGTGATCTGGCGCCGTCCGCTGCTGCGCTCCGAGGCCAGGCTTGACTCGCTGCTCTCGCGCGAGGCGGTCTTTCTCTTTCAGAACATGGTGCTGGTGGCGCTCGCGCTGGTGGTCTTCTGGATCACCTTCTTCCCGCTGATCTCCGAAGCCATCACCGGCACGCGGGTTTCGGTGGGTCCGCCGGCGTTCGAGCCGTTCGTAGTGCCGCTGGCTCTGATCCTCGTGCTGCTGGCCGGGGTCGGGCCGATACTCGCCTGGCGCCGCGTGACGCTTGCTGGTCTTCGTCGGAGCTTCGCCTTCCCCGGAGCCGTCGGTATTGGGGCGCTCGCGGTCCTCCTCTCCACGGTGGGCACCGTCCACCTGTTCGCCGTCGTGCTGTTCGTATGTTCCAGCTTTGTGCTTGCCGTCGTGGTGCAGGAGTTCTGGCGGGGGGTACGGGCCCGCCACGCGATGGCGGGCGAGTCCCCACCGGTGGCGGTGGTCGCGCTGGTGCGGCGCAACCGCCGCCGCTACGGCGGGTACATCGTCCACGCGGGCCTGGCGGTGCTGCTCGTCGGCGTGGCGGCGTCGACCTCGTTCAAGCATTCGCGCTACGCGACCCTGCGCCCGGGACAGAGCGCCGCGATCGGCGGATACACGATCAAGTACGTGCGCCCGACGGTCGCCGCGAGCTCGCAGAGGATCTCGCTGGGCGCCGTACTCCAGGTCTACAAGGGGTCTCAGCGGGTGGCCCGGCTGCAAAGTGCCTACGAGATGTATCCCTCGCAGGATCCGTCGCTGGGACCGATCGGCCGCTTCTTCAGCGGATCCACCGACAGCCATATCGGGCTCAACTCCGGTCCCTTGCGCGACATCTGGACGGACGTCGATCCATGCGCTGGCGGAGGAAGCTCCAGCTGTTTAGGTCCGCTCCAGCCGCAGATCAACCGGGCCAACGCACAGATGGAAAAGGCGCTGACCGAGATCGGCAAGTTGCCCGCCGCCGAGCAGCGACGCCTGCTCTCGTCGTCTTCGCCGCTGTGGGCGGCGCGCAACGCGCGAATCGTCAAGATCCTCTCGCTTTACACCCGTCACCCCTGGCCGGTGACCTTTTTGATGATCGTCTCGCCGCTCGTTATGTGGCTGTGGATCGGCGGTCTGATCATGGTCTGCGGGGCCCTGATCTCGCTGCGGCCGGCGCTGGCCCTCTCGAGGGTCCGAGCCCGTGCCGCGGACTTCGTCTCCTCCGGCCGGGGTGCACGGGGCCTGCCCGTGCGCGAGCCAGCTTGAGTGAGACGACGTCGGCCCCATGGAGTTTCTGATCTTTCTCGCGATCCTGGCGGCCGTTGTGGTCTTCGTGACCCGGCCGCTGTGGCGGCCGCTCGCTGAGACGACCAAGTCCGAGCCTGCGCCATCAGAGGCGACAGACGTGGCAGATCTCGAGGCCGCCCGCGATGCCAAGTTCCGAGAGATCCGCGACGCCGAACTGGATCACCGCACCGGCAAGCTCTCGCAGGAGGATTTCGAGCTCATCGACCGCTCGCTGCGAGCAGAGGCGGTCCAGATCCTGCGGGACCTAGACCGCGTCCGCGGCGCCCCAGCGCGACCGGAAGATCCAGAAGCCGCCGCGCACGCCGACCGAATCCCGTCAGGCGCCGAGCGGCTACCATCGCCCTGAGATGGTCGTCACGCTCCTGGGCATAGTGCAAGTCTTCATCTCCGTTGTGCTCGTGTTCCTGATCATGATGCATTCGGGCAAGGACGCCGGGCTCTCAGGCGCCTTCGGCGTCGGGACGGGGGCGGGACCCCTCGGCGGCGGATCGCTGGTCGAGCGAAACCTCAACCGCTGGACAATCGGCTTCGCGATCGTGTTCGTACTGAACACGATCGCGCTGATCAAACTCGCGTAGCGACTGCGTCCTGGGCTCGATCACGGCGCAGGCGGGCGATCCTGCGGGGGAGCCGGCCGTCCGTGGATAGCCACGAGCCGGCGAGGATCAGAAGCAGCCCCGCGATCGCGCCTAGGCCGAGCTGCTCGCCGAGCAGCGACACGCCCAGCGCCACGGCCACCAGGGGATTTATGTATGTGATCACCGTGGCCCGAGTGGTTCCAGCCTCGGCGATCAGAATGGTGTACACGACGAAGGCGAGCGCCGTGCACACCAGACCCAGTGCCACGATGCATGCAATCGCGCCCGTCCCGGGGACCGCCGAGGGCGGATCAAGGGCCGCATAGGGAGCAAGCAGCACGGCTGCGATGGCCAGGCTGCCCCCCATCGTCGCGCGCGGATCCAGGGCGGTGAGGCGCAATCTCACGAGCGTCGCGCCGATCGCGTATCCCACCGCCCCGACCAAGATCGCGGCCGCTCCGATGAGCTCGGAACCACTCCCTGCCACGTCGATGCCGACCAGCGCGACGACCCCGCCAAAACCGGCGGCGAGTCCCAGAACGCGAACGGGTGTGGGTCGCTCGGACCTGTTGAACCGAACTGCGATCAAAGCTGCGAATAGAGGCGTTGTCGAAATCAGAATCGCCGCCAGCGAGGACGAGACCCGCTGCTCTCCGAACGCGATCAAGGAGAAGGGAATGACGATCTCGGCCACCGCGTAGACGAGCATCACCCCCCAATGCCCGCGGAGCGTGCGTAGCGAACCCGCGCGCCAGGCCAGCACAAGCAGGACGATGGCCGCCAGCGCCACCCGTCCGAAGGCGAGGAAGCCGGGCGTGACCCCATGGCGGACCGCGATCCGGATCAGGAGATAAGGGATCCCCCAGATGAGAGACATGGCGGCAAACGCCATCCACGCCCGGCGCGTCATGCCGTGTCTCGGTCACGTGCCATCTCAGCCGATGGTACGTTGGCGAATCGTCAGCGTCAGTCCGCCGCCTCGTACAGCACGCACGAGCGAGCCAAGGACATCAGACCACCGGGGTGCGCAGTTCGCCTAGCCCCGGAGCTGACAGCGTAACTTCGTCACCTGGCTCGATCCAGTGACCGTCGAGTGGGCCCAGCTCGAGCAGACAGCCTCCCGCGAGCGTGCCAGAACCGAGGACGTCGCCGGGGCGCAGGCGGGTGTTGCGTGCCGCTTGCGCCACGAGCTCTGGCCACGGGAAGTGGATTGGCTTGGCTTGTGTCCGCGTGACCGTCCGCCCGTTGACGCTTACCGTTGCTTCAAGCTCCAACCTCTCCCCGTCGAAAGGCAACTCCTCGGGCGTGACCAGCCAGGGCCCAAGGCTGGTGGCGAAGTCCTTGCCCTTCGCGGGGCCAAGCCCGACGGTCATCTCGCGGCGCTGTATATCCCGCGCGCTCCAGTCGTTCATCAGCGTGAAGCCGGCGATCTCGTCGCCGGTCCCGATCACCGCGGCGATCTCCAGCTCGAAGTCGAGCATCTCGCAGCCAGGCGGTCGCCGCACGGGTTCCTCGGTGCCAAACACCGCCGCGGGGTTTGAGAAGTAGAAGACGGGAGCCTCATACCAGGCGTCGGGGATCTCCCGGCCGCGTAACTTCGCGCCGACGCGTACGTGGCCCTCGTAGGCGTAGAAGTCGCGCACGCTGGGGGGCTCGGGGACGGGCGCATGCAGACGCACCTTCTCGATCGAGTGGGCGGTTCCGGTGGGTGCTCGTCCCCTCCCGGACAGCCACTGAAGCATTGAGGACGCCTCAAGCTCGACCACGCTCCCGTCCGATCGGAGCTCACCCACGCGAAGGTCTCCAGCCCCGATCGAGAAGGTGACAAGTCTCACGTTACGTGACCACCGCGTCAGCTCGGCTGGCCGCCGACGCGGTCGACGAGACGAAGCAGATCCAACGGGCTGAACGGCTTGGTGAGGTAGAGGTCGGCTCCCGCCGCTTCCGCCTCGCGCTGGATGGCGTCGCCGTCGGCCGCAGTAAGCATGACAATGGTTGTCGCGCTGGTCGCGCGGTCTGCCCGCAACTGCCGGCAGGCGTCGATGCCGTCGATCCTCGGCATGTCAATGTCGAGAAACACAAGCGATGGTCGCTCCCGGCGCGCGATCTCAAGTGCCTCCATCCCGTCGGCGGCTTCGTGGATCTCGAACTCCGCCACGTCCTCGAGGGTAGTCACGATCAGCCTGCGAATGAAGGGATCGTCGTCTACGACCAGCGCCGCTCGGGTCATCTCGCGCTTGGCTCGCGCTCGCGTTCCCGTGTCAGTCACCCTATCTCCGTTCTGATGCCGACGAAGGTCTGGTCTGCAATCGTGTTGAAAGCGGCCACCACATGGGGGTCGAATTGCCGTCCCGCTTGGGCAGAGATCGTCTCGCGCGTGACAGCAAACGAGGACGCGGGCCGGTAGGGACGGTCCGAGGTGAGGGCGTCGAGGACGTCGGCCACCGAGAAAACGCGCGCCGCCAGCGGGATCTCCTCGCCAGCAAGCCCATCGGGATACCCCAAGCCGTCCCACCGTTCGTGGTGAGAGCGAATCACCGCCGCCGACTGCGCCAGAAATTCAATCCCGCCCACGATCTCCGCGCCGGCCAGGGGATGCTGGGCCATGAGCGCGCGTTCCTCATCGGTCAGCGGACCTGGCTTGAACAGGATCGCGTCGGCGATGGCGAGCTTGCCGATGTCATGCAACAAGAAGCCGAACTCGAGCTCTGCGAGCTCGGCGGACCGGATGCCGAGGGCTCGCGCGATCTCGATTCCGTAGGCCGTCACGCGTTCCGCATGCTTGCCCGTGTAGGCGTCGCGCGCTTCCACGGCGTTCGAGAGCGCCCTCACCGTCGCCATGTACGACCGCCGGAGCTCTTGGGACCGAGCTCGCTCCTGCTTGAAGGTCTCTCTCAGATCGGCGGCGTAACGCTCGAGCTGGCGCTCGTTGCGGCCGGAGGCGAGCTCGTGCTGGCCCAGCTCAGCACGCGCCCGGTGAAGTTTCTTCTGGAGACTTTCGAGCTCCCTGGTGAGCCGTGCAACCTCTTCTTTGAGTGCCGTCTCCTCACCCGCCACCCGCATTGTGGACTCAGACTAG
>DASYAP010000226.1:0-26125 GCA_036501265.1 Solirubrobacteraceae bacterium | reverse complement strand
CGAGCGTGGCCTCCGATGGTACCTGGACGCCGGTCCCTAAAGCTATAGTCGTCTCTGGTAAGCGGTCAACCGTGACTGTTCCTGCCTACGTGAGCACGATTATCACGTACTCTCGCTGAGGATGACGGATTCCAGCTGACCGGCAGGTACTGCTAGGCACTGTGGGCCGGGCTCCTGCGCCGAGGGCCACGCCCACCCGGGCACCAAATGGCCGCGTCGCCGCAGACGGGTGTTTAGCGCTCGTTGTCGATCCTTCTACGAGAGACTTTGCGGGTTCCCCTGGTCTACTCCAGCCCCCGGCTGTTCAAGCGCCCGCAGCGCAGTCGAGCGCTCGTGCCTCATGTCGACTTCCTGCCGACGCTCGCCAGCCTGGTTGGGGCCCCCAAACGCGCCCGAGCCAATTGGCAGGGCGTCGATTACTCCGACCAGATCCTGCCTCGCTCGCCCAAGCCGCCGCAGGACTACGTCGTGTTCACCTACGACGACTTCCAGTCCGGACAGGCTCAGGGGCCGTACCCGGGCCTACCCCCGTTCCCGGACTGTCCGAACCACGTGGTGAGCATCCGCGAGCGGCGATACAAGCTGGCCCGCTACCACGCTCCGCATCGCCCCCACGTCGAGGATCAGTGGGAGATGTACGACCTGAAGTCCGATCCACTCGAGACGACCACATCGCCTCGCCCACGCACCACCGGACGCCCGCACAGAAGGCCGAGCTTCGCCGGCTCAAGGCCAAGCTCAAGCGCGTCGAGGCCACACGGCTAAAGCCACTGTAGCCCGGTCGGCCAGGGCAGCTACAACAGCCGCGCACGTGCGCCGCGCAGACGTGGACCACCGTCGATCGTCGCTGCGAACATGAGCGTATGAACGCGTGGGAGGACGTCGAACAGGCGGAGCCGGAGTTCGCGCGGCGCGTGCGGGCGCTGTTCGACGCTCACAGACACAAGACAATTGCCACCTTGCGAGCCGACGGGTCGCCGCGGATCTCCGGGATCGAGGCCGTCTTCGAAAATGGCCAACTGGTTTTTGGTTCCATGCCGAACGCGCGCAAGGGCGCGGATCTCCGTCGGGATCCGCGGTTCGCCCTGCACAGCGCGACGATCGATCCGGTCGAGGGCTCGGAGGCGCAGTGGCCTGGCGAGGCGAAGATTTCCGGTCGGGCGATCGCTGCTGGACCGATCAGCGATGGACCGGCGGGCGACCACTTCAGGGCCGATATCGCCGAGGTCGTGCACACCCACCTCGACGAGGAGGCCACGATGCTCGTGATCGAGTGGTGGACGCCTGCGCACGGGCTGCGACGGATCGAGCGCGAGTGACCTGCATTCCCGTGCGAGATCCTCGCCGGCCTGGCCGCGATCTACAAAGAGCCGTGACGCGCTTTAGCTGAGGGCGAACGCGTAGCGCAGGATCGCCGCGACCCTCCGAGATCGGGCGCCCGTAGAGCTCATGGACCTGGCGCAACTCATCCGCGTACAGGTCATCGAGCACCGCCCGCGCGCGCTCGGCCAACTGAGCGTCCGGGGTCCCCTCTGGGTTGCCCGCAATCGTTGACGGCGTGAGCTGAGGGTACGTGTTGACCGATCTGAAAATGCTGTCCATGGGCTCGCTCGCGGCGAGAATGAGGGGAACGTCTAGGCCATTCAGGAACGGTCTGAGCGCCTGGTCGATCCTCCGCGCGTACTTACGCATGATGACCTTCTGTCCCTCGCTGCCCTGGAACCGCCGATGGGGCGCGCGATCCGCGATCGAGGAGCGGCCGGCCGCGCTGGCAACGTCAGACGGCATGTCCTCAACCGGTACCTCTAAGGGCTCGACGTCAGGGGCAACCTCGATTACGCGGACCGATCCTTGCGCGAGTGCAAGAACGAACGCGACGTGCGGGAACGTGACCGCGCGCAGCAGCGGTTTGACGAAGAACCTGTCCGACACCTCGACCGCGCTGACGAGCCGATTCGGCAGCCGAAAGCTTCTCAGCGCGGCTGGGGTCACGAACACGCCGAGGCTTCGCGCCTGATGGCGCCAGAACTCCTCGTCGTCGGCAAGGTCAGCGAGCTCCTCTTCGATCGCACGCACGCGCTCGCGCTCGGCGCCGGCGTCCTGAAGTTGCCCGACCGCGTCGACCGCAAGTTCCAGAACTCGATGCGCTCCGCCTCCGCGGACGAAGCAGGATAAGTCGGTAGGTAAATCGAAACGCTTGCGGGATCACGGTCTCCCAGCAGGCGATCGACCTGGGCGCGCGTGGGTATATCGGTGTGCAGGATCACGCTGCGCTCCACTGCCCCGACACGGCCGCAGTCTACCCGGAGGTCAGTCCTGAACGTCGGCAGCCTCAGCCATAGGTCCTGATCACAACAGCGTGAGCTGCCGGTGCGTCCAAATAGTTCGCACAGGGGCACCGGACGCAGCCGCGTACTCGAGGTCGAGCAGCAAGCGCTTGCGATGTAGACCTCCGATGTAGCCGGTGAGCGCTCCATTGGCCGCGACCGCACGGTGACACGGAACGATGATCGGGACGGGTGTCGCGCCGACCGCCGCGCCGACGGCGCGAGCTCGGTCCGGACGGCCGATCAGCTGCGCGAGTTGGCCATAGCTTCGGGTTTCCCCATAGGGGATCGCCGACAGCTGCCTCCACACCGCTCGTTGAAACGGAGTGCCACCGAGGTCGAGCCGGAGATCGAAGTGACGGCGAGTCCCAGCGAAGTAGTCGTGCAGCTGTACGACCGCCTCATCGAACAGCTCGGGACGATGCTCGTCGGGAGCCAGTCCTCCACCGAGGACCGGGAAGCGCAGGGCGACGAGGCCCTCAGGTCCACCGATCAAGGTCAGCGGTCCCAGAGGGCTCTCGTACGTGGTCCAGTAACGGCTCATCCCGGACCCCGTTCGAGCTTGATCAGTAGCGGCTTCGCTTCGGGTTCCCCGGGCTTCGCTTCGGCTTCCCCGCGGAGCCCGATCAGGCGCTCCGTCGCGCCGGGATGTGAGGTCACGCGGCGTCATGGAAAATGATCCCCAGCGCGGTACGTTCGCCGCGGGTGACGGCGGCCACGCCGTGCCGCATGCCGATGCGGTGATATCCCGTCTTGCCGCGGTTCGGACGCTCGGCAGTGGGAAAGATCACGAACGCGCCTTGGGATGGGTTCAGCACGTGCGCGCGGCTCTGCGCGCGCGGGCGCTGCTCCAGCAGCACAAACTCGCCACCATCGAAGTCCTGCCCGCGGACCGAAAGCACGGTGAGCACCTGAAACGGAAAGAAGACGTCCCCATAGAGGTCCTGGTGCAGCGCGTTCCAGTCTCCCTCACCGTAACGGAGGATCAGCGGCGTCGGTCGATGCTGACCGGCTTTTTGGCACCGCTCGAGGAGCTCCTCGTGGGAAAGCGGGAACGTGCGATTCGCGCCTCGCAAAAGTTGCGACCAACGGTTCGCGATCGGCGCGAGATATGGATAGAACGAGCTACGAAGCGCGGCGACCATCTCTGGCAGCGGGTGCTCGAAGTAGCGGTAGCGGCCATCGCCAAACCGGTAGCGGGCCATGTCAATCGTCGAGCGGAACCGGCCCGAGTCGAACAGCGAGGCGAGTTCCGCACATTCCCCCGCGTCGAGGATCGCAGGCGTGATCGCGTGCCCCCGCTCGTCGAGCTGGCGGGTGATCTCGTCCCAAGCCAGGACATCCACCCGCTGGTTGATTTCGTCGGTGATCGTGGTCATCGTGGTTGAGCTGTGTGGTGCGCCATGCTCGTTAAACGGCCGCCATCAGCTATTCGTGAGATCAAGCCATCGACTCAGCTACGCCGGCGCTGACCAGAGCCGCAACCAGCCGCGACTCGCACTGTTGGGGCGGGTCAGGCTTGAATTTTTTTTCGCGTCCGCGAGGCCACGAGGCGTTGTATCGCCATCCCAAGTTGCCGGGCGCTAGACGCCCGCCGGAGTGACCTCGGAGTCGACCGGCAGCTCCGCGTTGTTGCCCCACTCGGCCCACGAGCCGTCGTAGATCCGGACTCGGGGATAGCCCGCGATGCCCAGCGCCAAGGCTGCGTGAGCAGCCCTGACTCCGCCTTGGCAGTAGGTCACGAGCTCTTGCTCGGGATGCAGGCCCACCGCGTTCGCCCGCGCGCGAATCTCGGCGGGATCGCGCAGGGTGCCGGCGGGCCGGAGATTTTCCTCCCACGGCCACAGGACCGCGCCGGGAATATGGCCACCGCGGGCGGCCCGTAGCTGCTCGCCTGAGAACTCTGCCTCTCCGCGGACGTCCACCACCCGCAACCCCGGATCATCAAGTCGCTCGAGGATCTCCGTCGCGTCGATCGCGCGCATCGAGCCCGAGACTCGCGGCTCGAAGCGGGCCGGCACCGGCTTCACGGCGCCGCGCTCGAGCGGTCGCCCCTCGGCCTGCCATTTCTCGATGCCGCCGTCGAGCAGCACGACTTGGTCGTGGCCGTAGTGCGCCAGGACGTGCCACAGCCGCGACGCGTACAAGTTCCCGCCGTCCGAATAGGCCACTACGAGCTTCTCGTGTGTGATCCCCAGGCGGCCGAGCCGGTCGGCGGCTTCCTTTGCGTTGGGCAAGAAGGTCGTCACCGTCGTATCGGCGGCCGATAGGTCGTCAAGCCAGTAGACATGGATCGCGCCACGGATGTGGCCGGCCAGGTACGGCTTGCGAGATCCCTCGGCATCGCCCGCGAAGCGGCAGTCGCACACCAGCAGATCTTGGTCGCGCAGACGCGCGGCCAGCTCTCCGTTGCTTATCAGCGGCACGCTGATAGCCATCTTCGGCCTCCATTCGTCGCTCGCCAGGCAGCGCGAGCCGGAACTCGGTACTACTCGACTACCTCGACCCAGCCGGCGATCTCGTCACGGGTGAGCCTGTCCGCCAGCTCCGGATGATCCATCCGAATGTGGTCCTCGATCTGAGTGACCACCTCGTCATCCGCCTCGCCCCGTGCGACAAAGCCGCACTCGCATTTGATCTGCCTGGACATCGTGTTGTTGCGGCGATTGTGAAAGCCGGTCGTTTCTCATATCTTGACAGCAACCTTGAAGAAAGGTTGGAACCGCGATACCGCCCGGCTCGCGCACACGAATCCAACTCTGCGGCCGCTTTGTGCTGGAGCTCGACGGCCGAAGAATCGAGGCGCGGCTGCCTAGCCGCCAAGGGCGGCTGCTGTTCGCCTACCTCGCGCTGGGCCGCGACCGCGCCGCGACTCGCGATGAGCTGGTACATGCACTCTGGCCGTACGCCACGCCATCGGCCGCACCCGCCGCGCTCACCGTCCTGGTCTCCAAGCTCCGAGCCGCGCTCGGCCCGGAGACCCTCACTGGTCGTACGGCGCTACGGCTGGCCCTCCCGCCGGACGCGTGGATTGACGTCGAGCATTGCCTCGCTGCCATACATGAAGCGCAGTCCGCCGTCGCCCTGAGAAACTGGAAGCGGGCCTGGGGCCCCGCCCTTCAGGCCCAGTTCATAGCCCACCGCCCGCTGCTGCCCGAGCACGACACTCCCTGGCTCGACAACTGGCGCCAGCGACTCGATGACGTACACGACCTCGCCCTCGAGGCCTACTCCGCCAGCTGTCTGGGCATCGGCGGCACCGAGCTGCCGGCTGCCGAACGGGCCGCTCGACACCTGCTCGAGCGCTCGCCACTGCGCGAGACCAGCTATGCGCTATTGATGAACACACTTGCAGCCCAGGGCAACGTGGCCGAAGCGATGCGAGTCTACGAGCGCGCACGCAGGACGCTCGACCAGGAGCTCGGCATCACCCCAGGCCAGGCCATCCAGGAAGCACACGCCCGCCTGCTCGGGATATCAGCGACAGCGCCCTAAGGACATCGGCCCACCTTCTCAGCGGGTGGTCACTTTGGAGGTGGCGAGCGCTCGCCCAGAGTCAGAGAGCGCGCGCACCGCGAGGTAGCGATCCGAGGTCTTGGCGTGGATGGGGGTCTCAAACCCGGTCTTTTTGACGGTTGTGACTGGGACGAGGTCGTTTTTGCTTTTGCCGCCGAGCAGCTGCCATCGCCCGACGTCGGTGGCTCCGTTCCAGCTCGCGTATACCGTCACCGCGCCGCCCTGACCCGTGTTCACGGAGGTCGCGGGAAGTGTGGTCGGCTGGGCCTTCCACGGCGAGCGGTACGCGCGGTACGAATAGACCGGAGGGGTGAACTGGCCGTCCCAGATCTGCTTGCCCGAGGGGGCGTACTCGGAGAACGCGGGGGCGGTGCCCCAGCCGACAAGTACGTTGCCGTTTGGGAGCAGCTGCACGTTACCCTGGGCCCCCGCGAGCAGTGGGGGCGAGTGAGTGTAAGCGTGCTTGAGTGAGGCGCGCATGGAGTGCAGGTCGAGGTTGATCTCAAGCGCGCGCGACTGGTCCTCCTCCTTGGGGGTTGCGCCATCGTCGAAGACCGTGAGCAGGCCGCGCGGGTGAAGCTGCGCGTCGTGCTGCCAGTAAAAGTTCGTCCCCTTGCCCATCCTGAAGTTCGAGTTCTTGCCGCCGAGCGTCCATAGCACGTGGCCCGTGGCGCGGGAGATCTCGTACACCGCCCAGGTGTTGCGCGCCGAAATGAGCAGGTTGCCGTTTGGGAGTTGCTGGATCGAGTTGATGTGGAAGTAGTCATAGGGCTGGTCAGCCTGGGGCTTGCCTACTTCGCAGGCGCTTATGGGTACGTGCCCCAGGGCGTGCCATGTCCACATCGGGCGGCCCGTGTGGACGTCTATCTCCTGGACGACGCTGTCAAGCACGCTGCCGTCGTGTGGCCCGCCGACCGAAGACAGGTCCGCTTTGACGGGTACCGATGCGGTGATCAGTGCGGTGCCGCCCCTGGTCAGGCGGAACTCGTGCAGATCAGCTGAGTAGCCCTCGGCGCCTCGCACCGTCGCGACGCGCTGATAAGCGCGATTGACGATCACGTCTTCGCCCTCCGCGCCATACCCGGGAGGAATGATCTTCCCCTGCCACCAGGTCAGCACGCGCCTGCCGCGATAGTTCTGCACCCTCAGATTCAAAGTCGACAGATGCGACTTCTGGGCCGAACGATCGAACCAGACCACCTGAGCGTGATCGTTTAGAACCAGAAGCCCGTGGGCGGTGAGGAAGAAGTCGCCCGAGGTATCGTCGGCATCGTGGTCGTCGGCGTTGCGCTTTAACGTGGGCGGGTGCAGGTCCGGCTTGGATTGAAAACTCTGTGTGGGCGGCGCCTTCGGCTTGGGATGTGTGCCGCTCTGCGGAGGCCACTTCGATGTTTGAGCGGCTGGGCGAGCGACCTGGAATGAAAAGCTCACTTCCGTTTTGAGCGGCGCGCCGGTTGCCGTACCGGCCGCGGGTGAGCTCAAGCGCGCTTTCACGGTCACGTGCTCGTCGGCGGAAAACGTCCTATGAGGGACGAATGCGGTGCCTCGGTGACCGGGCAGCGCCAGAAGCCGCCCCGCATGGCGGCCGCTGTGGGAACCGGTCACCGTCACGGACTTGAGTTCGGAGGGCAGCAGTGCGGGGAAGGCGATCTGCGCGCTGGGCGAGGCGTCCGGAGTGCGCGGGAAAGGGAGCACATCGAGCCCGCGATCCGCTCCCGTCCGCTTCGGGATGACCACGGTGGACCGTGGCCGCGAGCTGCCGGGGGCCGTGACGAGGACGATCGTCGCGACCACCGCTGCTGTCACGAGCGCCGAGCCGCTCGCCGCCAGCCAAGCCGCTCGACGGCGAGGGCGCTGCGGCTCCGTTGTCGGCGAATGCTGGCCGGACAGCGACATCTGCCGGTGATTCCTAGCAGGCGCAACGAGTTGGCCACAAGCGGCTAACGGTCTGAACTACGCGCCGGCTAACGGGTCGAACCCGTAGCCGGTCAGTGAGCTCAGCCGTTTGCAGTATTTGCAAGCGAGTGCAGCAACCTCATCGTGCGGATCGCGTTGTTATGGGTTGGAGGCACCGATAACGAAGGAGCCGTACATGCCACGGATCGGATCCAGGCAGCACATGACGAGAGAGCAGGCCATCCAAGTGAAGGTTGGCGACGTCATTCTGGTCGGGCTGCGCAAGGATCAACGGGCGGTAGTTAAGGGGATCTACGGTCGCGGGATCGCGCCACCGTACTTCGCCACAACGGTCGAACGGGGCTTCACTAGCTGGCGGCTGGCGGCGCTCCCCCACGAGTCGGCTGGGGACGAAGCCACTTAGCCCCCGCCACAAGCGTGCCCGGGGCGCCGCCGCGCGGACCATCTCTCACCGCGCCGACCGCGACAACGCGCCCCCTTGTCGCGAGGCGCTCCGGGCACACCTTTAGGCGGTAGATTTGGATGCGATGGCAGGAGCAGCAACTGCCAGGGCCGGGTTGCCCAGGCTGTTCTGGGCGGCGTTCAGGCGCTGTCGGAACGGGATGATCCTCGTCGACGACGAGCGGCGGTGCGTGGACGTCAATGCTGCCTTTGTCGAGCTTCTCGGATACAAGCGCAGCGAGTTAATTGGGCGTCGGTACCACGAGTTCGCGGTGAAACCGCCGCTGTCGGATGAGGGATGGCGTCAGCTGACGCACGGTTCAGACTTCTACGTCACGCGCGAGCTGCGACGTGCAGACGGCCAGCATGTGAGCGTGGAGTTAGCGGGCCACCGGGAGACCGTGACTGGGCGCGACCTGATCCTCGTTGTTGTCGTGCGACGGGTACGAGGTAGCCGAAGCGCCACTGGCCATAACGGCGCATCGAACTCAGCGCTAACCGCCCGGGAGCGAGAGATCGTTGAGCTGATCGCGCTCGGCTTGACGGGCCCGGAGATCGCTAACGAGCTTTACCTGTCGCATGCCACGGTGCGCACACACGTGCGCAACGCGATGAACAAGCTAGGGGCCCATTCGCGGGCGCATCTTGTGGCGAAGGCTCTCGGCGATGGCATCGTGGTGCCGCCGCCCACACGCTAGGTGCGCTCGTCATGGAGCTCACCATTAGTGCCGCTCGTCGCGGGTTAGCGGGATTTCGACAATCCGGTAAATGGCCTGACGGGCGGCTCGGGCGTCGGCAGCGGAGAGAGCAGCGAGCAGGGCAGCGTGCGCGGCGTAGAGGGGGGCGGGATTGAATGGCCCAGGGAGTTGGAGCAGGCCGAGTCGCACTATGTGCACGACGCTGTCGGCACAGCGCACGAGCATCGGGTTGTCGCAGCGTTTTGTGAGCTCGCCATAGAACTCAGCGTTGGCGGCGGCCAGCGCTTGGATGTCCACGGGCTTGCTAGCCGCCGCGAAGCGCGCATGGGCGTCGATCATCGCGTCCAACGTTGACGTCGGCACGCCGCTACTGGCAGCAAGCGCGGCGATTGCGGCGTAGACCGTGACCCACGCGGCGATGGCGTGGCGGGTTTGGATTTCGTCGATGATCGCAACTCGCGTGTAGCGGGCGGGGGCAAACTCGACGACGCCGAGTTCGCCCAGCCGGAGTAGAGCTTCGCGGACAGGGGTGCGCGAGACGCCGAGCTGGGCAGCGAACTCGCCGTCGTGCAACCGCTCTCCGGGCTGGAGCAGACCTTGCCCGAGCGCGTCGAGGATCTGGTTGTAAACGGCGTCCCCCACACTGGTCGGGCCGGTTAGCGGTGTTGGGACGAGGCGAAACGGCGCGCGCGAAGTCGCTGTTCCCGGTCCGGCGCCGGTTTGCTGAATACGGTCAGGGCTCACCGTCATGAACTGTTCACACTTGACAAATCGGTTGCGAAATGCCAGTATACCAGTATGCTCGACTGCGGTCGAAGATCATCGACTTGACCGCAATGACGTCGCCGGATCAAACGGTGTTGGGGGCCGGCCGTGGGGGCGCGAACGACGGCCGAGCATTGGGGGCAGTATCAGGGAAGATGTCGGGCGAGTGGCAGAGGCCTCTCGCCCGACATTCCTGCTGGTCTGACTGACCCCCTGATCGATGCCCGAGATCTCTACCTGATCAGCGACGCGATGCCGCGCTGGGTAGGTGGACCAGGCCGCGCGCTGGGTAGGCGTCTTTCGCTCTGAGGGGCTAGCGCCCCTCTCGTATCTGTAGCCGGTTGCCGTCGATGTCCTGGAACTGCGCGACGTAGCCCCAGGGGAACTCGACCACGTCCGACAAGAACTCGACGCCGCGCGACTTCAGCTCCGCGGCCGTCCTGTGGCAATCGTCGGTCTCGATCGTGATTGACGCTGGAGGGCGTCCCATCGCCGGCTCGGCCTGGCCCGGTGTCCCGGGCCAGAGAACCAGCTGGAACTCGTCTCCTTTGACGCCGACGGTTTCGCGTCTAGAACGCTATTCGGCGTACCTAGGCGCCGAGCCCAGGCCCGATGCAGACGAATGCAGAAACGCGACCAGCGGTGTGCGGTCGGTGCGCAAGAGCTCGACCAGCGACGGAGGCGTGATCACGGTTGCTCGACTGCCTGTCGGGCGGCGATGCGCGGCGAGGTAGCCCCCCGGCGACCAGGTCACTAACCGCGGTCCCAGCACGAGGCACGGCGTGGCGGCGTGCATCACGAACGCGCCGTCGGGCAGTTCGGCAAACGGCGCATCGTGGAACCGGCGCGCAGATGTTCCGTGAACCATCCGCTCGGTGTGAAGCTGAGCGTCGATCGCGTCCGCACCGATCTGATCCGGGTGAAGCTCGCTCCACAGCGCGCGCAGCTGGTCGTAATCGGCGCGTCTGCATTCCGCGCAGGGTCGGTGGCCTGCGGCCAGCGCCGTCGCCTCGTCGAGAAAGAACAACTCCGTGTAGCGCCCGGCGGCCATGAGCGGCGCGCGTCGCCGGCCGCGGAACCGAAGCCGGCAGGCGATCCAACGCTTGGTGGCATAAGGGCGGCGAATCTGACCGCGCGTGTCGTGAAGGCAACCACGGTTGCCAAACACGAGGCCTCGTTGCGTAGTGCAGACGAGCTCACCCAACGGCGAGACACGGTTCTGCCGCGGCATTGATCCAAACGTACAAGGAGGACACGCTCGTCTGGCGGGCGAGCGCTTAGTCCTCACCCCTGTCAGGCGGGGGCTCGGGCCTTCGTACACCAGGTAGCTGGAGGGCGACGTGCCAGGCAGCTCCATTGGCGCGAGGGCGTTCTGCGAGCACCCTGGCGAGGTGCTTCAAGCGACGAATAGGAGCCCTCTATGAACATCGCAGCGCGAGCCGGACGATGGAGTGCAGCGCACTGGAAGACGGCCACTTTTGGGTGGCTTGCGTTGGTGATCTGTGCCGTGGCGATCGGCAAGATGGTCGGCACGGTCAAGCTGTCTAGCTCGGAGCAGTCGATCGGCCAGACGGCGCGTGCCCAGGCGATGCTCAACCGCGCCGGCTTTCACGATCACGCAAGCGAGAGTGTGCTGGTCCAGAGCCGGAGCCTGACCGCCGCTGCCCCGTCATTCCGAGCCGAGGTACACAGTGTCGTAGCGCGGATCGGCGCCCTACGCGAGGTCCAGGGGATCCGTTCGCCGCTGCAAGCAGGCAACGGGGGTCAGATCTCCAAGGACGGCCACTCGGCGCTGATCGAGTTCGACATGAGGGGCTCTCCGGACACCGCTTCCGATCGGGTGCAGCCGGTATTGAATACCGTGGCCGCACTACAGCGCAGGGCTCCCCACTTTACGGTCGCGGAGTTCGGGGACGCCAGCGCCAACCTCGAGCTGAACAAGGAGGTCAACGATGGGCTCTCGCGCGCCGAGCGGCTGTCGTTGCCGATCACCTTCGCCGTTCTGCTGGTGGCGTTTGGCGCATTCGTCGCCGCGGGCCTGCCGGTGCTGCTGGCGTTCTCCGCGGTGCTCGGCTCGGGCGGTCTCGCCGCGCTGGCGAGCCACCTCGTTCACGCTTCCGATGCCACGAGCTCGGTGATGCTGCTGATGGGGATGGCCGTCGGCGTGGACTACTCGCTCTTCTATCTCAAGCGCGAGCGCGAGGAGCGCGGTGTCGGGCATCAGGACGCCCTCCAACGCGCCGCAGCTACGTCTCGGCGCGCGGTGTTGGCATCGGGCATCACAGTGCTGATTGCGATGGCGGGCATGCTGTTGTCGCGCAGCAAGGTATTCGACTCGATCGGGATCGGCGCGATGCTCGTGGTCTTTTTGGCGATGATCGGCTCGCTCACAGTGCTGCCCGCACTACTGGGATGGCTTGGCGCAAGATCGACAAGGGCCGGATTCGTAGACCGCGCGGCGAGTCGCGCGTGTGGAACGCGGTGCTGGCGCCGGTGCTGCGTTTCCCGGTCGTCGCCGCGTTGCTGTCGACGGTCGTGCTTGTGGTCCTGGCGGTGCCGATGCTCGGAATGCATACGACGATGCCCGGGCCGAGCGACATGCCTCGAAGGCTCCCGGTGATCAAGACCTACCATCGAATCCAGCAGGCGTTTCCGGGCGCCCAGACGCCCGCGCAAGTGGTCGTCAAGGCCGCAAACGTCGAATCGCCGCGGGTCCGGGGCGCGATCTCCCGACTGGAGCGACTGGCGCTCGCAAGCGGACAGGCGAAAGAGCCGTTCGAGACGCTGGTCAACGCCGCCCACACGGTGGTGCGAATCCAGGTGCCGTTGGTCGGCACTGGGCAGGACACAGCCTGACCGCCGGAACGCAGGACTTCAACACCGCGATCAAGCACTCGTTCCCGCTGGTGTTCACGTTTGTGCTGGGACTGGCCTTCCTGCTGCTGCTGATCACGTTCCGTTCGCTGGTGATTCCGCTCACCTCAATCGTGCTGAACCTGCTGTCGGTCGGCGCGGCCTACGGAGTGCTGGTGTGGATCTTCCAGGACGGGCATCTGGAGGGCCTGCTCGGTTTCCACTCCAACGGCGCGGTCGTCGCCTGGCTGCCGCTGTTCCTGTTCGCGGTGCTGTTCGGCCTGTCGATGGACTACCACGTTTTCATCGTCAGCCGCATCAAGGAGTTGCGTGACGACGGGTTCAGCACGTCCGAAGCGGTCACCCGAGGAATCCGGGGCACCGCCAGCACGGTTACCGCCGCTGCTGTGGTGATGGTGGCGGTGTTTGCGATCTTCGCCTCGCTGCCTACACTCGACATCAAGCAGCTCGGCGTCGCGTTGGCGATCGCTGTACTGCTTGACGCCACCCTAATCAGGGGCGTGCTGCTACCGGCAGCGATGAAGATGCTTGGGGAATGGAACTGGTACCTGCCGCGCTGGCTTGACTGGCTGCCGCGCGTGCGGCTGGAGGCCACCCCCGTCGAGCCGGCCGTGGAAGCGGCGTGAGATGGCGGTGTTCCGGCGCATACTGGTGGACCAGGCGACCTATCGAAGGTTGGCCTACATAGTCTCGGCAGTCCCGCTTGGACTCGTGTGGTTCGTGGCGCTGGTGACGGGATGGAGCATCTGCCTGGGACTGTTGATCACGCCGTTCGTGATCCCCCTGCTGATCGGGCTGTCGTTCATGACGCGCGGCTTCACCGCGGTCGAGGCGGAAATCGCACGCTCGCTGCTCGACGTCGACGCGCGGGCGCTTCCCGGCCCGCCGTCGGGCGCCGGGTTCTGGGCTTGGTTCCGCGGACTCTTCCGCGACGGGTTCTGGCGCGCGCAGGCATACCTGTTGATCCGCTGGGTTGTTGGTTTCCCAGTGGGCATCGCCGTCTTCATCGTCCTCTCCACGGCGCTCGGAATGATCTTTGCGCCGGCTTGGATTCCTTTCGTGAGCGGCGGTGCCCATCTCGGATTTTGGAGGCCCCACACGTTTCTGCAGGCGCTCGCCTTCGTCCCCGTGGGTGTCGTGTTGCTTGCCCTGGGGCTCGTGATCCTCGCAATACGTGGAGCCGATCTACGCCGAGGAGCTGCTGGCCGACCGCGGACGTCGGATACCTCCTCAAAGATCGCGTGATGCACGTCGCGGAGTTCCTGGAGGCAGTGCGTCGCGTCGCCGATGGCGGAACGGCGCTCGACCCCGACGTGGTCGCGCAGCTGTTCGCGCGACGTCGCCGAAACGGCCCGCTCCAGCATCTGACCCCGCTCGAACGCGAGGTGCTCTCGCTGATGGCCGAAGGCAGATCGAACGCGGGAATCGCTGAAGCGCTTGTGCTCACGGTCGGCGCCGTCGAAAAGCACGTCCAGAGCATTCTCTCCAAGCTCGATCTCCCGCAGGCGCCGAGCGACCACCGACGAGTTCTCGCGGTCCTCACCTACCTCCAGGGGACGCTCGAAGAAACGCGGAAATAGTCCGCTGCACTTCGCGCGGCCCGCCGCGTAATGGCACTAACGCTCGCTGGGCTTGGGTAACAGCGGCGTAACGGCGTTATGCCGGTGTTACACCCCACGTGGCACTTTGGCGCCATGCGCAAGCGAACCATCGCCGTCCCACTCTCTGTACTTGCAGCCGCCGCCGGACTGGCGGGTGGCGCCTTCGCGGACAGCCAGTCCAACTCTCACCCGCACAAGGCTTCCGGCTGCGGATCAGAACGGGCGGTCATCGGTGATGCGGCGCGCCGGCTCCATGTAACTCCCACGCGGCTCACCGACGCCCTCAAACAAGCGGTGATTGACCAGATCGATACCGCCGTGGCGGCCGGACATCTCACCCGTGCGCAAGCCAAGACCATCAAACAGCAGATCGAGCGGAGTCCGGGTCTGGCCTTCGGACCCGGTCTATTTGCTCCTGAGATCAAGGCCGCTCAGGTCATTGCCCCTCCCGCCCATCGGACGATCATGGCTCCTGGTCTGTTGGGCCGCCCGGCGATCGTGTCAAGCGTAGCCAGGTACCTCGGCCTCACCGACCGGCAGCTGATGCGGCGGCTGAGGCGCGGGGAGTCGTTGGCGCAGATCGCTAAGGCTCGGGGCAAGAGCGAGAGTGGCCTTGTACGGGCGATCACCGCGGCCGTCAAGTCGCAGCTGAAGAACGTTTCCAAGGCGAAGCACATCCCGCGCGCGTGGGAACAGCACGTTCCCCTGTCCACGCGGCACATTCAGGGCATCGTCAGTCCAAGCGGTCCGCTCGGACCGCCCCCTCCGTCGGGGCGCGTTCACGTCCAGGTGCGTGCTGGTGGGCCAGCAGCGTGTTTCGCAAGTGCGGCCGCCCGACCGGCGCCACTATCGCTTCTGCGTACCTCGATCGGACCCCCGAAACCCTGACAAGCCGCTCGGCCTGGACCTCCCAGCTGCCACCAGGACGCCTCTGGCGCCTCGCTCGGCCAGGATTCAATTGATTGATTGAGCTGGCCAAGGCGGGATACGATCGCGGCAATGAACGACGCGAAATTGGCGATATTTGCGGCGCGCGGCCGTATCGCCTTCGGTGCGGCGGCAGTCGTCGTCCCGGGGCTGGCTGCCCGCGTCATGGGCGGTCGGCGGGGATCAGAAGGGCTCGCACCACCGTTCGCCCGCATGCTGGGCGCACGAGACGTCGTGCTGGGGCTAGGAACCGTGATCGCGCTGGACCGCGGAGCCCCGGTCCGAGGCTGGCTTGAAGGCTCCGCGCTCGCGGACGCGGTGGATTGCGTTGCCTGTGTCGCCGCTCGCGACGACATGTCGCCCAGCGCGTTCCGGGCCGCAGCCGGACTCGGGGCCGCGTCCGCGATCCTGGGGATCCTTTTGTCGCGGCGTCTTGATCCCCCGCCGCCGCCTCATCCAGGCCAGCCGGAGGCTGTTGCGACGGGCCACCCGCCTGAATCCATCGCGACCGAGTAGCGCAGCTATTGGCATTCTCGAGAGCCTGGACGCGGCCGCCTGTTGCGCTGCGACGGTCATCTGGGCTGGCAGACCTTCTGGGCCTTTTGGAAGGCAGGTGATCGAGGGTTGATGCCCGGGCCGCCCGAGGTGACAGTGATCCCCTGAGAGCTTGCGCTGACTTTCGGGTCGGGGAAGTCGGGGACGCCGTGCTGGCGCATGCACTCTGCATGGGCCAGCGCCGCGCGTCTGGCCTTGACGGGCGAAAAGCCCCGGGGAGGGCCGCTCGCGCCGGCGATCAGGTTGCCGCAAGTCTTCTGAGCGGACTCGAAGGCGGGTGACTGTGGGTTGAGATTGGAGGGAAGGTTGAAGTTGTAGCCGTCGATGCCGATGGCGTTTTGCCCTTGGCTGGTGCTGGGGTCGGGGAAGCCAGACGCGCCATGCGAGCGCATGCATTCCGAAAACTTGAGCATCGATGCCGAGCCGCCCGTGCTGGCCGACTTCGGCTTGTTCGAGGACCCGCATGCGGCGACCGCGAGGGTGCAGCAGATCGCTGCGCAAACGACGCCCAGGCGATGCTTCGAGCGCCTGCACATTGGGACGCCGTGACCAGCCTCGCCGGGACGATAATCGAGCGCGATGGCCCGGCCTGCCTTGTTCATATGTGCCTTTGTACGAGGTCGACGGTCGCGTTCCCGTAACACAGTTACGTTTTTGCAACCGGTGATCGACCATGCTGGGACTCGTGCCGGAAGCGGCCGCATGCAGCCTGTGTTCGAGCCGCCGGCGGCGAGGAGAATTTAATGCGAGTGCTCTTGGTCGAGGACCACGCCAGATTGGCTTTGACGGTCGCCACGGGACTGCGACGGCTGGGGATGGCCGTCGATGTCGCCTTCGACGGCGACGAGGCGCTCGCCAAGGCGGCGATCACCGACTACGACGTGATTGTGCTTGACCGCGACCTGCCGAGCGTGCATGGGGATGACGTGTGCCGTCGGCTGGTGGCCGAGGAGCGCGATTGCCGAGTGCTGATGCTCACTGCGGCGGGCGCCGTGGAGGATCGAGTTGACGGGTTGCGCCTCGGCGCCGACGACTACCTGCCCAAGCCGTTTGATGCGTCCGAGTTGGTCGCGCGTATCCAGGCGCTGTCGCGCCGCACGCGCTCGCGGGCCGCGCCGGTTCTCTTCCACGGCGATCTGACGCTGGACAGCGCCCGCCGACTTGTGACCAGAGGTGGAACGCCGCTGGTGCTCAACCCCAAGGAGTTCGCCGTCCTCGAGCAGCTGCTCATAGCCCAGGGAGAGGTGATGTCGGCCGAGGAACTGCTCGCCCGTGTGTGGGACGAGAACGCGGACCCCTTCACCAACGCAGTTAAGACGACCGTCAGTCGTCTGCGCGCCAAGCTGGGGGATCCTCCGCTGATCGAGACCGTCGCCAAAGCCGGCTACAGGATCCGAGGCTGAGGTGGCGCTCAGCGATCGACTGATCCGCCTGGCGTCGCGACGCCCGCTTCCACGCCGGACGTTGCGGCTGCGGCTCACGATGGTCTACGGCTGCCTGTTTCTCGCCTCCGGAGCAGGGTTGCTTGCGATCACATACGTGCTGGTGGCGCACGCGACCGTGAGGCCCGCCTACGTGCGCGGCTCAGTCGATCTTGGCGGTGCGCGACTCCCGCATGGCCATCGTTCCTTCTCCGCGACGCTGCACTCGTCCGCTGGCGAGGCGGTGGTGGCGAGCGTGATTCGCGGGCAGCGAATTTCCGATCTGCATCAGCTTGTGACCTGGTCCGGGCTTGCGCTCGCGATCATGGCGATCATCGCGGCCGGGCTGGGATGGGTCGTCGCCGGACGAGCGTTGGGGCCACTGCGAACGATCACCGCCACCACCCGTGAGATCTCGGCCACGAACCTGCACCGGCGACTCGCGCTGCACGGCCCTGATGACGAGCTCAAGGATCTCGGCGAGACGATCGACGCGCTCCTGGCCCGCCTCGAGGATTCTTTTCAGGCCCAGCGTGCGTTCGTCGCCAACGCCTCGCACGAGCTGCGCACACCGCTCACGCTCAGTCGCGCGATGCTGCAGTTCGCGCTGGCCGACCGCGCGCTGACCTTCGACTCGCTCAAAGCGACCTGCGCAGAAGTCCTCGATGCCGGCGCGGAGCACGAGCAGCTCCTCGAAGCGCTGCTGACCCTCGCTCAAAGCCAGCAGCGCATCGATCGGTCCCAGACATTTGACCTCGTCCCGATCGTGCAAGACGTCATCCGAGCCCGGCGAAAAGCGGCCGCCGCTCACAACATCACGATCCACAGCGCGCTGCACCCCGCGACGGTCAGTGGCGATCCGCGGCTCGCGCGCCAGCTTGCAAGCAACTTGCTTGACAACGCGCTTTTGCATAACCACCCGGGCGGAGAAATCCGTGTCACCACCGACGCCGACGCGCGCGACGCGACGCTCGTCGTCCAAAACACCGGGCCTCGGGTCCCCGCCGACGAGGTCCAGCGACTACTGCAACCGTTCCGCCGCCTGGACACCGACCGGACCGCCCAAAGCCCCGGTCATGGCCTCGGCCTCTCGATCGTCGCCGCGATCGCGGCCGCGCACCACGCGACCCTCAACATCCAGGCCAAACGGAACGGCGGACTGCACATAAACGTCGGTTTCCCTAAACCGCCGGGAAGCCCCCACCCCCCGGCGGTCGATAAAGCGCAAGAGCTCTCGCTCCCAGTGGTTAGGTGAGCCTCCAGGCCACGAGGCAGGGTCAGTGGCCACAAATCAAAGCCATCCGCTTGCCGGCCAACGCCTGTTACGAACGGCGCGCCTTGTCACAGGCCGCGCGTCCATTGTGTCTCACAAGAGAACCATGAGACGAAAGGAGCGGCCATGAAGGTCTTCGTAGCGGGCGCCACAGGCGTTCTTGGGAGAGCGCTCGTGCCGCAGCTCGTGGCGCGAGGCCACGAGGTGGTCGGGATGACCAGGAGCACGTCAAAGCAGGACCTGGTGCGCAGCCTGGGAGCGCATCCGGTCGTGGCCGACGCCCTCGACGCCGACGCGGTCGCCCGAACGGTGGCGGCCGCAGAGCCCGAGGTGATCGTGCATCAGCTCACGGCGCTGTCCGGAAAGGTGTCCGCGAAGGACATGCGGCACCCCGACCGTGCCCCCGCAGCGACCATGACCAACCGCCTGCGTGTCGAGGGGACGGACCATCTCTTGGCTGCTGGTCGCGCCGTGGGGGCTCGGCGCTTCGTGGCACAGAGCTTTGCGGCTTTTCGCTTCGCCCGTACGGGCGGGCCGGTGCAGACCGAAGCCGACCCCCTCGATTCCGATCCGCCCGCGGTGTTGCGAGCTCCGCTGGTGGGAATCCTCCATGTGGAGCGCGCGGTGACCGCGATCGAGTGGGGCGATGGTGTCGTGTTGCGCTATGGCGGCTTTTACGGCCCGGGAACCTCTGTCAGTTTGGCTCCGGATGCGCAGGTGGCGGCGCCGATCCGCAAGCGTTGGTTCCCGATCGTCGGCGACGGTGGTGGCGTCTGGTCGCATGTCCACGTCGACGACGCCGCTGCAGCTACCGCGATTGCAGTCGAGCGCGGCCAGCCGGGTATTTACAACATCGTCGACGACGAGCCCGCGCCGGTGCGGGAGTGGCTGCCGGTACTGGCCAGCGCGCTGGGTGCCAAGCCACCGAGGCGGATCCCACGCTGGCTTGGGCGCCTGGCGGCTGGTGAGGCGGCAACGCTCATGATGACCGAGGCGCGCGGTGCCTCCAACGAGAAGGCAAAACGCGAGCTTGGCTGGCAGCCGCGCTATGCGAGCTGGCGACAGGGCTTCGTGCAGGGGCTCGGATGAGGCATGTCTACCCTGAGCGCATGGCCCGTCCAAAGTCGAAGGCCCCGAAGAGCGCCGTAGAGCTTGCACGCACGCTCCGCTCTGCGGTTGGAGTGGCAGCTGTGCAGCGCTCCGGTGCGGGCAAGCACGGCGGCTCCGCTCGTGCGAATCGCCGACGCGTTCGCCAATCAGTTCGCCAGGCGATCAGACGCGGCGACTGGTAGCAACGGTAGCCACGCCGGGCAGCGTCGACCCCAGAGAAGGCGACGGTCTATACCGCGACGTCTACTCCCGCACCCGCCTCGCGCGCTGCCTTTAGAACCAGCATCGCGGCCGCCGCATCCTGTACCGCGACGCCCGCCGACTTATAGAGCGTGATCTGATCCTCCGAAGCCCGCCCTGGTTTCGTCCCGGACACAAGCTCGCCCAACTCGGCGTGGATGTGGTCCGGGCCGATCTTCCCTGCGCTGATCGGTTCCACAAGGTCATTGCTGCCGGCCGGCGGAGGCGCCAGCGCGGCCTGGCGCGACTCGACGCAGACGAGCGAGTCGACAAGTGTTTCGTCGTCTAGCTCGCGGCCCGCGGGATTGTGGCCAACCGAGGTGATGTGTGTGCCGGGCGCTATCGATTGCCTGTGGACCACGGGCTCGAGGGCGTGCGTCGTGGCGCAGACGATGTCGGCATTCGCGACCGCATCGCCGTAGGAGTCGACTGCGTCAACGGGAAGGCAAAGCTCCGCAGCCAGCTCAGCGGCCAGCGTCCTCGCCTTTCCGGGATCGCGGCCCGCAATCCGCACTTCGGCGATCGGCCGGACCCGCGCCACAGCGCGTGCGTGGGAGCGAGCTTGGACCCCCGTCCCCAGGATGGCCAGTACCGAGGCCCCTTCACGTGCTAACAGCCTGACCGACAGCGCCGAGGAGGCGCCCGTCCGTACGGCGGTGATTTCGCTTCCGTCCAGCAACGCGGTGGGCGAACCGGTGTGTGGATCGAACGCGACAATCACCGCCTGGTGCGTCGGCACTGACGTCGCGGCGTTACGCGGGAACAGCGTCACGAGCTTTGCAACGAGCGCTTCGCGAGAGGGGACGTATCCCGGCATCGCTCCGAGGAGTCCATCGTGTTCGGGTACCAACGCCGCGATCCGTTCGGGCATCGAGACGCGCCCTGCGCTGAGGTCGGCCATCGCCACCGCGAGCTCGTCGATGAGCGCATCGAGATCCAACAGCTCTCGGATCTCGGCGCGCGAGAGGATCAGCATTAGAAGATCCTATGGTCGATCGCGACCGGCCGCGATCAGCGGTGCGTGCGAGCCGATCCCGGTCTCAACGGGAAATCGCAAGCACGCCGTGCTGGCGCGCGTACTCCAGGCATTTGCGGCGACCACCGATTCCCTCAGCGTAAAACACGACCTCGCCGTGCGGGTCTATTAACGCGCAGCCACGGCGCGTCGCGCGAAGCCTGAGGCGGGGGGACACGGCAGCGGATGCCGCCCGGTGCGCGCCCGCGCGCACCGGAGCCGCGAGGGGTCTAGGTGTGCGTAACGTCATGCAACGAAGGGTGGACGGGATTCATAAAGCTGGGTCAAGACTCTTGACTGAGTTCTCTAAGAAAGCTCGGGCTGACCATAGGCATCGCTCCCCGGCTCAGCCATGCCTCTGGTTGCTCAGAAGCTCGCAGAACCGGACGGGGTCGACGTTTGCGCCGGAGAGAATCACGGCGACCCGGGCACCTATTTCGAACTCGACCCTTCCGCTGAGCAATGCGGCCAGCGCAGCTGCACCGCCCGGCTCGAGCACCAGCTTCAGCTGCTCGAAAGCGAACCGCATCGCTTCGATGAGCTCGGTGTCGGTAACCGTGACGATCCCCTCGAGCAGGCCGCGGTTGATCGTGAAGGTCAGCTCACCAGGAGTGGTCACCTGCAGTGCGTCGGCGATGGTGCGGGGGACGTCGATCGCAACTCGACGCTCGGCGGCCAGCGAGCGGCGATAGTCGTCCGCGGTCTCCGGCTCGACCCCCAGGACTCGAGTCGAGGGGTGAAGCGCCTTTATGGCGAGACCGCATCCAGCGATCAGCCCCCCACCGCTGACCGGCGCGAGCAATGCGTCGACGTCGCCGGCCTGCTCGACCAGCTCCAGCGAGATTGTCCCCTGTCCCGCGATCACGAGTGGATCGTCAAAGGGGCGCACCAGAGTCAGGCCGCGCTCCTGCGCAATCGTCAGACCGATCTGTTCGCGATCCTCGGCATAGCGGTCATAGGTGACGATCTCGGCCCCGTATCGCTTGGTCCCGGCAAGTTTGACCGTGGGCGCGTCCGCGGGCATCACGATGGTCGCCGGTGCCCCTAGCAGCGAGGCGGCGAGCGCGACGGCCTGGGCGTGGTTTCCGGAGGAGAACGCCAGCACCCCGCGCCTTCGCGTGTCCGCGGGGACTGAGGCGATCTTGTTGTAGGCACCACGGAACTTGAACGAGCCAGTGCGCTGCAACGACTCCGCCTTGAGCAGGGCACTGACACCGAGCTGGGCGTCGAGCACGGGCGAACTGATCACCGGTGTCACATAGGCGTTGTCCTCCAAGCGCCGGGCCGCAACGCGAACGTCCTCAATCCCGATCACGTCTCGAACATAGCCGCAGATCAGGGGACAGTCTCTTAGGCCGCGCTTCGAAAACGCACAGAAACTTCTTAGAAGCATCTTCCAAAGTCAGGACAGCGCCTTCCGGTGGTCCTCTCCGCTGGAGAGTCGCGCGATAGCTTTCAGCGCAGTTGAGATAGCGCAGTTGAGATGCGAGTCCTGGTGATCGAAGATGACGATGCGGTGAGCGCGGCGATCCGGCGCGCGCTGCTGCTCGCCGGCTACGAGATCATCCAAGCGGAGAACGGACAGCAAGGGTTGCTCCGGGCCCAGAACGACGTACCTGACGCCATCGTGCTCGATCTCGGGTTGCCGGACATCGACGGCATGCGCGTATGCGAGACGCTGCGCGGCTCTGGGAACCGGACCCCCATACTGATGTTGACGGCGCGCGATGCAGTCGAGGACCGTGTTGACGGGCTCGAGGCCGGAGCCGACGACTATCTCGTCAAGCCCTACGACGTGCGCGAGTTGCAGGCTCGCCTCAAGGCGATCATGCGCCGCCACGTGGAGGGGATAGACGGCCGCGTCCTTCGCTTTGCGGAGCTCGAGCTGGATCCGGACGCGCACGCCGCCAGAATCCGTGAGCGGGAGGTGGACCTCACGCGCACGGAGTTTCAACTGCTCGAGCTTTTCATGCTCAATCCCCGCCGCGTCTTGACCTCGGAGCTGATTTACGACCGTGTGTGGGGATACGACTTCGGTCCCTCGGGCAATGCGCTGCGCGTATATATCGGGTACCTCCGCCGCAAGCTCGAGGCCGGCAGCGGGCGACGGCTGATCCAGACGGTCCACGGCGTGGGCTATGTGCTTCGGGAGCCCTGACCGCCCGATTTTGGAGAGCTGAGCTTTGAGCCTTCGGCGGCGAATCGCGGTGGCGGCGGCCCTCGCGGTCGCGGCAGTGGCGGTGGCGATCAGCGTGATCGGCTACGTGAGCACGCGCTCACACCTCGTCGGTGACCTGCAGGGCCAACTTCACAATCTTGCCGCCCCCTATCTCCAGCCGCACCACGGACCGGGATCACAAGGGCAGCGCGGACCGGCGGCGGGCGGACAAGGACCACAAGGGCAGCGCCCCGGCACCGGGGATTTCGACACCCGCAATGGATTCCATGCGCCATCACCACCCGAATTTGGCGCCGCTCGCGGTTACTTCCAAGTCGTGTATCCCGACGGGTCTGCCTCCCGTACCTCCGGCGAGCAGGCAGCCCTCCCGGTCGATCCGCGAGCCGTGGAGATCGCCAAGCGTGCCCACGGCAGCTTCTTCGAGACCGCGACCGTGAACGGCGTGCATCTGGAGATCCTGACCGTCGGCGACCCCTTCGACCACTGGGCCGTTCAGGTTGCTCTGCCGCTGACGAGCGTTGACTCCGTCCTGAACGGCCTCTTGCTCTCATATGGGCTTCTGATCGCGGGGGGCGTGCTGCTCGCCGGGTTGCTCGGCTTGACGATCTCCCGCGCGGCGCTGGCTCCAATCGAACGCTTCCTGCGTCGCACCGAGGACGTAACCAGCGAGCTGGAGCATCCGCACCATCTGGAAGAGACCGGGGCCAGCGAGCTGCGGCGGCTGGCGGCCAGCTTCAACCAAACGCTCGATGCGCTCGAGCAGTCGATCGAAGCACAGCGCAACCTCGTCGCTGATGCCTCGCACGAGCTGCGGACTCCCATTGCCGCGCTGCGCAGCAACATCCAGATTTTCCTCGAGTCAGGGCGCTTGCCTCCCGAGGAACGCCAAGCCCTTCAGCAGTCGATCCTCGCCGAACTCGACGAGTTGACCCAGGTGGTGGCGAACGTCGTCGAGCTCGCTCGCGGCTCGGGGGCCAGCGCCCACCGCGAACAGGTCGAGCTCGATTCGCTCGTCTACGACGCCGTGGATCGTGCTCAGCGTCGCGCCTCCCAAATGGAGTTCAACGTCGACCTCGAGCCGACGCTGGTGGACGGCGTTCCCGACCGAATCGGCCGGGCAATCACCAACGTGATCGACAACGCTCGCAAATGGAGCCCTCCCGACGGGGCGATCGATGTGCGACTGCGCGCCGGAGTCCTTTCGGTGCGAGACCACGGCCCCGGCTTCGATGAAGGCGACCTACCGCACGTGTTCGATCGCTTCTATCGCGCGGCCCACGCTCGCCGTCTCCAAGGTTCGGGCTTAGGGCTGGCCATCGTGCGCCAAACCGCGCTGGCGCACGGCGGGACCGCGATGGCACTGAACGCACCCGATGGAGGCGCGGTGGTGCAGGTGAGCTTCGGGCCGCCGCTTCAGCGGGCGGCCGTCGAGGCCGCGGCGGGCGCCGAGCGATAAGTGCAGATAGCTGTGGCGCCCCGCAGACGCGCGCCTCTCCAGCACGCCTGGCGCAAGGAGCCGCTAGCCCGCTCAGTGCTTGCGCTCGAAGGCGCCGATGTTCGCAGTGGGGTCCTTGTGGGTGGGAGACGCCTCGCTGGTCGACGGACGGGCATGCCATGTCGCTGCCCGCATCGATCGCGGGACTGCCGGGCAGGAGCGCGAGCGTCTCGGTGGTGCCACCGTTGGCAGCGAGCGGCCCGAGCTGCGGGTTGGTGTTCTGCAGATCGCCGACGGCGTTGTCGAATCCACACTCCATCTGGCTTTCGATGTTGTGACCCACGCTGGGGAGGTCTTGAGAGCAGTCCGGCCGGTGGCTGCTTTGTTGAGCGCGATGATCGTGTTGACGAAGGTTGCGCTGAAGGTTCCAATCGGGTCGTGAAAGACGCCGCCGCAGTGATTCAGCTGTGGCTGCATCGGGTTCTCTCTTTTTTGAATGCGCGGACCAGTCATTAGACGTCAGATGACTTTTCTTCGTCGCCATTCAAGACCTCGCCGGCCCGGGATCCTTCCCGGACTTTGGTCACGCTCGGGCGGGATCCGTCTTAGAACTCTCATACGGCGATGCCACGCCTCTCTTCGCGTCGAGGTCGACCCTTGCACGTGCAACCTCGAGTGAAGGAGACGCAATGACCCTCATCATCATCCTCAACGCGGTCTTCGCCGCATTTGTTCTGGTCGGCGTTGTAGGACTCCAGCTGCACGCGATCGCCAAGGACCGCGCCGAACATGCCCAGAGCTCACTGGTCCGAGCCGCGACCGCGGGCCCCGCCGTCGCGCAGGCGCCCCGTCGCAAGGCTGGGCGTGGTCGCGTCGTGGGGCGCGAGTTCGGTGCCGTTTCGGTTCAAAGAAGGGCCGCAAATGGCCAAGCGCTGCCGCTGAGGTCTTAACGACTTCAGCTCTCGGCCAGCCGGCGGAGCAGGTCGACGCTGGAGCGCAGCTCGTCTTGCTCCTCGGCCGAGAGCTTGCCCACGATCGCTTGCGCGAGCCAGCCGTCGCGGCGGCTGAGCTCGCGCTCGCGCAAGTCCACACCCTCGGCAGTGACCTCCACAACCGCGCGGCGCCGGTCATCTGGGTCTGGACGGCGGACGACAAGGCCGCTTGATTCGAGCTCGCTCACGGTTTGAGCCATCGACTGCGGTCTGACGTGCTCCGCTTGAGCGAGGTCAGACACGCTTTGCGGGCCATCGCGAAACAGCCTGCCGAGCACTGTCGCGTGACTGAGCGGGAACGGACGCTGTGCACGCAGCCGGCGGACGAGCAGTCCGAGAACCGCGCCCAACTCGTTCGCGATCAGGGCGGCGTCTGGGCTCGGTGGCGCGTCGACGGGGGCCTTTGTGGGCATCCGTAATCAGCGGAGGAGTATAGGACTTGCACAGGCGACCTGTACAGGTTACCTGTATAATTGATTCGCGTGACCGACTTGCGCAACCGCCCCCGCGCCGAGCGCGCAAACGGTGCGGGGAGGCCGACGCACGGCACGCCACCGACAGACCGCGGCGAGGGCTACAAGTGGATCGCGTTGTCCAACACGACGCTCGCGGTGCTGCTGGCGACCCTCGACGTCTCGATCACGATCATCGCGATGCCCGACATCTTCAGGGGCATCCACCTCAATCCACTCGTTCCGTCCAACAGCTTCTACCTACTGTGGATGATCCTCGGCTACATGATCGTCGGCAGCGTGCTGATCGTCAGTCTGGGGCGACTGGGGGACATCTTCGGCCGGGTCCGCATCTACAACCTCGGCTTCGTCATTTACACGGCGGCG
>DASYAP010000225.1:0-9026 GCA_036501265.1 Solirubrobacteraceae bacterium | reverse complement strand
GTGGTGCGCCACTACTGGTTCGAGGAGTGCGCATTGCCTGCCGACGACTATCCGTACGCGCCGGCGTGCAGCCGCAAGATCACGGTCAGGGTCGGGGGGTGATCGCATCGAGCGGCCGTAAATGGCCCCGCACGCGAGTCGTTTTTCGCGGCGAACAGAGCGTTGGCTTGGAGCAAACAAAGCAGACGGCAGTGTTCGCGAAAACCACTTCTCCTCGACGCGCCGAGAGCAAAGAGCTAACCTAAGCCGAGACAGTGATCGGGGATATCTTCCAACCTACCCATCTGCTGCTTCTGCTCGCGGTTGTTCTGCTTGTGCTCGGGCCGAAGCGGTTGCCCGAGATGGCTCGCTCTCTCGGACGCGGCTTCCATGACTTCAAGGACGCGATCGGCGGTGAATCGAACCCGATGCACGAGTTTCACCAGCAGCCCATCGAATCGACCGCTCCTTCCGCCGCCCCGACGCGTGGGTCCGCTCAGCGGCCGGTGGCAACGCCAGCGCCGACCCCTGACCCAGTGGCCGAGCCGGCTCCGATGCAAGACCTAGACCTCGGAATCGAACCCGAGCCGGTGGCTTCAGAGGCTTCAAAGGCTCCGGCCGAAGGCACCGACTAGCCTCGCTACCCGTAGGGGAGAAGTGACGGGCGCGCTGATCTCGGCGGAGGCGCTCGGTGCGAGTGCGACGAGGCCGACGCTCCTCGACGTTCGCTGGACGCTCGGCGGGCCACCGGGGCTTACCGAGTACGAAAGTGGCCATATCCCGGGCGCAGTATTCGTCAATTTAGACACGGAGCTGGCGGGAGCGCCCGGCTCGGGTGGCCGCCATCCGCTTCCCGGCCGCGAGTCGTTTCAGGCGGCGATGCGCGCGGCGGGTGTCCGAGACGACGGTCCCGTCGTCGTGTATGACGGAGGAAGCTCCATGTCCGCTGGCCGCGCCTGGTGGCTGCTTCGCTACTACGGGCACGGCGATGTCGCTGTCCTGGATGGCGGGTTGGCCGCGTGGGTCGCGGCCGGGTACCCAGTGACCACTGAACCAGTTCAAGTCGAGCCGGGAGACTTCGTCGCGCGGCCGGGCGCGATGTCTGTGCTGATGGCGCAGGACGTCCCGGCGCTGGCGGCGCGCGGAGCTCTGTTAGATGCACGCGCGCCAGAGCGGTTCACGGGAGAGCGCGAGCCGATCGACCCAGTTGCCGGGCACATCCCCGGAGCCGTGAACGTGCCGGCAACGATGACGCTCGACTCCTCGCGCCGGTTCTTGCAGCGGTCCGCGTTGCGGAAAATCTTCGAGCGGGCCGGAGTTGGCGGCGGATTGGAGGTCGGCACCTACTGCGGTTCCGGAGTGACAGCCGCCCACGAGGTACTCGCGCTCGAGCTCGCCGGCTACAGGGCCGCCCTTTACCCGGGCTCGTGGAGCGAGTGGATCACCGACCCGCGACGGCCGATCGCGCGCGGAGACTGACCTCAGGCGTGCGGTCCGCCGGCGGCGGCGATCTCCGCAGCGGACGCGTCGGCTATGCGGGCGCCGTTCTCCTTCGCCGCCACGGCGATCCGCAGCAGGATCTTGTTGATCGCCTCAACCTGGGCTACCGAGGGATGCTGGGAAAGGGTCCCGCGGAGTGCACTTATCTTGTCGGCGGTCAACTCGAGTGGTGCGAACAGGACTTGCAACTGCTTGCTGCCCCGCACCTGATGGGCGGTGACCCGTAGTTCGTTAGAGGTGAAGCGCGCGGCCTCGGCTGCCTGGCTCACGGCGTGCGAGCCGGGATCCGAAAAGCGGCCTGCGCGGGCTGGAGCCCAGATGAACCGGTGGAAAGCTCCGAATCCCAGGCTCGCCTGGGTCAGGACCGTGTGCTTCGCCCGGTGGCTCGATGCGTCGTGGTGGGTGCCGCTGCCGCAGCCGGCGGCCCAGACGGCGATTGCGCATGCGGTCGCGGCGATGACTATGTAACGACGTCGTGGCATTTCAACTCTCGCCAGGCCGGGGCTAGCCGGATAGGACCATAGCCATCGGCGCAGCGCGCTCCGCCAACTCTGAGACGTAAGCGCGCCCTGAGTGCGTCCAGCTCGTCAAACTCTTGGTGGTCGGCTCACGTCGTCGCGGCGCCACGGTAGGCTCGCCGCGGATGTCTTCGCAGGTCGAGTTGGCTGCGCTTGTGGCGCTACTCCGTGAAGGCCGCCGGCCTTGGCAGGTGTACGCGGAGCTGGTGGAGGAGACCGGCAGCGCGCTGCATGTACTCGAGCATGAGCTCGAGCGCGACGATCGGTCGGAGACGTTGTTCGAGCTCGACTCCGTCGGTCAGGCTGCTAACGCGCGCGTCGACGTGAGCACGGCTCTCGACGCGGCGGCCGCGGAACTTGCAGAGTGGCGAGGCGATGGAATCGAGGTTATGTCGGTCCTCGACGACAGCTATCCGGAGAATCTTCACGGCGTCCACGAACGTCCGCCGCTTCTGTTCGTGGCCGGCGCACTGGTTAGAGCTGACGCGCGCGCTGTCGCGGTGGTGGGCAGTCGCGCTCCAACAGCCGATGGCATCGCAGCCGCCCGCGGTATTGCGGGCGATCTCGCGAACGCCGGCTACACCGTTTTCTCGGGCCTCGCTGCCGGGATTGACGCCGCCGCCCATACGGCGACGCTCGCCGAGGGTGGCCGCACCGTCGCGGTCGTTGGGACAGGGCTGCGTCACTGCTATCCGCCCCAGAACAGCCAACTGTCGCGACGGATCGCGCGCGAGTGCGCGCTCGTCTCGCAGTTCTGGCCCGATGCGCTCCCGACCCGCCGGAGCTTCCCGATGCGGAATGCGGTGATGTCGGGCATGACGCTTGGCACCGTGATCGTAGAGGCGTTCCAGACTAGCGGCACGCGGATTCAGGCCCGGCTCGCGCTCGCGCAAGGACGTCCCGTGTTCCTTCACCGTTCACTGCTCTCGCAAGCGTGGGCTCGCGAGCTCGCGAGCCGGCCGGGCGCGTACCCGATAGCGGACTGCGGAGAGATCCTGGCGGTGGTGGAGCGGCTCACAGCGGACGAACAATTGATGACGGACGAGCACACGGCTGGGACAACCGGGTGGTGATCGTTCGCCGCTCGCGTCGTGGCGACTGTCTCTGAGCTCAGCGACCCATACGCGAACTTCATGTTCGGCCCGCGCCAGGGCGATGGGGTCTGCACGTTCTGCTTCAACCTAACGCGCGGCTTTGAGCGCTGCTATTGCTGCGCTCGCGGTGAGCTGGCACTGACCGCAGTGGTACCGATCTCGTACAGCGTCGGCGGCGAGCAGCTCCACCACGCCCTCATGGGATACAAGCGCCTGAGCGGCGTGATCGCCCGACGGCTGACGGTCGAACTGGCGGCCGTGTTATGGCGGTTCCTCGCGCTGCACGAGGGGTGCGTCGCCGCGGCCGCGCACGTGTACGCCTTCGACCTCGTGACGACGGTCCCCTCGGGTGTGCGCGAGCGCGATCAGCAACATCCGTTACGTCGCATCGTGGGTGACCTGATCGGCCCGACGCGCCAGCGTTATCGGCGACTGCTTCGGCGCTCCCTTGCTCCAGTCCGGCCGCGTGAGGTCGACGCGCACAAGTTCGAACCGCTCAGGCGCCTGCGAGGCGAAAGGGTGCTGTTAATCGATGACACCTGGACCACCGGCGCCAGTGCGCGCAGCGCCGCGGTTGCCCTTCACGGCGCCGGCGCGGGCCCCGTCGCCGCATTGGTGATCGGCAGATACCTCAACCGGCGTTGGGGGGACAACGATCGTCGGCTGGTTGCCCTCGATCCCGCC
The DNA here is from genome assembly GCA_036501265.1 of Solirubrobacteraceae bacterium. Taxonomy (GTDB): domain Bacteria; phylum Actinomycetota; class Thermoleophilia; order Solirubrobacterales; family Solirubrobacteraceae; genus Palsa-465. The sequence continues at coordinate 5,251 of DASYAP010000225.1, read as the reverse complement.
TTCGATTGGGGTTGTTGCGCCGCGTGCGGCCGCGCTAACCGTGATGAGTCGCGCGATTAGCTGCGTCCCAGACGGCGTGCGCTCTCGACCGCCGCCGCAGCGCCGTCGCGCCAAGGGTCGCCGTGGCCCACCAGGACTACGAGAGCTGGGTTCTGTTCGATCGGTCCGAGAGAGGCGAAGCACTGATCGGTTGAGACGTTCATCGAGGACGGCATGACCTGAGGGCCCGGACGCCCGGTGAAGGGGTTACGCGTGCATAGCGCGTCGCCGGCGAAGAGGACCCCTTTCTCCTCGAAGAAAACAGCGCAGTGGCCCGGCGTGTGACCCGGTGTCGCGATCACCCGCGGCCTGCCGGGCACGTCGAGCACCTCTTCTTCCGAGAATGTCTCGGCTCCCTCGATCGACTGCAATCTGAAGCCACCCGAAAGCCCGATATGTGCGATCAGCTTGAGCAGGGCAGGGTGCCGCAGCTGGGGCACGATGTTGATTGGCTTGGCATCCCCGGACTTCGGTGCGGGCTTGCGTAGCGTGGGCTCGTCGGCTTTGTGAATCATTATCCGCGCGCCCCCATCGCGCATCGTCTTGGCAAGGCCGGTGTGGTCGCCGTCCGAGTGAGTGAGCACGAGCGCTTCGATGTCTCCCAGAGAATGGTGCAGCAGCGCTAGGTCGCTCGAAAGGGCCTTGCCGTAGCCCGGAAGACCGGCATCAACCGCGGTCAGCTGCCCGCCTTCTTCGACCAAGTACCAGTTGACCTGTGAGCTCCCGAGCCTGTGGACCCCGGGGACGATGTCGCGCGCAACAACCACAGAGGCGATCGTAGCCGGGGTTATTGCTCGGAGCGTACGGCCCCACTCCGCGCCAGCATGTAGTCGGCCCGGTCGAACGTCCGGGCCAGCTCGCGAAAGCGGAACGTGAACGACGGCCACAGCGTCGTGTTGCGGCCGTGCGCGTCGAGATACCAGCTGCGGCAGCCGCCGGAATTCCAGACGGTCCCATCGAGCTTGCGCTGGACCTCGGCGTTATAAGCGGCTTGTGCCTCGTTGTGGACCTCGATTTCCACCGCACCGCGGCGCTCCATCGCCCGTAGAGCTTGCATCACATGCGCCACCTGGGATTCGATCATGTAGACCATCGAGCTGTGACCCAGGGCCGTGTTCGGCCCCACCAGCATGAACGCGTTGGGGAAGCCGTGGCACGCGGTGCCCAGGTAAGCGGACATCCCCGCGCGCCAAGAGTCGGCCAGGAGACGGCCGTGGCGGCCCCAGACGTAGCCCGCCTGCGGAGGGTCGGTGGCGTGAAACCCGGTCCCGAAGATGATCGTGTCGACCTCTCGCTCGACTCCGTCCGTGCCCACAACCGAGTGGCTGCGGACCTCCTCGAGGCCGCCGTCCACCACGGCGACATTCGCCTCGCACAGGGCCGGGTAATAGTCGTTTGAGATCAAGATTCGCTTGCACCCCAGCCGGTATCGGGGGGTGAGGACGCGCTTGAGATGCGGGTCGGGAACCTGGGCACGCAGGTGCGCCTTGGCGATGTTTTCGGCCGCCCTCATCAGGCGGGGCTCAAGCGCCAAACCCACCACGAGTGACTCCCGCGCCGCATAGACCCCGGCGCGCCAGAGGTGCTGGGAGCGGGGGACGGCCCGCCAAAGAAACCGCTCCAGACGGGTGGTGGGGCGATCGGCGTGGGGGAGGATCCACGGTGGCGTGCGCTGGAAGACGTACAGCTGCGAGACGTAGTCTCGGATGCGGGGCACGAACTGGATCGCCGAAGCACCGGTCCCGATCACGGCGACTCGACGGCCACGCAGATCGTGATCGTGGTTCCAACGGGCGGAGTGAAAGACGGTTCCCTCGAACCGGTCGATGCCGCGGCTCGCCGGGACCGCGGGCTCCGCGAGCGCGCCGACGCCGAGGACTAGAAGGTCTGCGGTCATACGCCCACCGCGTGTCTCGAGCGCCCAATGCTTGGCGCCGTCGTTCCACCGAGCGGCTCTCACCTCGTGCCAGAAGCGAATGTGAGGTGCCAGCCGCTCCTCGCGGGCAACCGCGTGCAGGTACTCGAGGATCTCGCTCTGGAGCGGGTAGGTATGCGTCCAGTTGGGGTTGGGCGCAAACGAAAATGAGTAGAGGGTCGAGGGGACATCGCACTGGCATCCCGGGTATGTGTTGTCGCGCCACGTTCCGCCCACCTCACCCGCCCGCTCGAGCACGACGAAGTCGTCGATTCCCTCGCGCTTGAGCGCACGCGCCATGCCCAGTCCGGCGAACCCGCTGCCCACGATGGCCACGCGGAAGTGGTTGCGCTCCGACCCCCAATGGGCGCTGGTGGCTTGGCTTGTGGCGATCTCGGTCGCAGTCATGGTTGCGCCCCAACGGGGGTCGGCGGTCGATCCGGGCGATCTAGCGTGAATCTACACACGTGTAATTCAGTAGTACGGTCCTGCTAGTCTGCCGACGCGGATGCCAGCGAAGCCTGCCTTCAACTCGGCCGGTCAAAGCTCGGTACGCGAAGGGCGCGATGGGGCGCCGGGCGAACGGCGCCGTTATGCGCCGCGGATGGCTCCGGCCGAGCGACGCGAGCAGCTCATCGATGCGGCACTCGAGGTGATCCTCGATCAAGGCTACGGCGGCGTGTCGATCGAGGCCATTGCCCGCCGCGCCGGGGTCACCCGGCCGGTCGTCTACGACCACTTTCCCAACCTCGGCTCGCTCCTTCACACGCTGGTGGAGCGCGAAGAGCGTATCTCCGTGGCGCAACTCGAGCAGGTCGTGCCCGTGGACCTCGGCGACCGGGATCCGATCGAGGTGCTGGCCGACGGGGTGCGGCGGTTCCTCGAGGCCGTGGCGAGCCGGCCCGCGACGTGGCGGATCATTCTGCTGCCGCTCGAGGGCACGCCAGAGGTGGTGCGCGAACACGTCGAAACGAATCGCGCGCGTACGCAAGAGCGAATCGCAAACATCGTGCGGTGGGGGCTGCAGCGACAGGAGCTTCCGGATGACCTCGACGTTGAGCTGACCGCGCGTGCGATCCGGGTGCTCTCCGAGGATGCCGGTCGCACGCTGCTGACCGATCCCGAGAGCTATCCGCCCGAGCGCTACGAGCGCTTCGTGAGGCAGGTCCTGGCTCTCTTGTTGCCTCTCGGCAGCTGATCGTCTTTCGGCAGCCTCGCGCGGCTTAACATCGCCTGGCGCTGCGCCGCTCAACCGAGTTCGTGCTCCGCCACCGCCGAATCGTTTTGGCAGCGTGGGCCGTCGCGCTCCTGGTCGGCAGCGTAGGGGCGGCCAACGTTGGCTCGCTGCTGGCGAATACCTTCAACCTGCCGGGGTCTCCCGCGCAACGAGGGCTCACGTTGCTCCATCAACGCTTTCACCAGCGCAGCGACGGGGCGTTCACGCTGGTCGCGGTCGCCCACCGGGGCACGCGGCTCGATCCCGCCACCGTCGAAGCCGCGGCGAAGCGGGGCGCGCGAATGCTGGCGCATGGCCACGCTGGGCCGCCTTTGCCGGCAACGCGCCGAGTCGCGTACGTCGAGATTGACACCTCGCTCCAGAACGCGCGGGCGTCGGATCGGACACCCGCGGTGCGCCGCGCCGTCGGCACGGTGCCGGGTGTCAGCACCTACCTGACGGGGTTCCCAGCGATCAACCATGACACCGCGCCGCTCTACGGCCAGGACCTCGCTCGGGGAGAGGAGATCGCGATACCGATCGCCGTGCTCGTGATGGCCTTCATGTTCGCGACCGTGGGGGCCATCATCGTGCCGCTCGCGTTCGCGGCGGCGACCATCGCCACGTCGCTGGGACTGGTCTGGGTGCTCGCCCACGGACTGACCATGGCCACCTATGTGACCAACGTCGTCTCGTTGATCGGGATCGGCATCGCGATCGACTACTCGATGCTGGTGGTCTTCCGGTTCCGCGAAGAGCTGGCGCTCCGTCCGGACGATCCCCGCGAAGCGTTGCTGCGTGCAATGGGAACGGCGGGCCGAGCGACGGTCTTCTCGGGCCTCACGGTCGCGGTCGGTCTGGCACTGCTGGCGTTCGTACCCGTCCCTTTGATCCGCTCGATGGGGGTCGGCGGGCTGGTGATCCCGGCCATCAGCGTGCTCGCTTCGATCACCCTGCTCCCCGCGATGCTCTCGCTGCTCGGCCCGCGCATCAACAGCCTGCCGCTCTTGCCTCGCCGCGCGATCGCCCGCCGCACGGTCTCGGGCACCGGGTTCTGGACGCGGCTCGCGCGCACAATCATGCGCCGTCCGGTGTCAGTCTTGATCGCCGCCGCGGCGGTCATGCTGGTGATCGCGATCCCGGCGAGGCAACTGGCGGTCACGGCCGGAGACAACCGCGGCTATCCGGCCGGGACGCCTGCCACCAACGGTCTGCACGTGCTCGAGCGAACGCTCGGCCCGGGGTCCCTGGCTCCTGATCAGATCCTCATCGATACGGGCCACCCGCGCGGCGCTCTCGCACCACGAGTCGAGGCGGCGCAGCGTCGGCTCATCGCCCTGCTGCGCGCGGATCCGGCGGTCAACTCGAAGACGATCGCCGCTCCGGTACGCGTCACGCCACGCAAGGCGCGCGCAGCCAGCTTGCTGGATCCGAGCGAGCAGATTGCGCAGATCCGCGTCGCGTCCTATGGCGACGCCGGGACCCGGCAGGCGATGGGGCTGGTGCGACGGATCCGCAGTCGCTACATCCCGGAAGCACGGTTCGCGGGGGCGAGCGTCGTCGTGACCGGCGCCCCCGCGTTCGGGGTCGATTTCATCTCGCAGGCCTATGGAGCCTTTCCGTGGCTTGTGGTAGCCGTTCTCCTGATCAGCCACTTCTTGCTGCTGCGCGCCTTTCGTTCGGTGGTGCTGCCGATCAAGGCGGTGTTCATGAACCTCCTATCGGTGGCGGCCACTTACGGAGTTCTGGTGTTCTGCTTCCAGCACTCAGCGGGTCGGGTCTTGTTCGGGCTTCAGTCATCGCCTCAGATCGACGGCTGGATTCCCATCTTCCTGTTCGCGATGCTGTTCGGGCTCTCGATGGACTACGAGGTCTTCCTACTGACGCGAATGCGCGAGGAATGGGACCACAGCGGCGACAACGACCTTGCGGTCGCCACGGGACTTGAGCGCACCGGTCGCATCATCACCGCCGCGGCGGTGATCATGATCGCGGCCTTCTCGGGTTTTGCGACCGGTCGCTTCGTGGGGCTCCAGGAGTTCGGCATCGGCCTCGCCGCGGCGATCCTGCTCGACGTGACG
>DASYAP010000224.1:0-17489 GCA_036501265.1 Solirubrobacteraceae bacterium | reverse complement strand
AGTCGGCGCTTGCCGGCTCCGGCACGGCGCCGGCTCGCTCGTATTCGACCCCCTTGTGAACGAGCAGGGTCGCGTCGCCGCCGTCGTCGAGGATCATGTTGGGGCCCTCGCCGTCCGGCCAGGAGAGAGCCTGCTCGGCGGCGCGCCAGTACTCCTCGAGCGTCTCCCCCTTCCACGCGAACACCGGCACTCCGCAGGGCTCCTCCGCCGTCCCACCGGGTCCAACGACAGCCGCAGCCGCGGCGTGGTCCTGGGTCGAAAAGATGTTGCAGGAGGCCCACCGCACTTCCGCGCCAAGCGCCACGAGCGTCTCGATCAGCACCGCAGTCTGCACGGTCATATGCAGCGAGCCAGTGATCCGTGCGCCCTTCAGCGGCTGGCTGTCGGCGTACTTGCGCCGCATGGCCATGAGGCCGGGCATCTCGTGTTCGGCCAGGCGGATCTCGTTGCGGCCGAACGGCGCGAGACCCAGGTCGCTGACCTGAAAATCGGCTGGCGCGGTGGTGGTGGCGGTCATCAGATCTCCGTTGCTCACGCGGCCTGAAGGAGCCGCTCGTGTTTCTCCTGCTCGAAGCGAAGCCAGTCGTCGGGTTTCACATGCTCCGGCCGGCGGGGCTGATCGTGCAGCCACGCCTGGACGGCCTCGCGCAGCTCGGAATCGTTCTCGAGCCTGGCCGCGAAGGCAACCTCGGATAGACCGAGGTCAAAGCGGCCCAGCAGCTCCTTGAGCGTCCGTAGTCGCTGCAGCGCCCCGGGCCCGTAAACCCGGTAGCCGGACGCCGTCCTCGCGGGCATGAGCAGCCCGGTGCGCTCGATGTAGCGCAGCATGCGAGCCGACCAGCCCGTCGTGGCGGCGGCCTCGTGGATAGTCAGGGTCTCCATCGTGGCCAACGTTACCACGGGAGTGTCAAGGTTTTGGGGCCCGCTCGACCGGCCCGGCTCAACCGCGCGCGAGCTCGCCTTTCAGCCGCTCGAGAAGCACGACGGGCGAGGGATCAATGCCGCGGAGCACTGCCAGGTACAGAGAGAGGAGATCGCCGAGCAGTAGCAGCGAAACCACTCGCTCGGTCGGTGTCTCACCGATGCTGTCGATGCGATAGGTGGCGGCGGCGTGCGAGGCGATCAGGCCGCGAGTGAGCTCGATCCGCTGGCGGACGCGGGGGTGAAGGTCCGAGTCATCCAAGAACACCGCGCTGAAGGCGCCTAGCTCCGCCGCGCCGCGCCAGCCCTCAATCTCGTTGTGGTCGATCTCCGGCAGCTCACCGACGAAGCACGGCGTCTTGGCGTTCTCGTTCAGCTGCGTCTTCCAGCGGTATGCGATCGGCGCCGTCAGACCCGCTCCGGCGACCTGAACAATGGTCCCGTGGAGCCCTCGAGCCAGGTCCTTGGGAAGAGACTCCTCGGAGGCGTCGGGGCTCCACTCCGCAACGAGTCGCTCGGCGTTGGCCGCGGCCACGTCGATCTCGGAGTGAAGTCGCTCGCCCGCACCGCACAGCCACGCGACCTCGAGCGCGATCACGAACGTATAGGCGACCGCGGCGCGGGGCTGAAAGCCGCCGGGCACGGGAATCACGGGCACGCCCTCGGAACGGGCGGCCTCTGCCAGCTTGCCGCCGGTGGTGACGGCGATCCGCCGGGCTCCGAGCGCGCCCGCCGCCTCGTAGGCGGCGAGGGTCTCCTCGGTGTCGCCCGAGTAGCTGGCGCATAGGACCGTGGTGTCGGTGGCTGTCCAAGCCGGCAGCGCATAACCGCGCGCCAGCATGATCGGGCGCGAGGCGCGGTCTCCCAGCGCGACCCGGGCCAGCGCGCCCCCGATCGCCGAGCCTCCCATACCGGCCACAACCAGACCCCCGGGCGCGTCGTGTGGCTGAAGCTGTGCAGACTGAGCCCGCCACATGGCGTCGCGAAGCTGCTCGGGCAGGCCCAGAATGTCCTCGAGCAGTGCGGACTTATCGATCGTCGCGATCACCTCTCGCGTGAGCTCGCCACGCTCGGGCGTCACGGTCATGAATTCACGCTCTCGGTGACCACCACCCCGGGGAAGATACGCGCGCCGGTGGCTACTGCGCTGCCCGAGGCGACCGCTGCGCCCTCCCCCAGGACCACGTTGCGTTGGAGGTGGCAGTCATCACCGATCTGCGCGCGGGGGCCGACGATCGCCTCACAGATGGTCGATCCGGCCCCGACGGCCGCGCCCTCGAGCACCACGGCACGCTCGATCCGGGCGCCGTCGCCTACCGCCACGTCGGGTCCGAGCACCACATATGGCCCTACGGTCGCGCCCTCCCCGATCCTGGAGCCGGCCTCGATCAGAACGGGATCCACGGTTTGTTGTGGTCGCTGGGCGGGGGCCGCGGCAACTCTCGCTCCGGCCGTACCGTCGAGCAGATCGAAGGTTGCTTTGAGATAGCGCTCGGGCGTGCCGATGTCGAGCCAGTAGCCGCTGGCGGGGTGGCCGAAAAGTCCCTTGCCGACGAGGCGAGGGAAGACGTCGCGCTCGATCGAGCTCACGGTTCCCGCGGGCGAAATGTCTTGGAGGACGTCGCGCTCGAGCACGTAAATGCCCGCGTTGATGAGGTGACCTCCCGCGCCGTTTCCGGCGCCGCCGCCCACGGGCTTACCCGGTTTCTCGACGAACGCACGCACCGAATGGTCGTCGTGCAAGACCACCAGGCCGTAGGCGGAGGGGTCGGGGACCTGCACCAGGGCCAGGGTGGCGCGAGCGCCGGTCGCCTCGTGCTGCCGAAGCGCAGCCGCAAGGTCGATGTCGGTCAGGACGTCGCCGTTGAGCATCAGGAACCGCTCCTGCAGCAGGTCCTGGGCGAACTTGAGCGCCCCGCCGGTGCCCAGGGGGCGCGGTTCCTCTACGTACAGCAGGCGCAGCCCGAGCGCGGCGCCGTCACCGAGCACGGCGCGCACGTCATCGGCCAGAAAGCCGCACGCGAGGATGATCTCCGTGACTCCGTGGCTGCGTAGCCACTCGAGCATGTAGACGATGAAGGGCTTGCCCGCGAGCGGGACGATCGGTTTCGGGATGGTCGAGGTCAGCGGCCGCAGCCGCGTCCCTTCGCCGCCGGCGAGAACGAGAGCCTGCACTAGTGGTCGCCCCCGTAAGTGCGGTCACACCGAGAGTGGTCACTGGCGGATGACTGGCAAGGACGCAGGAGACGACGCGTAGCAGCGCTACGCGAGCCGACGAGGACGAAGCCAGGCGCTGCCGGGGGCCGCTCGAATGTGGCCGTATTTGCGGGGGCGGCCACTTACCGCCCGATCCCCTCGTAGGTGAGTCCGGCCTTGCGGACAACGTCCGGGTCGAGCAGGTTGCGCCCGTCGATGACGATCTTTCCCTGCATCAGGTCGGCGACGCCCCGCCAGTCGAGCTCGGCGAACTCCGGCCATTCCGTGACGATCACGCACGCGTCGGCGCCGGCGAGCGCCTCGCGCGGCGAGTCCGCAAAGCTCACGCCTACCATCACCCTGCGCGCTTCCTTCTCCGCCACCGGGTCATACGCCGTGACCTGGGCGCCGTCTGCGAGTAGGCGCGCCGAGAGCACCAGCGAGGAAGCCTCCCTCATATCGTCGGTATGCGCTTTGAAAGCCAGCCCCAGCAGCGTGACCCTGCGCCCGACGAGCGATCCGAGGTGCTTGTGCAGCTTGGCCATCACCCGGCGCTTCTGCAGCTCGTTGACCTCGATGACCGCTGTCAGTAGCTGGAAGTGATAGCCCGAGTTGCCGGCGAGCTGTTTTAGGGCTGACACATCTTTTGGGAAACAGGAGCCCCCGTACCCGATCCCAGGCTTGAGGAAGTGGTCGCCGATGCGGTGATCGAGTCCCATGCCCCGGGCGACTTCCCGCACGTCAGCGCCGGTCTCCTCGCAGACGTTCGCGATCTCGTTGATGAAGCTGATCTTGGTCGCCAAGAACGCATTGGCCGCGAGCTTGATCATCTCCGCGGTGCGGATGCTCGTCCGAACAAGCGGCGCGCCGAGGGGCTCATAGAGCGCGGCCACCGCGTCGCCCGCGAGGTCGCCATCGTCGCCAACAACGACTCGATCGGGGTGCAGGAAGTCCTCGAGGGCGGAACCCTCCCTGAGAAACTCGGGGCACGAGGCATAGGCGAGCGAAGCCTTGCCGGCGGCCGCGAAGTCGCGCTTGATCGCTTCGCCGGTGCCGACCGGCACCGTCGACTTCATCACCAGGGCGTGACGGTCAGAGTGCGGCATGGCCGCCACCACCTGACGGACGGCGGTGAGGTCCGCATCTCCCGAATAGGTCGGCGGCGTGCCCACCGCGACGAACAGCAGGCGGGCGTGTTCCAGGGCTGGTGCGAGGTCGGTGGAGAAGTGGAGCCGTCCGCGGTGGCGCTCCACACATTCGCTGAGGCCGGGCTCGTAGATGGGCATCTCCCCGCGCTCGAGCGAGGTGATCTTCTCGGCGTCGATGTCGACGCAGAAGACCTCGCTTCCTAGCTGCGCGAATCCGGCGGCGGTGACAAGGCCGACGTATCCCGTGCCGATCACCGCGATCGGTTCGCGCGTCATGGTCATGGGAGTCGAGAGGCTAGCGAGGACCTGAGCGGCGGGGCCGGCCGGCTATCCGGCCCGGGTCAGCGACGCGGCGATCGCGATCATCTGCCGACTGGAGAGGGTGCTCGTGAGCGTATTGGAGACCCAATACACGCCGTGCGGCGTGCGCCACGCGACCACCGTCACGCTGCCGCCGCCGGTGAAGACCTCGAGCCGCTTGCCTCCAACCACACGCGTGTACGACGGACTCGACAGCAGCGGGGGACTCTGCCAAGTCATGCCTTGAACTCCGTAGTACTCGCCGAGCACCGAATTGAGCTCGATCGTCATGCGATAGGCGCGATAGCGGTGCCCGCTGCGGCTGGGGATCGTGTACGCGCGCGGGTAGGAGCCCGGGCTTGGAGCCTCCAAGTAGCAGTTGGCGCCGTCCCCGTAGCAGTAGGTCGATCCGTTGGCCAGGACGCGCGGGTAGTAAACGGGCATACCCGCGTGCCGAAGCACCGCCGCCTGCGCCTTGCCCGCGCTCGGGTTCGCTGTCACCGCGACAGGACCGGGATGGCGGCTTCGGTGGTGGTGCCGGCTGTGGTGCGAAGACCCGCTTGAAGGATGGCTGACCGTAGGCGTCATCAGCTCGCGGAACACCCTGTGCTCGCTGGCCTTCGTGGCGGTCACGAAACAGGCCGGTTCGCACGGTGGAAACAGCGCGGGGAAGTGGATCTGCTTGATCGTGTGTCCGTCCATGAAGGCGACCAGGTTGAACAGGTTGATGAGTCCGTCGACGGTGTGCAGGTCGTGGTCGGTTTGGGTGTGTTCGCCAAAGATCCGCAGCAGATGGTCGCGGTTGGAGATCAGCGCCGACTGCGGGTACTGCTCCTTTGCCCAGCGGATGAAGTCCTGCTGACGGGCATTGCGGACGATGTCCGAATCGGTGTGGCGGAAGCGTACGAACTGCAACGCCTTCGTCCCGCAGAGCTTCTGGTAGCCGGGCTGGAGGTTGATGCTCGAGTAGTCGGTGACCGCGGTGTTGTTGTAATAGCGATGGTCGACGTCCGAGTAGACGCACCCGATCGCGTTAACCAGCGCGTCGAACCCGGCGAAATTGATATCGACGATGTGGTTGACCACCAGTCCGGGGAAGACCTGCTGGCGCATCGCCTTGATCAGGTAGTTAGGGCCACCGAGCGAGTAGGCGGCGTTCAGTTTGCTCGTGAACTTGCCGCCGGCTCCCTTGAGCTGGACCTCAAGGTCGCGGGGCACCGACAGCACGTTGATCGTGGAGGAGTTCGGGTTGAGCCTGACCAGCATCATGGTGTCGGTGTTGGCGGACTTCCAACGCGTGCCCGCGCGATGGTCGGAGCCGATCACGAGGATCGTCTGAGAGCTTCCGGGGGTAGCGATGGTCACTCGCGCTTGCTTCAGCGCGGGGGTGTGAGAGATGTCGGCGGCAAGCTGCTTGAACTGCATCAGTCCGGCGACCGCTGTGGTGGCCGCGGCGAACAGGATCACAATCACCGCCCCCAGCGCGAAACGTCCGTGGGTCCCCCGCTTCGTCCTCGGCAGCCAGCTCATGCAACGCCGCCTGCGTAGAGATCTGCTCGGGGATCTCGGCGCCGCAGCTGGACCGGAAGCGAGCGGACAAAGTCTCGCAGCGCGTGGCGGTAACGCTGCAGTGAGGTGAGCGACACCCACTCCTCGGGGCCGTGATGGCCGCCACCCGTCGGTCCGAACTCGACGGCCGGGATCCCAGCCTCGATGAACGACGCCGCGTCCGAGGCTCCGTCCCGACCCACGCTCAATGTCTCGATCTCAGGCGCGATATGAGCGACCGCATCGCGCAGTGACTGCACATAGGGATCGGTAATTGAGACCGTGACGGGCGGGTGGATGAACGTCCGCGTCACCTCGGTGCCCTCGAGCGCCCCGATCTCTTCGAGGAGGCGCGCCGGGTCCTGCCCCGGCAGGTAACGGATGTCGACCACCATCGTGCACCAGTCGGGCACCTTGTTGACGGCGTCGCCGCCGGCGATGCGACCGAGATTTATCGATGGACGATCGAATAGCTCCGAGGATTCGCGGGTGAAGGGCAGGGACTCGATCGCGCGGAAGACGTCTATCGCCTTCAGTATCGCGTTGTCACCCAACCAGGGGGTGGAACCGTGGGCGGCGCGTCCGTGGACCTGGATCCGCAGGGCCAGGACACCCTTAGCCTGAATGCCGATATGTAGGTCGGTGGGCTCACCGGTGATCGCGAAGTCCCCACCGAGCCCGCCTGCGACAAGGGCGTCGGTGCAGCGCTCGTCGAGCTCTTCGGATTCCTCGTCGGGCACGCAAAGCAGCCTGACTCGGATCGGCGAAGAGCTGCCAAGGTCCTTGAGCGCGCACATCATCGCGGCGAGGCCGCCCTTCATGTCGTAGGCGCCGCGGCCGATCAGGCGATCGCCCTCGAGCCGCGGCGTGAACTGCTCGGGCCGGCCCGGGACGACGTCGAGGTGGCCGTGCAGAACCACGCAGGGGATCCCCGGCGCGGCCGGAGGCCCCACTTCGGCGACCAGGGCCGGCATTCCGTTGTGGTCGTGCTCGTGCACCTCTATCTCGCGGGATTCGAGCCAACCCTTGACGAATCCTGCGGCCGCCACGAGCTCTTCGGGCCGCGAGGTGTCGTAGGAGATCAGCCGTTCGGCAAGCACACGCTCGTTGACCATGGGGGTCAGATGCTATGTGCTGCGCTTCACGCCGGCCTAAGCCGAGGAAGCGATTCGGAGGAACGCCTCCCACCGGCGCTTGTTTCTCTGTGCGACACGCCGGCGCTCGGAATCCTCGTCCGCGTCTTCAAGCTCGCGCTCGGCCTGCTCGAGCCGCGCCCGTAGCGACCCCTCGTCGAGCTCGGACGGCGGATGTGCCTCCTCGACCAACACCATGACCCGGCCGCCCGCGACCTGCATGTAGCCCTCCGCCTGCGCGAAGCGGACGATTTCGGATTCTGTCCTGTACAGCCTCAGCTCGGTCGGCTCGAGCGTCGCCAGCACGGGCTCGTGGTTGGCGAGGATGCCAATCGAGCCGATCGTGGTGCGAGTGGAGACCATCTCGACCTCGTCGTTGAACACCTCGCCCTCGGGCGTGAGGACCTCGGCGGGAAACTTGGTGTGGGCCACGGAGGATCAGTCCGCCGATGCGTCCTGCGCCCCGCCTTCCGGCTGGTCTTCGTCGCTTGCGGTCTCGTCCTGCGACTCCCCGTCGTCGGTCTGCTCCGCGCGAGGTCCCGAGCCCTCGGTCTCCCCCTCCACTTGCTCGGGCGCGCGATCGTCGCCCTCGTCCTCCGTGCGTCGCCCGCGACCGCCCTCCTCGCCGCGGGCGTCCTCGACGACCTGGTCGATCGTGCCCTTCATGAAGAAGGCGCGCTCGGGGAGGTCGTCGTGCTTGCCCTCGAGGATCTCCTTGAAGCCGCGGATCGATTCAGCGATGGGAACGTAGACACCCGGCGTGCCGGTGAATTGCTCGGCGACGTGGAAGGGCTGGGACAGAAAGCGCTCGATCTTCCTGGCCCTGGCTACCGTGACCTTGTCCTCGTCGGAGAGCTCGTCGATGCCGAGGATCGCGATGATGTCCTGGAGCTCGCGGTAGCGCTGGAGCACCTCCTTGACCTCGTTGGCCACGTTGAAGTGCTCATCGCCCAGGATCTCTGGCTTAAGAATCGTGGAGGTCGAGTCGAGCGGGTCCACCGCTGGGTAGATGCCCTTCTCCGCGATCGAGCGCGACAGGGTTGTGGTTGCGTTGAGGTGGGCGAACACCGACGCCGGCGCCGGATCCGTGAGGTCGTCGGCGGGTACGTAGATGGCCTGGATCGACGTCACCGAGCCCTTGGTGGTCGAGGTGATGCGCTCCTGGAGCTGGCCCATCTCGGACTCGAGCGTGGGCTGATAGCCCACCTGCGACGGCATCCGGCCCAGCAGCGCCGAGACCTCCGAGCCGGCCTGTACGAAGCGGAAGATGTTGTCGATGAACAGGAGCACGTCCTGGCCCTCGGTGTCACGGAAGTACTCGGCCATCGTCAGCCCCGAGAGGCCCACGCGCATGCGCGCTCCCGGCGGCTCGTTCATCTGCCCGAAGACAAGCATCGTCTTCTCGAGCACGCCGGACTCCTTCATCTCGAGCCACAGGTCGTTGCCCTCGCGCGAGCGCTCGCCCACGCCGCAGAATGCCGACAGGCCCTCGTGCTCCTCGGCCAGGTTGCGGATCAGCTCCTGGATGATCACGGTCTTGCCCACGCCGGCGCCGCCGAAGAGCCCGACCTTGCCGCCTCGGGCGTAGGGGGCGAGGAGATCTACCACCTTGATGCCGGTCTCGAACATCTCGGTGGTCGGGGTCAGCGCCTCAACGGTCGGCGCCTCGCGGTGGATCGGCCAGCGCTCCACATCGTCGGGCAGCGGCTCGCCCTCGTCGATGGGGTCTCCCAGCAGGTTGAACAGCCGGCCCAGCGTGACCGCGCCGACAGGGACGGTGATCGGAGCCCCCGTATCGATGATCTCCGTGCCGCGGGACAGACCGTCGGTGATGTCCATCGCCACCGCCCGAATGCGGTCGTCGCCGAGGTGCTGCTGCACTTCGCACACCAGCCAGGGATCTTCGGCGGCGGCGATGTCCTCGTCCTCTTCCCTGCTGGCCGACTCCGGCCGGCGGACCCTGAGCGCGTGGTTGATCTCGGGCAGCTTGTCCGAGAAGACGGCCTCGATGACCACGCCCTGGATCTCCTCGATCCGGCCGGTGTTCTCCTCGCGGGACTCCGCTTTGGTTTCGCGTTCTTCGGTAAGGGCCATCTGTTCTCCAGTCTAGGGGTGTCTAGCCTGCCAGGCCCTCGGCCCCGGCCACTACCTCCATGATCTCCTGCGTAATTTCTGCTTGACGGGCTCTGTTCATCTCCAACGTTAGGTCTTCGATCAGCGTGCCCGCGTTGTCCGAGGCGTTGCGCATCGCGGTCATGCGCGCGCCGTGCTCCGAAGCGGTGGACTCGAGCAGCGCCCGGTAGATCGAGACCTCGACATAGTCGGGCACCAGCCGCGCGAGGATCTCCTCAGGCCCCGGCTCGTACTCGACCAGCCCCCGCCGAGGCTGATCATCTCCTGACTCGCGACCCTCGGGCTCCTCTTCGAGCACGCTCGCCTGCTGAAGCGGCAACAGCGTTTCCCGTTTTACCTGTTGCGAGATGGCCGAGATGTAGGCGTTGTAGAAGACCTCGACGCGGTCGACCTCGCCATCGGCGTAGGCCGCCATCACGCGCCCCCCGATCGCACGGGCGTCGGCGTAGGAGGGCCGATCGGAGAAGCCGGTGAAGCTCTGCGCAGGCTCCAGTCCACGAAACGTCAACGAGGAGGCAACCCTGCGGCCGGAGGCGAAATAGACCGCGTTGCGCCCCCCACCGCCATGCTCGCGGCCGCCCTGGACCCCGGCTCGGACGATGTTCGAGTTAAAGGCCCCCGCCAAGCCGCGGTCGCCGGCGATCAGCAGCAGGCCGACGTTTCGGACCTCCTCGTGCTCTGAGAGGATCGGCAGCGCCGGCATGCCGCTCGCGGCGTCGGCCGCCTGCCGGGTCATCCTGCGGATCGCGGAGGCGTAGGGGCGAAGCGCCTCGATCCGCTGCTCCGCGCGCCGCAGCCGGGCGGCCGCGACCATCTCCATCGCGCTCGTGATCTTCTGGATGTTCCGGACCGAGGCGATCCGGTTGCGGACGTCGCGCTGGGAGGTTGGCATCGCTGACCGTCAACCGCGACGGACTACGCCGCCTCGCGCTCCTCGCGCGCCTCGTCCTCCTGGGAGCGCGCAGAGCTCTCGGTTGAGCTCCCGCGCGGCTCCTCCTCACCGTCCTCGAGCGGGTGCCCCTCCTCGTCGAGGTCGTAGCCGAAGTCCTCCGCGTATTGCTTCACCGCCTGGTCGACGGACTTCTGGGTGTCCTCGTTCCATTCGCCCGAGGCGATCGCCTTCAGCAGCTCGGGCTCTGCTGAGCGAACCGAGTCCGTCAGGCCCTCCAGGAATGGCTCGACCTTGTTCACGGTGATGCGGTCGAGATACCCGTTCGTGGCGGCGAAGATCTGGACGACCTGATCCTCGATCGCCATCGGATTGCGCTCGTGCTGGTTGAGCGTCCTGACCAGCCGCTCGCCGCGGGCGAGCGTCCGCTGGGTCGCCGTGTCGAGCTCCGAGCCGAACTGTGAGAAGGCCTCGAGCTCGCGGTACTGGGAGAGGTCGAGCTTCAGCCGGCCCGCGACCCTGCGCATCGGCGTGATCTGGGCGTTGCCTCCCACGCGCGAAACGGAGATACCAACGTTGATCGCCGGCCGCACGCCCGAGTAGAAGAGCTTCGGCTCGAGATAGATCTGCCCGTCGGTGATCGAAATGACATTGGTCGGAATGTAGGCGGAGACGTCGCCGGCCTGAGTCTCGATCACCGGCAGCGCCGTCAGCGATCCGCCACCGAGCTCGTCCGAGAGCTTGACCGCCCGCTCCAGCAGCCGCGAGTGCAGGTAGAAGACGTCGCCCGGATAGGCCTCGCGTCCCGGTGGCCGGCGCAGCAGCAGGGACATCTGCCGGTAGGCGTACGCGTGCTTTGTCAGGTCGTCGTAGACCGCGAGCGCGGCCTTGCCGTTGTAGAGGAAATACTCGCCCATGGCGCATCCCGAGTAGGGCGCCAGGAACTTGATCGGCGCGGCCTCGTCGGCGGCGGCCATGACGATGATGGAGTTGTCGAGCGCGCCCGCGTCTTCCAGCACCTTGGCCAGCGCCACCACGGTGGCCTTCCGCTGACCGATGGCGACGTACACACAGACCAGGTCCCGGTCCCGGTTGTTGATGATCGTGTCGATGCCGATCGCGGTCTTCCCGGTCTGGCGGTCGCCGATGATCAGCTCGCGCTGGCCGCGGCCGATCGGGATCATCGAGTCGATCGCTTTGAGCCCGGTCAGCATCGGCTCCTTGACCGGCTGGCGCTGCACGACGCCGGGAGCCTTGTGCTCCGCCGGGCGCGTCTCGGTCGTGTTGATCTCTCCCTTGCCGTCGAGCGGGTTGCCGAGCGGGTCGACGATGCGACCCAGCAGCGCCTCACCGACGGGAATCTCGAGCAGTCGCTCGGTGCGCTTCACCGTGTCGCCCTCGACCACCTTCTCCCATTCGCCGAAGAGCACCGCCCCCACGTTGTCCGACTCGAGGTTCAACGCCAGGCCGGTGACGCCGTGCGGGAACTCGAGCATCTCGAAGGACATGCAGTTCTCGAGGCCGTGGACACGAGAGATGCCGTCGGCCACAGATAGCACCGTTCCGACCTCGGTCAGCTCCGCGCTGCCGCTGTCGAGCCCCTCGATGCGGTCCTTGAGGATTGATGTGATCTCGTCTGGCTTGATCTGCATTTAGTTGAAGGCTCCTTGAAGTGCCGCCCGGCGGTCCCTAGGCGTGCGCGAGTTGATTGCGAAGTTGGTTTAGTCGGTTCCGCAGCGAGGCGTCCAGGATCGAGTTACCCACCCGCACGACGATGCCACCGAGGATCTCTGGGTCGGCCGCCGTGGTCAGCTGCACGGTCTGTCCGGTCTGCTCGCCGATCCGCTCGCCGATCTCCTTGACGACGCTTTCATCCAGCGGCAGGGCGCTCGTGACGGAGACCGGCAGCACGTGCTTGGCCTCGTCCCACAACTGCTCGTAGCGGGCTTGGATGCGGAAGAGCGCAGGCATTCTGTGGCCGTCGACGAGGGTCTCCAGGAAACTCATGAAGATGGGTTCGGCTCCCTCGATGACACGGTGGAGCGCCTGCTTTTTCTCATCGGCGGAGAAGTAGGGGGAGAAGAAGAAGATCTGAAGCTGTCGGTTGTCGTTGACCGCTGCGACGAACTGGCCGAGCTGTTCGCGGATGGCGTCGAGCAGTCCCTGTTCGTCGGCCACCTCGAACAGGGCGCGGGCGTAGACCTGCGCGATCTCTTCCATCTCAGTTACCTACTCCTCGGCCTCGGCCCCGGTCCGGAGCACGGTGAAGTCGAGTTCCGAAACGGCCTCCTCGACCAACCGGCGCTGATCCTCCTCGTCCAGCGCCTTGCGGGTCACTTTCTCCGTGGCCATCACGGTCAGGTCGGCGACTTCGTCGCGGATCTGTTCGATCGCCCGGCGGGTCTCGGTCTCGATCTCGCGCCGCGTCTGCTCCATCATCTGATCGCGCCGGACGTGCGCCTCCGCCTGCGCGTCGCGCGCGTGGACCTCCGCCGTCTGGCGGGCCCGACCAACGATGTCCTCGGCCTGCCGGCGCGCCTCTCGGAGCCGCTCCCGGTACTCGGCAAGCACGTTGTCGGCCTCCTCGCGGGTGCGCTCCGCGGCGTCGATCGAGTCTTCGATCACCGCCCTGCGGCGGTCAAGCGCCTTGCGGATCAGGGGGAATACCCACTTGGCGAGGATCGCCATCGAGATCAGGAACACCACGATGGTCCAAATCGTCAGCCCTGTGCTGGGCTGAACCAGAAACGAGCCGCTGGACGCGAACGCGATCGTATGATCGAGGGCGGGTTGCATGGTCTAGGCCTAGAGGAAGAAGGCGATGAAACCGCCGACCAACCCATAGAAGAAGGTGGCCTCGGTCAGCGCGAAGCCGAGCCACTGGTCACGCTCGATGTCCTGGCGCAGCTCGGGCTGGCGCGTCTTCGCCTGGATCGAGGCGTTGAACACCATCCCGATCCCCGCGCCCGCGCCCGCGGCACCGCCGCCGGCGCCGAAGCCGAGGGCGACCGACTGCAGGCCCTTCTTGGCCACGGTGTCACCGGCGGCGCCGAGCAGAGGATGGAAAAGAGACAAGAAGTGGATGAACATTGGGGATTCCTTATCGAGTTGTCAGTTGTGGCCCTGAACGGAGTCGCCAAGGTAGATGGCGGTAAGGATCGCAAAGATGAACGCCTGCAGGCCCGCGATCAGCACCGCTTCGAAGACGAAGATCACGACCCCGAGCGGCAGCAGAAACCAGGAGATGAACGGCAGGCCGACCAGCACGCCTAGCTCGCCGCCCAAGAAGGCGATGAGAAGGTGGCCGGCGAGCAGGTTGGCCCACAGCCGGATCGTCAGCGAGAGCAGGCGCAGGAAGACCGAGAGGATCTCGATGACGACGATCAGCGGGAGGATGGCGCCGCCGACACCGCCGGGAATCAGGCTCTTGACGTAGCCGATCGGGCCGTAGTGGCGGACACCCTCGTAGTTGAACAGCAGGAACACCATCGCCGCGAGGATCAGTGGGAAGGCGACGTTCGTGTCCGCCGCGTAGATCTGGAAGCCCGGCACGTGGACCCCGAACAAGTTGAACGTGTTGCTCGTCTCGAGCGGCAGCGGGATGTAGCCGATCAGGTTCGTGACCAGGATGAACACGAACAGCGTCGCGATCAGCGGGAAGTACTTGCGGGCGAGCCGGTCGTCCATGTTCTCCGAGGTCATCTCGCGGGTGAAGTCGTAGAACCACTCGACCGCGACCTGGACGCGAGTGGGGCGGCGAACGTGCATCTGGCGCGCCACCCAGCTCATGACCCCGATCGTCAAGACGGCCGTGAGCAGGACAAAGAGGACCCCCTTGTTGATCGCGATCGGGCCGATCTTGAACCACGTGTCGAGCTTGAACTCGTCGATCGGCGAGAACTGGCCCGAGACAATCGAGGCCGCCTTGTGCGAAGTGATCCCGTACGCGATCGCGAACACGATCGTCCCGCCGAGCCACACGATGAGGACCCCCCAGCCGACCTTCGCCCGTGTGCTCATGTTTTGGACGAAGCTCACGACGCCTCTGCCTCCGGCGGCGGCCCGCTCGCGATTCGGATCCCGAACGCGATCGAGTACGCGACGAAGATCACGACCGCCGCGGTGAGACCGTCGGCTCGCCCGCCAATCACCCCCGCAGCAATGATGGCGCCTGCCAGCAGCCAGATCCGCCCGAAAGAGGCGAACAGACGCGCGCCGAGGTACCGGCGGGTGTCATCGACCCGCACGAGGAAGCGCCGCTCGCCTGCGCCGATAAGACGTTGGAGGATCCAGGCACCGCCGCCAATTGCGTAGCCCAGGGCCGGCGCGCCCAGCAGGAGCGCGGGGATCGCCGCGATCAGCACGGCCACGACGTCGAGGTACTTGGTGACGTTCATGGGGCGTGCTTGTGAGACCGCCTCGGCACCTAACGCCAAGGCAGACTCCCGGCGGGACGCAGGTGCGCCGCGGGCAGCGGCAATGCTCGCGTGTAACTATGGGCGCGGTCTGTCAAGGCGAATTCAGGGTACGCAAACTGCGTCGGCGGACGCCTTGATCGTAGCCGACAAAGGAGGTTTGTGGCCCTGAGACAAGCGCTGTCACCGGGTGCTGTAGCGCCTGATGACGAACGCGATCGCGACACCAAAGCCCGCGAAGAAGCCCGCGAGCGCCAGCGGAACGGTCGCACCGACGAGCGCGCCGACTGCCGCGCCGACACCCGCGCACAGACCGTTGACGGTGAGCATCAGCGCACCCGCCTTGGCTGCGTCGGCACCGGTGATCGGTGACCGCGACCCCGGCGACCCGGCTGGACGGTGGGGCTCCATGCGCGGCGAGCTTAGAGCTCTGCGCGCGCGGGATACGAAGGCAGCGCAACCGAAGGCAGCGCAACCGCCGGCTTCGAAGGCAGCGCAAGCGCCGGCTTCCACAGCTGCCCCTCCGACCGAGACCGCTCGGCACTCGTCCGGGTGTCGCCGAGTTGCTCGTCACGGCACCAGAGCGGGTCTGGGTCTTAGGTGGATCGTTGTAGCCCGCTGAGGACGATGTCGTAGATACGCTGGGCTTGGGCTCTCCAGTCGCCTGCCGGGTCGAGCTGCCAGAGGCCGGCCAGGGCGAGGATCACGTCGTCGGCGTCGAGGCCGGGCCGCAGTGTCCCGGCGGAGATGTTCGCCTGAAGGAGGCGGTCGAGTGCCGCGACGATCGCGCCGTAGGTATCGGTGGAGGACAGGTCACTTCCGGGAGTGGTGGCCTTGCGCAAGGCGTCGGCGAGTCCGTGCTTGGTCACGGCGTAGCGAGCCAGACGTTCGACCCAGTTGCGCAGCGCGTCGTTCGGCGATTGCTCTTGCAGGAGCTGGCCGGCCGCGTCGACGAGCCTTCGGACTTCGTGCTGGTAGGTCGCGAGGACCAGCTCTTCCCGGGTGGGGAAGTGCCGGTACAGAGTCGCGTTGGCGACACCCGCTCGCTTGGCGATTGCGTTTAGGGAGGCGTCGGGCGACGCGGTCAGCGCCTCGAGCGCGGCCGCGAGAATCGCGTCACGGTTGCGACGGGCATCGCTTCGCTTGAGCTCCGTTGATTCCATCATGCTCGGCTCCCGTGTTGCAAGCGGGGAGTTCCCCGCTTATACTCTGCGAGATTCGGGGAGTTCCCCGCTAGGCCCAGGCTAACGCGCCGACGAGAGGAATATGAGGCCCATGACGACCATCGCCGAGATCACACCGACCGAGCAGGCTGACCGCTTGGCGATCCAGGAACTGATAGACGCTTACGCGCATTGCGCCGATCGCCGAGACGCCGACGGCCAGAAGTCACTGTTCACGGAGGACACCCACTTCGTCGTCTACATGGATGGTCAGGGCTCTGAGCCCACGCAGGTACTCGCTGGCCGCGAGGCGCTGACGCCGGTCTTCGATGACCTCAACCGCTACCAGGCGACGATGCACTTCAACGGCCAGAGCACAATCGCGCTCGACGGCGACAGTGCAACTGGCGAGAGCTACTGCATCGCCCACCACCTGTTCACCGACGGGGGCGAGCGCAGGCTGATGGTCGCCTGGCTTCGATACGGCGACACGTTCGTCAAGATCGACGGCGCCTGGCTGTTCGCGGAGCGCAACCTATACGTCGACTCGACGGAGACCCGGCGCTCACACCCGTAACGCTCTGGCGTCGACGATGGTTCGCCGCGATCCAGGCCCGCGCCGTTCGGAGTCTGTCGATGCATACCTCCGCGGTACCCGGGTGCTCGCCGCGGTTGCGCTGCTCGCCCTTGTCGGTAGCGTGCTATCGGACGCGCTGGCAGGCAGGTTCTGGGCTGATCACTCCTTGCTTGCGGGGCTCGTTGCAAGCGTGATCGTGGTGATGCTCACGGTCGCCCTGGTGAACGAGGCGCTCGAGCGCCGCAGCCGACAGCGCTGGAGCGTGCTCGCTCAGTACGTGATGCTGCAGCTCGTCCGCGACGCGCGGCTCGTGTGGACCGGGGTCGCGGAGCTGGCCGGGCTCATGCCGTCTGACCCGTACGCGAGCGAAGTCGATGTCCTCGCGGCAGCGACGTCGATCGACGCGGGCTCGAGCGCGGTCCGCGACACGGACCGCCTGACCGCCGGGCTGCGCGAGCTCGTCGCCCACGCGGACAAGCGTAAGCGGCTCCACGACAAGGTCACGACCTTGCTCGAGCACAACGATGCGGTACTAGGCCGATGGGCGGCAGTGATGCTGAACGCCGACGTGTACGCCGAGGTGATCGACCGACACGTGGAGCTGGCGGGCGACTTGGCGTGGGTGAGCAGCCTGCTCGGATTCGAGCTCGCGGAAGGCGACGGGCGAAACCGTGAGGCACGTACCCACCCGGCTGCCCTGATCGAGGGCGCACCCGACGCCCAGCAGCTAGGACAGAGGCTGGTGGCGATCACGCAGCTCGCTGAGCAGCTCGACCGCGGAACGCTCGACCTCGCCCTACGGATCGTCCCGATCGAGTGGTGGCGCGAGCAATTGGCAGCAACCGTCCCCGGGTCCATCGACGCCGAAACATAAGCCGGCTGTACCCCGGGGGCGCAGACGGCGGCCTGCCCATAGTGAAGGTGTGGGTTGGCACCGGGGCCGGCGCGCGTGTGTGACGCGCGCCGGCCTGGTGTTGCGGGGGCCGCGGTGGGGAGCGGGAGGAGGATCTGCTTCTCCTACACAGCATAGTAGGTAGCTGGGCTTGTGTCAAGCTCACCGGGAGCG
>DASYAP010000223.1:0-3922 GCA_036501265.1 Solirubrobacteraceae bacterium | reverse complement strand
GTGCCGGGCACGCGGGCGTAGATCGTGTCGTCGTTCCCAATCCCGGTGCCGTTGCCTGGCTTGAAGTGGGTGCCGCGCTGGCGCACGATGATCTCGCCTCCGTGCACCCGCTGACCCGCGAAGACTTTGACGCCCAGGCGTTTGGCGGCCGAATCGCGGCCGTTGCGCGACGAACCTAGCCCTTTCTTATGAGCCATCGTTTTCCTCCTTGGGTTGCGAGGGCGCACGACCCGCACGGCCGCTGCCCTCGGAGCCCTCCTTCTTAGCCCGCGATCGCCGCGGGCGTTCGCCGGCCTCGATCGCCGTGATCTCGATTCGCGTCAGCTCCTGTCGGTGACCGGTGCGACGCTTGTAGCCACGCTTGGGCTTGAACTTCACCACCCGCAGCTTCGGCCCCCGCTCGTGCGCCACGACGCGCGCCTCGACTCGCACCGGAGGGCCGTCCTGACCCGAATCGAGCACCTGCTCGCCATCGACGTAGAGAAGCGGGTGAAGCGTGCAGCTCGCGCCCTCGTCCACGGGCAGCCGCTCGACGAGCAGGGTCTGCCCCCGCTCCACGCGGTACTGCTTGCCACCGGTTCTGACGATCGCGTACATGTTGCTTTCCGTTAGGCCAAAGAGAGAGTCTCACTCGGAAGCGCGCGAACCCGAGGCCGAGCCTGCCCCAGCCGTCGAGCGGCGCCGGCCGCCTCTGCGGCCGCGTCGAGGTCGTCTCGATTCTAGGGAATCGCCCTTGTCGGCGGACGCGTCGTCCTTGTCGGAGGACGCATCACCCCTATCGGAGGACGCGGCGCCCTTGTCGGGAGACGCGGCGCCCTTGCGTGAGGAATCGCCGCTGTCCGCGGGAACGTCGACCAACGACGCGACGGCGCTGGTCCGTCCGGCGTCCTCGATCCGGACCAGGCGCTTCTCGCCGACGTACGGTGTCCCGCCCTTGACCTCGATGACGTAGCCGTCCACCTTCGCGACGGCGTCACCAGGGCTGTACATATGCGGCTCGACGATGTCCACGTGGACCTCTTCTCCGGGCCGGAAGGGAAGGGCTCGCTCGAGCATCTGATCACGGTCGCCCTCGAGTAGGACCGCGAAGTGCTCGAGTGGCAGCCCCTCGGATCCCTCGAAGAAGAACCACTTACCGGTCCGTTCCTCGACCGCGTGGAGCGCCCGTGCGCCGTCTTTGGTGAATTCAGCGCTGACCCGGGGATTGATTTGCAGCAGGATCGCGGGGGCTTTGCTGCGGGAGGCCACCTCACGCATGCGGCGCTCGAATTCGATCGCGATCGTCTCTTCTGACTTGATCACGCCGTCCCCCTCGCAGGTGGGGCACGGTCTGGTCATGATCTCGCGCACGCCCTCGGTGATGTTCTGGCGCGTCATCTCGACCAGGCCGAGGGGAGAAATCTCGACCACAAACGTCTTGGTGCGGTCCTCGTCGAGCGACTTGCGCAACGTCTTGAGCACCGTCTCGCGGTTGCGGGCCCGCGCCATGTCGATGAAGTCGATCACGATGATGCCGCCGATATCGCGCAGTCGCAGCTGGCGAACGATCTCCTCGGCCGCCTCGAGATTCGTCCTCGTAATGGTGTCCTCGAGCCGCGCCCCCTTCCCACGACCCGTGAACGAACCCGAGTTGACGTCGATAACAGTCAATGCCTCGGGGTAGTCGATCATCAGATAGCCCCCACTGGGGAGATCGACTCTGCGCTCCACCGTCGAGTCGATCACCTGCTCGACTCCGAAAGCCTCGAACAGGGGCTCGGGACGGTCCCATAGCTCCACGCGGTCGACCAGCTCGGGCGCGGTGCGCGTGAAGAAGGAGATCAGGCGTTGGTGTTGTTTGGGGTCGTCCACGATCGCGCGGTCAAACGACGAGGAGAAGATGTCGCGCACGACCCGGACCGAGAGGTCGGCCTCCTGGAAGACGAGTGCCGGCGCTGCTGTCTCATCGACGCGCCTGCGCAGCACCTCTTCCAGCTTGAACAGGTACACGAGCTCGCGCTCCAGGTCCGCCCGGGTCGCGTCCTGGGCCGCGGTGCGGATGATCGCACCTGAGCCCTTTAGATCTAGCTTTGCCGCTTCCTTGCGCAGCCGCTCGCGCGCGCTCTCGTCGAGCCGGCGCGACACACCGATGCCTTCGCCGTGGGGAGCGAGGACCATGTAGCGGCCGGCGATCGTGAGCTCCATGGAGAGCCGCGCTCCCTTGGTCTTGAGCGGGTCCTTGACAACCTGCACGACGATCTCCTGGCCGGGCTTGAGCATGTCTGTGATCTGGCGGCCCTCGCGCGAGGATCCGCGACCACGGCGCGGGGCATCGACGCCGGGCAGGACGATCTCGTCGACGTGCAGAAAGCCGTTCTTGTCCAGGCCGATGTCGACGAATGCCGCTTCCAGCCCGGGAAGGACGTTGTCCACCCGGCCCTTGTAGATGTTGCCGACGATCGAGCGGTTACCGCGGCGCTCGAGATACAGCTCGGCGACGCGGTAGCCGGCGCCCGGGGAGGTTTGCTTACGGCGCCGGCCGTCCGGCTTGGAGGCGACGGTTCCCGTCGCCTCTAGCAGCGCCACTCGGGTTTCGGTCCGGTCGACGCTGACCAATACTTGTTTCTTCAATTCTCATTCAATCCTTATATAAGTGGTTGGCACCGCGCCCGCCCTAAAGCGGCGCGGCCGTCAGGAAACTAGTGATCGACTCTTACTTTCGGTCGCCATTCGAGCCTGTATATGAATTGATTCCAGCAGGCCGACAGCGATCAGGGTCATCACAACCGAAGATCCGCCGTACGAGACCAGGGGCAGTGGTATCCCGGTGATCGGCATGATGCCGATCGTCATTCCCACATTCACGAACACCTGGAACATGAACATGGCCAAGATGCCGCCGGCGACCACGGTCCCGTAGAGGTTCTTGGACAAGGTGACAATGCGCAGCGTGCGCCAGATGAGTAGCGCGTAGAACGACAACACAACTGCCGCCCCCACGAAGCCGTAGGTCTCTCCCAGCGCGGCGAACACGAAGTCCGTGTTCGGTGCAGAGAGGTAGCCCAGGCGTGTCTGGGTGGCGTGCACGCCCCGTCCCAGCTTGCCCCCCGAACCAATCGCGATCAGCGACTGGTGAATGTTCCAGGTCTGGTTCTGGGGGTTCTGCGAAGGGTGCAGAAAGCCCGTAAGCCGCTGCATCTGGTAGGGCTTGAGCACGTGCACGCCGACCGCCGGCGCCACCACCAGCACGACCACGATCGCCGCGACCGCCAGGGTGGTAAGCGCGAACAGGTGCTTCCACGGAGTACCTGCCACGACCAGCACGACAAAGCCGATGACCACGGAGACCATGGCCGTTCCCAGATCCGGTTGGGGCAGCACCAGTAGCGCCGGGATCAGCGCCAGAAGCACCATGCGCAGGGTGGTTCGTACCTCGTGCAGCCGTCGCGAGCGGTCGGTTATGAAGGCCGCCAGCGAGAGAATGAGGAGGATCTTGCCGAACTCGGACGGCTGCACCTGGAAAAGGGGCAGCGGAATCCAACGATGGCCACCCTGTACGGCCGGCATCCCCAGCACGATCAGGTCCAGCACGATCATCACGCCGTAGAAGCCGTACTTGTACTCGCGGAACCGCGTGTAGTCGATGCGCGAGAGCACTATGGCCAGGATGATTCCGGCCCCCGCATAGATGGCCTGCCGCTCGACATAGTGCGTGCCGCTGGCGCCCGCGGTGGCCCCATGAAGGGTGATGAGCGAACAGGCGATCAGTCCCAGGGCGCTCAGCGCCAGCAGCGGGTCGGCACGGCGGAAGTAGCGCAGCCGCGCGGGAGCCTCCTGGCGCACAACCTGAATCGCCGTTACGTTCATAGCGTGGTCGAGGTCCCCGGGACGTACTTGCCCTTCTTGCCGAAGAACCACTGCGAGAGGATCTGGCGCGCTACAG
>DASYAP010000222.1:0-11807 GCA_036501265.1 Solirubrobacteraceae bacterium | reverse complement strand
GCCATTGCCCGGCCGACGGATTGCCGTCGATGCATACGCAGCTGCGGTCGTCAGACCATCGCCGGCACGGCGGCGCCAGCGATCGCGATCCGCGAAGGGGGATCGTCCGGTAGTTCCGCGCCGGACGAGCGCTTCGCCGCGGGAGGGATCACGCGGCTGCCGAGAGGCCGGCGATCCCTATGCCGCTCAGTGGGAGGCTGCTCTCGGATCGGTGATGTCCGGCCGGTCGGTTTGGCTCTCGGTCGGTGGCGGGCTGACTCTCTTTGCCGCTGTCGGCCCTGTGGGGGTCTGACTGGCTTTCGCTGTGTCGCCCGTCACCGACCGAGGACCGCCGGCGTGACCTAACAGGAGCGTGGCAGCGCCCCCACTGAGCGGTGTCCACCGGCAGTCCGCTTCGTCGACCATCTCAACGAAGGGACGCCAGACATGATCGTGATCGGGGCAGACACCCACAAGCGCAACCACACGCTGGTTGCGGTCGATGCGCAGACCGGCGCGCTGCGAGGGGAGCGCCAGATCGCGGCCACCGATGCCGGTTCGCTTGACGCGCTGCGGTTCGGGATCGCCCTCGACGAGGAGCGGGTGTGGGCGATCGAGGACTGCCGGCATGTCTCCGCGCGCTTGGAGGCCGCGCTGATCGCCGCCGGGGAGCGGGTGGTTCGGGTGCCGGCGCAGGTGACCGGCCAGGCCCGGAAGGTGTCTCGCCAAGCCGGGAAGTCTGATCCGATCGATGCGCGCGCGGTCGCGCTGGCGGTTGTGCGCGACGGGATCGAGAGCTTCCCGGTGGCGTTCACCGACGAGCATGCGCTGGAGATCCGGGTGCTGTGCGACTACCGCGATCAGATCATCTGCGAGCGCACTCGGATGATCAACCGGCTGCGCTGGCACCTGGTCAGGATCGCCCCCGACCTGGAAGCCCAGATCGGTCCGACCTCGCTGCGCGGCCCGCAGATCTGCGCGCGGCTCACCCGCCAGCTCGCGCGGCTGACCCCCAGCCCGCAGCTGCGGGTCGCTCGGCGGTTGCTCAAGCGCATCGCTGAGATCGTGCGCGAGGAACGCGAACTGTTCTCAGAGCTCACCGCCCTGATCGAGGCGCACTGCCCCCAGCTGCTGGCCCAGCACGGCTGCGGCCCGGTGACCGCCGCGATCATCATCGGCCACACCGCCGGCGCCAAGCGCTTCCCGACCGATGGGCACTTCGCGCGGCACGCCGGCACCGCACCCGTCCCCGCCTCAAGCGGCAAGATTCAGCGCCACCGGCTGCACCGCGGCGGAGACCGCCAGCTCAACCGCGCCCTGCACATCATCGCGCTCTCCCGCGCCAAGACCGATCCCGAAACCCGTGCCTACCTCGAGCGCAAACACGCCGAGGGCAAGACCAAGCTCGAAGCGATCCGCTGTCTCAAACGCCACCTCGCTCGCCGCATCTGGCACCTGCTCTACGCAGCTGAGACCCAGGCCGGCCCCTCCGTGATGATCAATCGCTCAAACCCGGAAATACCGACATTCACTTGACACAGGAGCAGCGATCTCGATAGCCGGAGGGCGACGGCAGCTACGAGCTCTTCGCCGCGATCGGGTTCACCGCCTCGACGACCCGCTTGACCGGTCTCAGCGTTCCGGTGCTCGCCGCCCGCGCCCGCCCCCATCTCGGCGATCGTATGCCGGCGCCGAGTCCTCTCGCGGGTTCGGGTTCGTCGCATGCCATGCATCAGCCTCGGGACTGCCGGCCCCCGGAACACGCTGTCGGGCAGACATGGTGTCCGGGGACGTTCACGGGCCCTTGCTCGGCACAGGGCTGGCTCAGCCGCTGGTCGCGGTCCAGCCAGCGAGTGCGAGGTAGCTGACCGCCTCGGTCCGGGCCCGTGCGGACTTCAGGCGCGGGCGGGTGCGAACCCACGCGCCGATCGTTGCTGAGGCCAGGGCGTAAAGCAGGTCGCCCGCGAGCCCGATGATCCAGAAGACCGCTCCCAGGATGAGGATCTGCGCGACCTCTGAGCCGCGATCGGCATGCACGAACTGCGGGAAGAAAGCGAGGTAGAAAATGGCCATCTTGACGTTGCCAACCCCAACCAGCACGCCCTTGCGCAACGCTTTGGTCGACCTGACGGCGTCCGCCGAACCCGCGTCTGACTCGCTCGCCTTGCCTCTGCGACCCGCTGTCATGGCGCGCAGGCCGAGGTGGGCCAGGTAGGCGACACCAACCCAGCGGATCGCCGAGAACGCGACCGCGGAGGAGGCCAAGAGCGCGGAGAGCCCAGCCGCAGTCGCGAACACGCGAACCGCTGAGGCGATTTCGATCCCGGCGACCGAGGCCAGAGCGCGGCCACGGCCGTGCAGTGCTCCCTGGGACATCAGAAAGAACGTCGATGGTCCCGGGATCAGCGCGAGGCCGAGAGACACGAGAGCGAAGGCGATGAAGGTGTGAAAGGTAGGCATGGCGCCTCCTCATCGGTAGAGAACCTGATATGGACAGCGTGCTTGGCCTCACCCGAAAGCACAAGCGCAGAGTTCCTTTGTATTCGTAAGCATCGCTGTACAGTAGGGAAATATGGCGCTCGATCCCCGCCGGCTGCGCGCCTGGCACGCCGTCGCGAGTACCGGCTCGATCAAGCAGGCCGCGATCGAACTCGGCTACTCCTCATCGGCGGTCAGCCAGCAGATTGCGGCGCTGCAGCGGGAGACCGGAACGATCCTGCTGGAACCTGATGGCCGAGGAGTGAGACCGACCCCCGCCGGCGAGCTGCTCGCCGACCACGCGGCCAAGATCATCGCCCAGCTCGCCCAGGCCGAGGATGAGCTGGCGGCGATGCGCGAGGGGCAGATCGGGAGGCTCCGCGTCGGCTCTTTCGCCTCCGCCGGATCTGAGCTCCTACCTCGCGCCCTCTCCTCGGTCAAAGCCACCCTGCCGGAAATCGAGATCAACCTGCGCTCCGTCGAGCGTCCCGACGCGCTCACGCTGCTTGCGCGCGGCGTCATCGACCTCGCGGTCATCGAAACCCACTCATGGGTCAGCGAACCTGAGGCGGACGCTCTGGTGTTCGAGCCCCTGCTCACCGACCTCTACCGGGTTGTTCTTCCCCGCGGTCACCACCTGGCCCGCCGGCGCCGCATCGACCTCGCCGAGCTGAGCACCGAGCCATGGATCGACCTGCGCTGCGAGGTCGGCTGCTGTCGTACCGCCACCACCCAGGCGTTCGCGCGGGCGGGCTTTCAGCCGACCTGGGTCGCTGAGGCTGACGACTACTGGCCCGCCCAGGGGTTCGTCGGGGCCGGTCTCGGTCTGGCACTCATCCCGGCATTGGCGCTCGGGGTCATCCACGCCAATGCGATCGTCCGCGAGCTCGACCCCGGCAACCTGCCCACGCGCGATGTGCTCACTGTCACCCGCCCCGCCATCCGCGACACCGCCGCCGTCCAGGCAATGACCGACGCCCTCAAAGACGCAGCGCAACAACAGCCTCAACCACTCCCCGATGGGTCGCGCAGAGGTGAGGCTGCCGTTCGAACCTGCCCACGCGAAACCCTAGCCGTCGCGGCCGGCCAGGAACATCATCAAGCCGGCGACAACAGTGCTGGCCGAGCGTCGACCTCGACGAACCGGTAGCCACGGCCGAGCCAGTCGGCGACGCAAAGTCGGTATTGCTGGCCATGACCCGCGCCTAGAGGTCCTAGCCGCGGGTATGAGACGCCGGGATGGTTGTCACTCCGACGACTTCTGCTAAGTCGCCGACGCGGCACTCGTCACGGGTACTCGAGGCGAGGCGTGTTCTCCTTCGGGCGGCCCTCGGGCGTGCAGTCGAGGATGTTCCAGTAGGGCCACATGAAATCGACGTGACGTGACTCCTCGCCCTCCCGGTATGAGCCCCAGAACAACTCAGAGCTCCACCAGTGGTGGATCCGGCCATCGTGACGGACGAACACGTGAGCGATCGGCCACTGCCGACCCTCGCCGTCCTCGGCGCCGTAGTCGACGTTGAACCCGTTCTCCCCGCTCGAGAGCAGGCGGACGTCAGCCCAGCGGCGACTGTACGCGTGGGCGCGGAACTGCTCGATCGGCGCCTTAGCCGACACGCCGAGGTTGATCCGCTGCGTCAGATGGACGGCCTGTCCGGCGACCGCGTCGATGATCGATGTGCAGTTCGGGCACCGCGAGCCAATTGGATTCCCGTCCGGGCCCTCGACGAACATGAAGCTGTAGAGAAACAGGGTGTCTTTGCCGTCCGCGAACAGCTCGGATAGTCGGATCGCGCGTCGGGTCCCGGTGCTGGAGTCCCACTCTTGGAACTCGTAGTCGCTCGGCACAACGCCGCCGAGCGGCAGCTGTCGCCGTTGTTGTGCCACCGCCTCGGTGAGATCGCGCACGTCCTTCTCGGCGCGAAGCAATGCGTCGCGCGCTTGGCGATACTCCTCCGATTCGCCGGGGAAGCGCATCCCGTGCAGAGAGTCAGGCTCCTCGGTCATGTCGGCGTCGATCCTTCCGGGGTTGCATGTCAATGCGCCCGACTGCTGATGATCCCTCGGGGGGGTCGGCAGCCTGTGAATCCTGCCACACCACTGCCAAAGGGATCGTTGTCGATTCGTTCCGAGAACCGAGCGCTCGCAGAATCGCGATGCGCGGGACGACGCGAGAGAGGGACTCTCACCCAAGACGCGTCGCGTCCTGGTCCTCGCCAAACCCGCGACTGAGGCGCGTCAACTTGCGTAGGCAAAGCCGTGTCCCTCGAGCGCCATCTCCGGGCCCCGCTCTCGGCGACGCGCGCGACCCGAACCGGGTGTGGGGGCCGGACTGCTCGAGATCGTCCAAAGCGGCAGCCTGATCCAGCCAGGTCGGCGTGACGGAGACCCTCGCCTTTTCGGGTGTAAGCAGCCTCAGTCTCGAACACGGTCGCGCCGATCACGCGCGCGCTCTGCGATGTTGACTTTCGTCAGCACGCGGGCATGATCCCACAGCTCCCGCCAAGTTTCCGCTCTATCGTCCAGGCAGCCACGGGCACGACGCTGCCGCTTTGGCCTCGGCGGACTCGGAGCAGCAGCCGGGCGCCGGCTTGGCAAGCCGGTGACGCGACCGCCTCGCGTGAAATCAGAAGAGTCCCCGACCTCGTTGCGTTGGGTTCGAGTTGATCGGTAATCGACGATCGTCTCGGCGAGCGGCTGCCATGCGTGCCTGACATCGCGGTCAGACGTAGGATCTCGTCGGTGCAGCCGCCCGATTGGCCGGGGCACCCAAACGGCTACCGGTTGGTAACAGGGACGCAACATCCGGGGTGGCGGCCTAGTCCACGCTGAACGTGATGATCGCCGATGTCCCTCTGATCGCGCACCGTCTGGGCCGCGAGCCCGGACCTGACTCGTCTCGAGCGGCGCTGGCCACCACGCTCTCCGGCTTCGTGGACGGCTTGGAGACCGACGTCTGCCTGACTGCCGATGGGCGACTGGCGCTCTTACATGATCCGTGGCTCAGCAACGGGACCACCGCGACCGGTTGGGTGCATGAGACTGAGTGGGGCCAGCTACGCGACGCGCGCCTGCGTGACTGTCACGGCGGCGCCACCACGGAGAGGCCGATGCTCTTGGAGGAGCTATTGGACCGTGTGCCACGGGAGCTGCGGCTGCAGATCGAAGTCAAGGCCCACGGCGACCCAGACCTCGCCACGGCCACCGCCGCCGCGGCCTGCCGGCTGGTGCAAAGCCGGGCCGGCCGATGCGACGTCGAGATCCTGTCCTTCTACACGGCGGCCTGCGAGCAGGCGGCACGCCTAGGCTTGCCAGCCCGGCTTGTCGTCTGGGCTGACTACGAGCCTGATGCGTTGATCGACTGGGCAGCTGGGGCCGGTGTTGGCGGCGTCTGCGTCGAGCACTTCCTGCTGAGGGCCGAGCTCGTGACCCGGCTCAGGCTGGGGGGCCTCAGCGTCGCGACCGGAACCATCAATGACGTGTCGCTCGCCCGCCGCGCCGCCGATCTCGGCATCGACGCGATCACCACCGATCGACCCGCGGCGCTGCACCGCGAGCTGGCCGCGATCAAGCTCGCGGCCTGAGCGACAAGCCGACCGAGCTCAGCCAGCTGCTCGCAGCACCGCGAGGATCCGCGGGTGGCCAGCGATCTCCACGCGATTGACGATCTCTAGATCGCCGAGGCCGGCGATCTGACCCAGCCGACGCAAGCCCTCGGGGCCGAAGCCCCAGTAGACAAAGTCGTCGTGGGCGTATACGTCGCTCGGCTGATGCACTTCGAGTGCCGGGCTATCGGCAGGTAGCCGCGAGCCATAGGTCTCCAGCACGACACGACCGCCCGGTTCGAGCACCGCCGCCAGCGCGCTCAGCAGAGCGATTGGGTCGGTTACCCGGTGCAGGATGCCGAAGCACAGCACGACGTCAAAGCGCTCATCCAGCGATCTGACGTCCATTGCGTCCATCCGCCGATAGGCAACCTCTGAGGGGATCATGCCGGCAATCGTTCGAAAGCCGGCTCCGCCGCCAAGCTCCAAACCAAAGCGACTACGCACCCAATGGACGTATTGCTCGTTGTCAACGGCGACCACCCGCCGAGCACCCCGGGCCTCAGCGAGGAAGCTGTAAAAGCCATCAAACGCGCCGACGTCAAGCACACTCGCGCCGTCGAACAGACCTCCGCCGAGGACTCCCATGCGATAGCCGTGATTACGCGCGATCCCCGGGGTGTAGATCCCCGATGCCAACGCAAACGTGTGAAACCACAACGGCACCGAAGCGCACGCCGCCACAGCTTGGTCGACGGCCGCTCCCAACGGGTTGAGGTCGGCGACGGCCCGCTCGGCGGGAGTTGTCTCAGGGATCGGCTCGAACTGTCCTGTATCAGCTGTCTGTGTTCCCAAGCCGTCTCCATTCGATCAGCAACCGTTCCCCGGCAAGACACCAAGGCTTAAACCCGACCAGACCGACCCCCGTCCAATCGATCCCCACGGCGAATGCCACGTCAACCGACCCCCAGAAGCCAGTCCGATCCTAGCCCTGAGCGAATTCGGTAGCCCTCGGCGCCGAGACTCGGCCGCTCGCGCATCGAAGAACCGCCTGAATCTGATTGTCAGCCGAGCGCCGCGAATCCATCGCAACCCACTCCGCACGTTGATTCGCAACCCGACCAAAGCCGCGACAAGCCGACGACACTGCTGGATTGTCGCCAACTGAGCAGTCTCGCTGAGAGTGCTGCTTTCCATGCAACGGGGCAGTGCGGACAGACCTAATGCGGGCAGCTCCGCGGCCGGTTAGTCGGTCGTCTGAGCTCGCAGGCGGACACCGGCGGCGGGCCGGGTTGCGTAGGTAGATCCGCGATCCTGCACGTCGAGGCACGGCCCCTGCAATCGCGAGAAGCGCGCCTCCGAGGTGGCTGGGTCCGGACGATCGCACTCACGAACGGCCGGCGCGCGAGCGGACGAGTCCTATGGCCACGAAGCGCTCGCCCCGCCGATGCTGGAGCCGGCGATCCCTATGCAGCGATCTCGATCACCGGCGCGCTGATCCGATACGAGCCCGGCCGCGGCGACGTGCCCTCGCGCGACCGGCACCGACGCTCCCTCCGTCCACGAAGCATGCGTCGACGCCGAGCATTCCGCGCGTTCGCTGGCGTCGCAAACCAGGCGCCCGGCGATGTCGGTTCTGATGGTGCAAAGCTTACGGGAGAGGTGGTGCCCGGTCCTCGCAGGAGCCGGCTAGCGCGAGGGGGTCGCGAGAAGCGTTCGCCTCTTGAGGTGGCCATCAGGGGCCCGTTGCCGCTTACGCTGCGAGCAGCAATATTCGTCTGCGACCGGCGGGCGGTTCGGCCGCGTGAAGAGTCTGATCGCTATCGGGCAATAAGAGGTATGCACAACGACAAGACGGACGCTGCGGTCATTCGCGCGTCTCGAAAGGACCCGGCGGTGTTCGGGGCGATCTTCGATCGTCACTGGCCTCGGATCTACCGATATTGCGCGGAGCGCGCCGGTCCCGCCGCGGGTGAGGACGTCGCCGCCGAGACGTTCCGCGTCGCCTTCACCCAGCGCGAGCGCTACGACGGCCGCGGGGACGCAGCACCGTGGCTGTATGGGATCGCCAACAACCTGCTGCGCCGATGGTTTCGTGCCGCGGCACGCGGTTCGCGAGCCATGGCACGCGCCGGCGTTGAAGTCAGGGGCGAGGAGCTCGAGGAGCTCGCCAACCGCCTCGACGCGAAATTTCTGAGCCCCGTGCTGGCCTCGGTGTTGGCGAAGCTGTCCCCGGCTGACCGCGACACGCTGCTGCTGCACGCCTTCGCCGATCTGACCTACGAGCAGATCGCGCGCGCCACCGACGTTCCAATCGGGACCGTCGGTTCTCGCATCAACCGCGCACGCGCGCTCGTGCGTGCCCACCTCGAAACCCTGGAGCTGTGCTCATGATTCCTGACGTCGACGAGGTCACCTGGGTGACCCACCACCGCCTGGACGTTCCCGACCCGGACGGCGCCATGACCGACCGCGCACGGATGGCGCTCATGGATCACATCTCGGCCGAGCCCGAGCGGCCTCGGCGCCGGCTGCCGTGGCTGGCCGGCGCGACTGCCCTCGCCGCCGGCGGAGGCGTCGCAGTGGCGCTGTTCGCCGGCGGATCTGGGGCCGGCTCAGGCACCCGAAACGGGGCTGCCGTTTCGCCTGGCGCGGGCGCACCACTGGCGGGCAAGCCATCGTTCGTGCTGCTGCACCTCGCGCACAGTGTCGCCCAGACCCCCGCCTTGCCGGGCAACGCGACCCTGGTCGAATCGTCAACCAACATCGTCGCACCGGGACAGTCGCCGTCATCCTTGACTGGCTACGACCTATACGAAGACAACGGCGACTACTACTTCGGCAAGACACTGACGGCACTGCGCTCCACGGTCAGTGATCCGTCTGCGTCTGACTCGCTCAGCGCGTCGCTGGGCCAGGTCGTCGCTGCTGCCGCCGCGTCGGCAAACTCGACCCCGTCGCAAGCCGCTGAGAAGCTCCTGGCGGCCGACTCCCACCCGACGCCGCAGGTCGGGCAGGGCACACCCCCGCTAACTCAAGCCGAAGCCGACAGAGATCTGGAGGGCATCGAGTGGCAGGCCATCGGCTCCGCGCTCGAGGGCGGCGCCGGTCAGCCCCAGGTCCGCGCGGGAGCGCTTCTTGCCGCGGCAGCGCTGCCGAACACGACGGTGACCAACACAACCGACGCCGGTCAGCCGGTCGTCAAAGTCACCGAAATCCAGGGGCCTGACGGTGACGAGGAGAGCCTGACCGTCAACAGCCAGACCGGAATCCTGCTCAACCAGTACTCCAACGCCGGCAGCGGCGGCGACGTCAGCAACACGACCTACCAGGTCAGCCGGGTGACCGCACCGGGCCTCGACGCGGCGCACTAACACCGCAAGCGCAGCAAAGGCCGCGCTGGAGTTTCGGCGTGCTCCCGGCACCGAGGAGGAGAAGCTGTCAGACGCCCTCTACGCCCACCGCGCCGCAACACGTGGTACGCCGTGAGCGGAGCGGTGACCGGCGTCGCCGTCGCTGCTGGGCTCTTCCTCGCCGGAGGGATCGGGCCCGGACTCGCCGGGCTGCTGTTGACCGTCTTCGCCGTCGGCGGCGCAGCTTGGTTCTCGCTTACAAAGGGCCGATACCCAGCGCGGCTATGAGCGCGAACCGGTCCGTTCGGACGGGCTCTACTGCGCGGCGCAGTTCAACAGACCGTCAGCGGCGGCGGCAACGGTGGCATTCGTGTCCCAGAGGACCGCGATGATCTGGACGGTCAGCTGCAGACGTTGGCGCAGGTCGACGGGCTGGTAGTGCTCGCCATCAACACGCTCCCGATAATCGCTCAGCTCCAGCAAGCAGCAGCGAAGTTCATCTTCGCTGAGCTGGACGATCGAATGCGCAGCGGCTCTGGCCAGCGGGGCGAACCTCTCCACAAGCTCAATCCGCCGACGTAGCGCCAAGACGTCCTCGACGCTCTCGGTCAAATACCGACGACCGCGATCAAGCTGCTCGGACAGCGCGATGAAGATCGCATCGGCCGCGCCCGCCGTGAGCGCGGCGGTCACCGTCACCGAACGCTCCGTGCCATTGGCGCGGACTTCAAGGATCTGGATAGGACCTTCGGGCATGGGTTGGTATCGGTAGCTCAGGCGCTTTCCTCAAACCTAGTCGGCAGCAACGCCTACCAGCCGTGAGCTCGCTCACAAACGACGAATGATCAGAGAGCGCAGCCGTCGCAATCCAGATCCTCGTGAGCGGTCAAGCAGCTCAGCGACCGCCGCCAGAGACTCGTGATCGCGACCGGTCTGCTCAAGGTCGCACGCCTTCCCATACAGCGCGGCCACGACCAAGCGCGACACCTTCGTCGAGCGCTCGCGTCCGTGACGTTCGATGAGCTCACCCCAAACGTCCACCGCCTGCTCGACGCGACCAGTCCCCGCACCGCCGATGCTTTTCGAGCCAACGCCGCGGCAACCCGCCGAGACCCACAGCAGCGTGGGTTGCGCCGCGCCCGCCGGGCAACCCCGGCACCTGACGCATTCACGTCGACCACGCTCGCCCGCTCGCCGACGGCGATGCGCGCGCCGCATACGGAGCCTCCCTCCAGCTCGCACGCCGCTGCCGAGGCAGGTGCCGGATCGCGCTGTTCGGCTCGCCCCCGGCCAGTCAAGGTGTCCTGGCCCGCCACGGTGCCCGGTTTGTTTTGGTTAGGTTTGGGGGTAGTTCAAAGCGTTGAGCACCTGGCGGAAGGCCGGGTGGAGGGCGTAGGAAGGCAAGGAGGGGGCGATGAGCAGCGGAAGTGTGCTGCGCCTTGATCAGTGCCGTTCGGCGCGTGGCGTTGCCGCTCGTGGCCGCCGCACAGGTGGTCGCTGACCTCGGTTCGTGCGTCTGGGCTCATCTGCCTGTTCATTCCCGGCGTGATCCTGTCGGCCCCTGGACGTGTGTGGCGCAGATCGCCGCGGTCGAGCGGCTCAACTGGTTTGATTGCCTGAGGCAGAGCTGGCGGCGGACACGCGGACTGGCGTTCCACATCATCGCAGTCGTACGTGCGGTCACCCTCCCTCTCATCTCATTGCGATCGACCGGGTCGTGGCGCTACTGCTCCCAACCCGAACCAATTCGGTGACGCTGCTTATCGGCGTCGTTTGGGAACTGATCTCGATCTCGGTCGTGGCTCTCACCCAGGCCGTTCTGTACTCCGACATCCAGGCCCGCGATGCCTCGCGGCGGGGGTAGGCTGAGTCTCATGGAGCGGTCACACGACACCGGCGATCGTCCGATCCGGCACGGCGGAGGGTCGACGCCGGCGGCGATTCGCATCACCAGGGCTCTCGCGATGGGAGTGGTTCTCGCCATCGCGATATTCGTCATTCGATCGCGCTGGCTCGGACTCCTTGTGCTCGTAGCCGGTGACCTGCTCATCGTTCTCCTGTTCTGGTTCGTGCAACGCCGGAGTTGGAGTCGCCCCGTGCGCCGAATCCGCCAATAACGCTGGACCGAACACCAACCTTCCCCTACCGGGCCTAGCCCGCGTGGCCGGTGGCGCGGTCGCGCGCCGGTTTTGAGCTCTACGCTGAGGTGACCTGGATGGGTCGTTCGTCAGCTCCTAGGTCGAGATTGCGCTGGACCACGAGTAGCACCGCACTCGTGGCCGTCGAGAGTGCCCTGGTTGGGGCCGGCTATCTAGCAGGCAAGTCGCAGCTTGACAGTGCCTGTGTCGATCAGCCTGCCGTCCAAGTCAGAAACGCGAAGCGAGAACCATCCGTACGGCGTGGAAGAAAGCGAACCGCCGTCGCCGCCGCAGGTCTTGGGCACCTGAACCGT
>DASYAP010000221.1:0-7048 GCA_036501265.1 Solirubrobacteraceae bacterium | reverse complement strand
AGAGTCTTCCGCCTTGGCCATCTCCCAGTGATCCCTTGCGGATCTAACGGCCGAGATGATCCGCTCCTGTTCGTCGCGGATCTCAGAACGTAGGTGTTCGTCACCCATCTCCGCATTCTCCTCCATGTACCTGCGCGCTGACCACTGGTGCTGGCCGGCAGCAGAGCGATCTCGCCGCAGGCGAGAGTCGAGCGCGGCTGCTAGCCCGAGCGCCACCTCTTGTCCCTTTTCTCCCCGGAACGACGGACGGCTGGGAGAGCGTCCTGAACAAACGCGCCACCGTCTGTCCCCCTCGCCCCACGAGCCGTGGAGCCACTCGGACCACGATCGCACTTGCCCCAGCCACCGCCCCGCTTGTGGCGAAACTCACCACTGATCCCAGGCAGTCGTCCAGCTCGTGCTTCGTTGCTGACGCGGATATTCGCGTCGGCGCAGTAGCGCCAACAGTGGCTGTCCGTCGCTCGACGGGTGCCTTGGTGGGCTTGACAGCGCTTGACTACTTGGCCGCCAGCACGTCTGCGGAAAGTATCTCGGGCGGCAGCGCGAACAGCTCGTCGGCCTTCTCCACGAGCAGGGCGGCGATCGGGCCTCCGACGTGCGCCTGCCGAGCGTCCTCGCTGGCGAACGTGTCGAAGATCCAGAAGGTTGTGTCGGAGGTTCTGGCCGCGTACCAGGTGACGGTGCCGGGCTCCGCTTGGGCGAGCGGCAACGCGCCGCTAAGCAGCTCAGCCACAGCGGCGGCTTTTTCTGGTTTGGCCTCGAGGCGGACGACAAACGCGTATGGGGTGCTCATCTGCTTCCTCCAGTCTCCAACGATTGCTCACCGCGCGACCCTCGGGACGTCAGGCGCAACGGCTCGCCCGATGCCCGAGGTGGCTCGCGTGACGAGGGCCGTGTTGTGTTCGAGTGTCATTTGAGGCTACTCAGTAGATCGATACTGACTGGACCGCCGCGGAAAAGACTGCCGGGTTGCTCATCGCGGCACTCATCTGCTCTCGCGGGTTCAGGCTCGCTGTGGTGCGATCAGGAGAACTTGGTGGACGGCCGCTCCTGCAGTTCGCCATCGACGTAGATGTCGACCTTCTCGTTGTAGAAGGCGATCAGCCCAGCGATCTTTTGGCTCTCTGGTAGCGGGGTCGGGTACGACCACGCCAGGTCCTCGTAAACGTTGTCTCCTGCCCGCACCGACCAGTATTCCGCATGGCCCTTGTATGGACAGTGGCTGACGGCATCGGTGGGGATCAGCAGGTCCAGCCAAACGTGGGTCTTGGGCAGGTAGTAGCGCGTCGGCAGGCCGGTCTCGAACAGCAGCCTCGGGCTGGTGGACTCGGCGACCGTCACCCCCTCGACGTCGACTCGCACGTGCCTGGAGCTGGGCAGGATGTCCACGCGGGTGTACGGGTCCCGCGGGTGGGTGAAGACCTGCTCGTCCTCCTCAAGCCAGGCGTCCATCGACTCCCAGTCGAGCCGGATCAGGTCGCGCAGCTCCTCGATCGGCGAGTCCTGGTACCGGAGGGCCGCGGCCCGTACGACCTTGCTCCCCGCCCTGACGGTGAGCGTGCGCCCGTCGCCACGGCTCGGGGAGTGCGCAACCCCGCCATCCGGTTCAAGGACATCAGCGCGGACGTCGGCGAGGGGGAAGTAGTAGGTCGGGTAGTAGGGAACCTCCCATACCAGCTGCGGATGGGTGGTGTCGGCCACGACCTGTCCTGCTAGGTAGGCGCGCACGCGCTTGGTGCCGGTCTCGATCCTGATCCGCCCTCGGGGCTTGCTGGTCTCGGTTGTAGTCGTGCTCATCTTGTTCCTCTCGTCGTCTGTGGGTGGGCATTCGTGCCGGCTACCGCGCTGGCCTCGCTCATCTAGGCCCCTCCGCGTGCTGGGTAGTCGTGGGTAGTCCAGTAGTCGATGCCGTCGAGCAGATCCCCGAGCGGGAGCCGCCCCACGGGCATGGACAGGACCGACGCGTAGTACACCGTGTGATCCGGGGAGATCAAGAACAGGCCGGGCTCGTTGAAAAGCGCCGGCTCGCCCTCATTGATGCCGCGGGAGATGAACAGACCCCAGGCGCGCATCTGGTCTTCGGTCAGCGCATAGGCGAGGGGCAGGCGCTCGAGCTGCCACTCCTGCGCGAGCGTGGTCGTGCGCTCACCCGTCTCGCCGCTGACGGCGATCACTTCGATGCCGCGCTCCTCGAGCTCGACAAGCCGGCGCTCAACCTCCCTCAACTGGGCTCGGCAGACCGGGCAGTGCAGGCCGCGAAAGAACACGACCATCGTGAAGAGCCTCGGTCGCTGATCGGCGAGACGGTAGGTGCCTCCGCGCAGAAGCGGCACCGTGAGGTCCGGCGCCGGCTGGGTTGGACGAACGCCCCGGATTGCGGGGACCGGGGTGGTGCTGGACATCGCTTCTATTCCTTTCTCGGTTGGGTCGACGTCGCGGGTTTCGAACTGGCCGGCTACACGGCGGTGCGGCCGCCATCGACCGCTACGACCGCGCCGTTGACGTAGGAGGCCTCATCCGAGCCGAGGAACAGCGCCGCGTTGGCGATCTCCTTCGGCGCGGCTGGGCGACCCAGTGGGAGCGTGCTCGCGATCTGGTCGAGGTTCTCGCCCATCGCCTCGGTCCCGGGTGTCCTCGTCGGGCCGGGGGCCACGGCGTTGACGCGGACGCCCTCGGGTCCGTATTCGGCCGCCCACGTC
This sequence comes from Solirubrobacteraceae bacterium, assembly GCA_036501265.1. Taxonomy (GTDB): domain Bacteria; phylum Actinomycetota; class Thermoleophilia; order Solirubrobacterales; family Solirubrobacteraceae; genus Palsa-465. Next base: position 4,349 of record DASYAP010000221.1, on the reverse strand, counting down.
TTGGTGAGCAGCTCGACCGCTGCCTTTGTCGAGCCATAGAGCGCCATGCCGGGAAGCCCGAAGCTGGCCACCATCGTCGAGATGTTCACGATCGCGCCGCCGCCGTTGGCCGCCATCCGTGGCGCGAACGCCCCGGTCAGGAAGAACGGCGCCTTCACGTTCACGGCGAACGTCGAGTCAAATACGTCGCTGTCGATCTCGTCAGTAGGGCCGAACGGGAACGCGCCGGCGTTGTTGACGAGCACGTCGACGCGGTCGACCTCGTCGGCCAGGCGCCGGACGTCATCGATGTCCTCGAGGTCCGCGCGGATGAACCGGACCCGCGCCCCGTCGTTCGTCAGCGAGTCAGCGATCTGCCGGCCTCGCTCTTCGCTGCGCCCGGTGATCACCACAGCCGCGCCCTCTGCGGCGTAGACGCGGGCGATCGCCTCACCGATCCCGGAGGTGCCGCCGGTTACCAGCACTGTCTTGCCCTGGACGGTCATCTGCTCTCCTGTCGCTCAGATAGATTTTGGACCCTGTAGTCCACGCCGGCAGAGCCTAGCACAGACTGGACCTACCGGTCCAAAAGGAGCTATCCTTTACATATGACCGTTGCCGAACCCCGTACCGAGAAGGGCCGCGCCACGCGTAATCGCGTGCTCGACGCGGCCACCGAGCTCGTCTTCGAACACGGCGTCGCGGGCACCAGCCTCGATGACGTGCGCGCCGCCGCCACCGTCAGCAAGGGCCAGCTCTACCACTACTTCGCCGACAAGGAAGACCTCGTCCACGCCGTAATCGACCGCACCGTCCAGCAGGTCCTCGGCGCCCAGCCCGCGCTCGCCGATCTCTCCTCCTGGGCCGCGATCGCCGGCTGGTGCGACGACCTCGTCCAGCTACAGGTCGACCGTCACGCCATCGGGGGATGCCCGATCGGCAGCCTCGCCGGCGAACTCGCCGAGACAGACGAAAAAGCCCGCGCCGAGCTCGCCGGTGGCTTTGACCGCTGGGAGGCGCCACTGCGAGAGGGGCTACGACAGATGCAAGCCGACGGCAAGCTCCGCCGCGGCGCAGACCCCACCAGTCTCGCGACAGCGACCCTCGCCGCCATCCAGGGCGGGCTCGTCCTCACCCAAACCCGACGCGACCCCCAACAGCTCCGCATCGCGCTCGACGCCGCATACGCCTACCTGCGCTCCTTCGCGGCCTAACGACACCACCGAGCACCACTCCCTGCCACTTCCGCATTCGCGAATCGGCGAAAGCTAAGACGAGTGGCGACGACACCGGCGCAACGACCCTGAGCTCCTGATCTCTCCGGAAATCGTCATAGATGCCCCCTCGAGCAATACCAGCCCGAGCCGATTCCCGCTTTGCGTCTCCCGCACTACTCGGACCCCTCTCCCACCGGAGCCCTCATAAGCGCGGAAAGCGTGCATCACGCGGGCGATCGCTTTCGCCTCTAATACGGCGCTCCGGCGCGCGAGCGCAATGGCGACGTCTCGATCGCGCCAATCGCCGACACCGGACGAGTCCTTTGCCACGAGAGCACTCGCCAGCGCGAGTCGGGGGCGGACGATTGGATTCGCGTGAGGCTGTCAGGGCGGTCCCTAGTCTTGAGCGGTCATGAGAGGTGAGCTGGGTCCGGGATCAGCGCGCGTTGGATCGGCGGTTTGCCGAGGGCTTGGAGTGGGCGCGGTGGGCCGTCTGCCGGTGGTCCGCGTTCCCGGTCGATGAGGTTCCCAGACCGGTGGTGATGGTTGGCCAGCGCGTGTTTGTCGAGCATGAGTTCAAGACCGGAGAGGCCAAGATGGCATTCATCGAAAGGCCCCGGCCCAAGATCTCGGCGCACGGATTGAGGTCGGCGCCGACGATCGGACGGTGACCCTGTATTGGCTGGGGGCGGCTCCCGAGTACGAGCGCTACCCGCGGGCCGAGGCCGTCGATTCCGATCGGGCCGTGGCTTTGGTTACCGGTGGCGAGGACACGGGGCGGACTGGCCCCCGTCGGGCGATCGGACATGTTCACCAAGTCCCGGCCCGCCTTCGAGAGCCGCTCGGCGCCAGAGTGCCCGTCGACGTCCAAAGCAACGCCAGCCAGGCCCTCCGGTCGCGAGGCGAGTAAACCCAAGCGGTGGGCGAGCGCGAGGCGACCGAATCGCATGAAACGTGGCGGTTAGCAGGTTCCCATCGCTGACTGGGGTGCTGGGCCGGCTCGGCCCGTCGGTATGAGCTGCGTCGTCGAGCCGGGGAAGCGGGGGTGCGCAGGGGGCGGTGGTTGTGGTTCGGGGATGATGGTGGTTGATGAGCCTGTTTGCCGGTGACGCGCCGGATCTCATTTTGCTGGCGGAGGATGAGGCGCGGATGCTGGGGCGGATGATGGTCGAGCCTGAGCATCTGCTGCTTGCCTTCTCCCGGCGGGGACCGGTCAACGAGCTGTTGCGCGAGTGCGGGGTGGGGGCAGGTGAGTTGTACGCGGCCGTCGTTCGCGCCGGCGGCCTGGGAGACGATCTCGTACTGGGGCGGCTGGGGCGATCCCGGACAGCCGAGGCGGTGCTGCAGCGGGCGGTCGCGGTGGCGGCCGAACGGGGTCAGCGGCGGCCTGATGGCGTGCACGTGCTGCTGGCGCTGGCCGGCGATGAGCGTGTCCGAGCGCTGTTGGGCGGGCTGGGGCTTGACGATCTGGCGCACGTTGTCGATGAGCGCCACCCGCCCGGCTCGGCGTTGAGCGATCAGGAGACCAGGGTCGAGTTGGTGAGAGCAGCGATGGACGAGACCGTGCGGCGCGCCTATGTGCCCGTGCCGGCGTTCGAGCGGTTCACCCCGGACGCCCGGCGCGCCATCCGGGCTGCGGCTGAGACCGCCGCGCTCCTGGAGCACCGCGAGGTCGACCCGTTCCATCTCCTGCTCGGGTGTCTGCAGGTCGCAGAGAGCTTCGCCGCGCGGGTCCTCTCGCCGCTGTGGGAGGAGGGCGAGCTGGGGCCGGTTGGTGAGGCGATGGAGTGGGCCAGGCTCCATGGGCCGGATCCCTCACACCAGGCGACAGGCATCTTCAGCCAGACCGCACGTCGGGTGGTTGCCGAGAATGCCCTGAAGCTGGCCTACCGATTCGGGCACCCCCAGATCAGCACCGGGCACCTGCTCCTGGCCACGCTCGACAGCCAGGACCGGACAACGACCAGACTCACCCGGCCGCACACCCAGCGGCTGGTGCGCACCTTGGCGCGAGGACTGCCCGGAACCGACCCGGGAGTCGACGAGGGCGAGCTGGCCTGGATCCAGTTCGACGTCCTCATCAGGATGCTGACCTTAGGGTTCAGGCGGATCCTTCCTCCCGGCTGGACGGTCCTAGGATCGGCCCGCAGCGACATTCATCTCCTAGTGCCCGATTCAGGCTCCGAGTCAGACTTCCAAATCCGGCCGGGCTGGATCGTGGCCGAGCCTGGCCCGGCCGCTGAACGACTGCAGCGGGTGACGCACTGGATGCTCGAACGCCTCCAGGCGGCGGTGATGCAGGCCACCGGCCAACCATGGCCCGCGGGAGCGGAGGATGGAGCAGCGCCGGCCCACGCGGAGCTCATAGACGACTCGTACAATCCGACCCTGCGTCTGGGCTACGGCGATCCCCAGTCACCGATAGCCGCGCCGCTCGAGCACGACATCCTCCTCAACATGGTGATCAGCACCAGCTAGCCAGCCAGGAACGCTCCCCCCGGCGCGGAACAGCCTCGGTGTCCGGTCGCGCCCGCCGCTGTCTTAAGGGTTTGCGCAGAAGGTGCGCCTCTCACGGGCGATCGCATTCGTCTCCAACCCGCCCGACGGCCTGCGACCGCCTTGGCGACAACAGAACCATCCGTCATGCGGGAGAGCTCACGACCGCCTTCGTCGCGAAGCACTCGTCCGGTCTCGGCGATCCGCGCGATCGAGGAGTCGCCAAGGCGATCGTGCAGTCTGCGGCTTCTCAACCGTGGAAGCGAATCGTCCGCAGAGTCGCGGTTTCCGCGCAAACCGCGTCTCTGGACGAGCCGCCAAGGAGTTGCGCCGCCATACGAATGCAGGTCTCGATTGGAGTCCAGCCCATCGCGGCTGCTCGTGTCCGAGGCGATCCACAGCCGCGCAAGATCGCGGGGAGTCGGCCGCTGGGAGTTCGGCGAGCCAGTCGTGCTCTGCGGCCGATCGGCCGCGACGCAGGTGGCGGCTTCGCTAGGGCGTCGGGACAGCCTCCGTTTGCGCCTCGGCCTCAACCCGCTGGCGCCGTAGCGCGTTTGATAGCGCGCGCATGTATGCGCGGCCGCCCGCCTCAAGGATGTCGGTCGACACTCCCTGACCGGAGCCGACGACTCCGCCAACCTCGAGCACGACCCACGT
>DASYAP010000220.1:0-3846 GCA_036501265.1 Solirubrobacteraceae bacterium | reverse complement strand
GCCTGTCCGTACCCCTGGGCCAACCCCCCGAGCACCTGGCCGTCTATCAGCACGGGATTCACCGGCGTACCGCAGTCGTGCACCACGACAAACCGCTCCACGTCGAAGTCGCCTGTCTCTGGATCGACGGACACCAGAGCCGCCGCCGTGCCGTACCCGTAGGCAGCCCCTTCGGGCTCGAACTGCGCGCTCGCCTCAAGGCCTGGCTCTTCGCCGGGCGGCATCCCCTGGTTGATTATTGCCCGATCGTGCACCTCGGCAAGCGAGACACACGCGTTCGGGTCTTGACGAAGGCAAACCACACCTCCGGAGATCATGGCATCCTCGGGGCCGGCATCGAGCATAAACGCGCCGATGCGCAGGATCTTGTCGCGGAGCTCCTCGCCGGCTCGACGGAGGGCGCCCGCCGAGGCGATGAGCGTCCTCGAGGCAAACCCACCTGTGTTGAGAGGCGATGCTCCGGTGTCGCCCAGGTGTACGCGGACTGCGTCGAAGTCGATGCCGATGACCTCCGCGACGATCTGGGCGAACGATGTCTCACTTCCCACCCCGAAAGTCGAGACGCCGTTATAAACGTCTACGCCGCCGGAGCGGTTGGCGCGCAGAGTGACGCTTTCGTGGGCGCCAAAGCGCGACCCGCGCTTGGCAAGGAACTTCGAACTGCCGTAACCGGTGCGTTCAACGAACGAGGCGAGCCCGACGCCCACGTAGCGTCCGTCCGCGCGCGGACCGCGGCTCTGCTTGACGTGGTCGTCATAGCCGATTGCCTGCGCCGCCATCCTGAGGCACGCTTCGTAATCACCGCTGTCATATGTCGCCCCGGAGGTGCTCTGCCAAGGCATATCTTCTGGTCGCACCATGTTCTGAGCGCGCAGCTCCACCCGGTCACGGTCCAGGCGGCGGGCCAGCCGGTCGATGAGCAGTTCGCGTACGAAACAGGACTCGGGCTGCCCGTAGCCGCGATAGGCGCCCACGGGCGACTTGTTGGTCAAGATCACGCTGTGCTCGGTCCCGGCATCGTTCACTCGGTAGGGGCCGGTGAACATGTGGCTGGTGAGCTGCGGCGACCCCATTGCCGAGTTGTAGCCGCCGCAATCGACCGCGTAGGCATCGAACATTCCGGTGATCTGGCCGTCCGCGCGCGCGCCGATGCGCACCTTGTGGACCGATTCGCGGCCCTGGGTGCTTGCCCGGAAGAACTCGATCCGGTCCTCGATCCACTTCACAGGCCGGCGAGTCCGCATCGCGTGCAGGGAGGCCAGCACGTCCTCGGGGTAGATCCCGAGTTTCAAGCCAAACCCTCCGCCGACATCGGAGGCAATCACCCGCACCGCGCCGTCCTCGAGACGCAGGGATTCCGCCAGCTGCTTGCGGACGAGGTGCGGCACCTGAGTGGAATGCCGGACAGTCAGCTCGCGCGCACCGGGCTGCCACTCGGCGACGATCGCGCGAGTCTCCATCGGCAGGGCGCTGACGCGATTGACCGAGAACCGGTCCTCGACGACGGCGTCCGCCTCGGCGAGCCTGGCCTCAGGATCGCCTGCCCCCGTCAATCTCCTGACGAGGAGGTTGGACTTCAACACGTCGGGGTGCAGAACCGGAGACCGCGGGTCCATCGCCGACTCGACGTCGAAAACGTGCGGGAGCGGTTCATAGTCGATCTCGATCAGACCGATCGCGTCTTCGGCGACGTGCCGGCTCGACGCAGCGACACTGACGACCGGATGGCCTTCGAACACCGCCACGTCGGTGGCCATCGCATAGAAGTCCAGGTCCGGCGCGTCGGCGACCGGCCGAAGCACGCTGATCGGGTCGCTTCGGCGGACCACGTCCGCGCCGACCAAGGCGTCCTCGACCCCGTCAAGCGCGACGGCCTCAGAGACGTCAATCGAGAGAATCCGAGCGTGCGGAAACGGACAGCGACCGACCGCCATATGGAGGCAGTGCCCGGGGTCCACGTCGTCGGCGAAGCGGCCCTCGCCGCGCAACAGCCTGTCGTCCTCCTTTCGGCTGATCGAGGATCCGATCCGGCCCTCGCGTGGGTCCGTGCGCGTGGTCTCGACTACCTCAGCCACCGAGCGCCTCGACCTCTTCCCTCTCGTCCAGGTAGCGCCGGACTGCCGTGACAATGTTCTCGTAGCCCGTGCAGCGACAGATCACGCCCGAGAGCTCCTCGCGAAGCTCTTCACGACTCGGGTTTCGTCCCTCCCCCGCGATTGCGACGGCAGCCATCAGGAACCCTGGAGTGCAGTAGCCACATTGCAAGGCGTGCGCGTCCTTGAAGGCCTGTTGCAGCGGATGCAGCTCCTCCTCCTCGCCCAGCGATTCGACCGTGGTCACACGCTGCCCGTCTGCCTGCGGCGCGAATATCAGGCAGGACTTCACGGCCTGGCCGTTGACAAGGACGGTGCAGTTTCCGCAAACGCCCTGTTCACAGCCGATATGTGTCCCCGTCAGACCCAGCTCATGGCGCAGAAAGTCCGCCAGGTGCATTCGCGGCTCGACCTGCCGGCGATGCTTGCGGCCGTTCACCGTCACTGTGACCTCGACTCGCTCAGGCATGGGCGTGCTGGTGGTCATCGCGCAGCTTGCGCAGCGCACGGCGCACGTAAACCGGGACCAGATGGCGGCGATACTCGGCCGTGGCCCGGATATCGCTCGGCGGGTCGATGATATCGAGCGCGAGCTGGGCGGCCTCAGCGATCGCGTCCTCCTCCAGAGAGCTGCCCTCGAGAGACGCGGCGGACCCCCTAGCCCGGACCGCTCGGTCGTCGACACCGCCCAACACGATTCGCAGATCTGACCATACGCCGTCGTTGCTCCGGCGGCCGAGGACCGCGACGTTGATCACCGCGAAATCGTTGTGCTTGCGGTTTCGTTCCAGAAACGCGAAATGGTGGGGAGCGAGCGGGAAGCGAATCTCGGTGATCATCTCCTCGGGTTCAAGCGCGGTGGTGTACGAGCTCACGAGGAAGTCATCGATCGGGATCTCGCGTGTGCCCGACACGCTGGCGGCCACGATCGTGGCATCGAGGGCAAGGCAGGCCAAAGGGATCTCTCCGGTCGGGTCGGCTTGGGCGAGGCTGCCACCGATGGTGCCGCGGTTGCGGACCTGCGGGTCGCCTACAAACCGCGTCACGCACTGAAGCAGGGGAAGCCGCTCCGACACGAGGGCTAGCTTCTCGATCGTCGCGTAGCGCACCAGCGGCCCAAAGACCGTCTCCGCACCCGCGGCTCGCACCTCGTCGAGGCCTTCGAGCAGGTTGATATCGATCAGAGCGTCCAGTTGCATCAGGCGCATCTGCAGCATCGGCACGAGGCTCTGCCCGCCTGCGAGGACCCGCGCGCCTCCGGCATGCTCACCGAGGACGCGCAGCGCCTCCTGCACCGAGTCCGGGCGCACGTAGCTGAAGGGGGCCGACTTCATGCCAGCTACTGGAGGTAATCCGGGATCACCGTGCCGCTGTCTGCAACCAGCTCGTCGTCGAGGTAGAACCGCTGCTGCTTGAGCGCAAAGTCCTGGTGGCAGCCGGTCGTGTGAGTGCCGCCGAAAGTGACATTGGAGCCGAGCGCGAACAGCGTCGTGCCCCACGCCGTGCGGCCGTCTTGGCCGATGATGTCGAGCGGATCCTGGAACAGCACGGCGTTCCACAGTCCCCGCCGGTGTCCGCCGAATCCGATGTGGGAGATCATGTAGCCCTCGGGGTCCCGCCAGCCCTCGATGTACTCGCGGATCATGCGGGCGTCCGACCGCCCTTCAATCTTCACCGCCGCTCCGTTCTCGAAGGTCATCTTCACCGACGTCGTCAGGTAGCTCTTCGGCGGGTACCAGATGTCGCCGGGGTC
>DASYAP010000219.1:0-5719 GCA_036501265.1 Solirubrobacteraceae bacterium | reverse complement strand
CCATGCCGCCTGGCCGCAACTGTTGAGCAGATTCACGCCGGCGGCTCCGAGGCGGTCGACGACCCTCTGCGCCAGGTCCTGGGCAGCCGCCATCGTGGCCGCGAGGTCTTCGTGGCCGATCTCGAGCAGGTCGCGCACGTGGCGGCGCGGGACCACCAATGTATGTCCTCGCGTCGCCGGGTTGATGTCCATGAAGGCGACAGTGCGCTCGTCCTCGCGGATGATGGTCGCGGGCACCTCCCCAGACACGATCTTGCAGAAGATGCAGTCGCTCTCAGCCATCGAGTTGCTCTTCGCTCTGCGCCATGGGGCGGGAAGCCTACTTCGAGCCGGTCAGCCGCGTCCGTCCCCAGGCCCGGACGATCCGTGGAGTGCTCATGAGGGTCGTGGGATTCCCGTAGTAATCGCGCAGGGCGCCAAGGAGCGAGTCGAGCTCGTCGGGGCTGGCGAGCCGCTCGCCGATAACCGCACGGGAGATTCGCTCGAGGGTCACCACGCTCATCAGCTTCGTCGGACCGGTCAGCGCGGTGGGCTGGCAGACGTCAAGCTCGATGCCTCCCACCCCTGCCGCACGCAGGAGCCCCGGGAGCGCCGGGCCGATGTCGGCGTCGCCGCCGAATCGCGATACGGCCTCGCGGTACAGCTGCACAAAGCGCTGGTACGCAGCAGACTCCGGGTAGCAGAAACTGGCCGCGAAGTCGGTGTCCTCGAGAATCACCGCGCCGCCCGGCCGGACCGTCGCGACGATGCTTTCAAGCACTTCGGCTGGACCTTGGACGTGAGACAACAAAAAGCGGCAGTAGGCCACGTCGTAATCCGCGGCGTCTAGCCCAGCGGCGTCTCCCACTTCAAAGCACAGATTGGTGAACCCTTCCCGCTGGGCATCGGCGCGCGCCAGCGAGACCACATCCGGGTCAAGATCGATTCCAACTACGCGGCCGTCCGGACCCACGCGGCGTGCGAGCTCGCGGCTGACGTGACCGCCTCCGCACCCGACGTCGATGCAGCGGCTGCCGGGGGCGACGCCAACCGTGTCAAGCAGCCACGCCGTGTGCGGCTGCATCACGGCGGCCAGAACATCGAGCCGCTGCTTGCCGGCCTGCCCTCCTTCGATCGCATACGTGCTCATGTGATCCCCGCCGCAACTGTATGCGATCCGCGCCAACCGCCGTGGCTACACCCAATTCACCCGATTAGCAGGAATTTATCCCCGATGGTGTCCGCCGCGACCCGCGGCATAAAGCCCGTAGCCGATCATCCCTGCCCGGTCAACAGGTGGGCTGGGGGCGCAGATCCGTGGAGGGACAGACCGGTAGGAGAACCGGTGACCTCGGCTGCTGTGAAAAGTTGAAGTCAGTCATGAGGCTGCCCAGTTGGGGATTTGACTCGCGTACATCGGGCCTCGGGTCCGGCCGCCCGTCGGTGCTGGGGTCTAGACGCTGGCCGGAGAGGAAGTCGTCTTCGATGAACTTGTTGTAGGCGTCCTGGCTGAGCGTCTGGTGGTCCACGTAGCCGCTCTTCGCGTAGGGGCTGATGACCATTCCAGGCACGCGCAGCCCGTAACCGTTCTGGTCGACCGCCGGCGGCACGGTCTGGTCGTAGAACCCGCCCCAGTCATCCCAGGTGAGGAAGATCGCGGTGGAGCTCCAATCCGGGCTCTGCATGATCGCGTTGATAAGGCCGGTTACATAGGTCTGGCCGGCGCTAACCAGCCCCGTGGGGTGTTCAGAGACGGTTCCGTTGGGAATGACCCACGAGACCGCGGGCAGCGAACCAGCCTTGGCCGCAGCGAAAAGGCCAGATAGCGACTTGACATTCGAGCGCTGTGAGTCGGCGGTGACATCGGTGAACGACGGCAGCGGGTTCCAGATCCCTGGTGTCTTCGCGGCCTGAGGCTTGGGAGAGCAGGTCATCTGGGTGTCCTGCTCGCAGTCGGGCTCGGTCCCTTTGAACACGTAGTAGCGCCAGCTCACCCCGAAGCGGTGAAGCAGGTAGGTGATGTCGGTCCAGGCGTAGAGGAGTTTCCCGTTGGGTCTCACGTCGCGCTGAATCTCGTTCTTGCATGAAAAGGCGTTGCTGGGATCTGAGCAGACCGCCGCCCACTCGGAGACTAGGAACAGGTGCTGCGGCAGGCTCCAAGAGGCGTTGGGCTCGTACATGTGGTCCTGGAGTACGAAGTCGTGCGCGTAGGTCCAGTAGTTAGGGATGTCAGCGCTGTCGTGGTAGCCCATCACGTCAAGACATCCCTGCTTGTTGCTGGAGCCCTTGCAGGGGCTGCAGTTGGGCGCGAGGGTCGTGCAGGACTTTCCCTTCTCCGCCTGCGCCACAAAGCCATCCATCCTGCACCCGCTACGCGTCGCCAGGTCGGTGCAATCCATGTCAGCGGCTGCATTGGACTGACCGTGCGGGCCACCGAAGTTCTCGTCATTTCGGTCGCGAAACGGTTTGCTGCAGTGCGTCCCAAGCGGATCGGGCACGCACGGCATCTTCCCGGGATTGCCGGCCACTCCTGGGATCCCCTCGGCGCCGGGAAACGTGCCGAAGTACTGGTCAAAGGACCGGTTCTCCTGCATGATCACCACGACGTGCTTGATCATGTGTATCTCGCTCACGGACAAACTCAACGGCGGCGAGGATGCCGACGCGCTGCGGGCGCCTGCCGGCAGCACGACCCGGAAGGCGACCGCGCCGGAAGAGGTGAGCCTGCGCGCGAGCGAGAAGCCGGAGCTATGGCTCAACCGCGGGGCGGCGACCGTACGCCAGCCACCGCGACCAAGCTGCTGGAAGCGCACCTGTTTCCCAGCCCGAAAGGGGGTCACGCGACCGCGGAACACCACCCGGTCACCCGGAACCGGTGCCATATCCGAGGCTCTCAGAGATACCGCGGGCTCGACATTGCCAGCACCGTGTGCGCCGCGCGCCAGCGCTCCGGCGGCGCCACCTCCCGCGGCCACCACCAACAAACCCAGAAGCAAAAACCGTCTCATCACCCAACCTCCCAGAGTTGTCCCACTGTCACAACGCGCATCGCGGCTCGAAGTTAGGTGTATTTGTGACGATCGACCGCAGGGTTCGTTGTCTGGTCGCGCGCACGAGGCGCAAATGCGATCGACCCGCGGCGCTAACGGCCGCGCTCGTGGAGACGTGAGGCCAGCTCGAGGGCCTCCTCGCGCGTGTGAATCTCGCCCGCAAAGCTCGCCTCGCGTAGCTCCTCAAGTACCCGTCCCAGCTCCGGGCCCGGTCTGATTCCGAGCGCCTCTATCAGCTCATCGCCCCGGATCGGGGGACGCGGAGGCGCCGCCCGCCACGCGAGAGCCTGAGCCACAAGTTCACGAGCAAGCGCCGAGTGGCTCTCGATGGCCTGCTCGCGGACCGCCTCGCCTCTGGTCGCCAGACGGTCCGCGACGCTCAGCACCGTCACGTCAACTTCGACCGGCTGGCACGCCCTTAGGTAGCGATAGATGTCCCGCCGCCCCAGGGGAGCCTGGTGGACCAGGAATCCGAGCGCCAGGTGGTGCTCGGTCAGGGCTGCCACGTGCTGACGCAGCCGGTCGCTCGCCCGCAGCCTGCCGAGCACCTCGCCGGCGAGGGCAGCACCGGCCACGTCGTGGCCCATGAAGGTCACTCGCCCGTCGGCGATGACCTCTCTCGTGCGGGGTTTTGCGATGTCGTGAAATAGCGCTCCGAGACGCAGGGCCTGCCCGCGCGTTAGTTCATCTGCGAGCGGCTCGCCCAGCACAGCCTCCACGCCGCCTGCGTGCTCGGCGAATGCGGGCCTGAGATCGCGCTGGAGCGCGATCGTCTCGACCAGCACCGCGCGAGTGTGCTCGTAGACGTCGAGATGGTGGTACGGGCTCTGGCTCACCCCTCGCAGCGCTGTGAGCTCAGGTAGCACGACATCGGTAGCTCCGAGCGTGTCCATCTCTGCCAGGCCGTCTAGGGCGCGATCACAGCAGACGATCCGCTTGAACTCGGCGAAGATGCGCTCCGCGGCCACCCATTCCAGTTGCGGGGCGCTCCGCCGGGCCGCCTCGCGGGTGTTCCCATCGACAGCAAAGCTCAGCTCACACTTCAGGCGCGCGAGTCGCAGAACACGCAGCGGATCGCGTTCGAACCCGTCCTGCGACACCATACGGAGGCGTCGCTCGTGCAGGTCGGGGACTCCGCCAAACGGGTCGATCACTTTGGCGCTGTCGACGTTGCCTGCAAAGGCGCCCCCGTCCGCCAAACTCGCGATCGGCAGGGCGAGGGCGTTGATGGTGAAGTCGCGCGCGGCGAGGTCGGTCTCGATCCGCCCCTCTGCGACCGGCAGGAGGTCCACCTGCCAGTCGCGCCCCCGCGCGACCACCCGCCAGCCGCCGAACCCCTCCGAGAGCATGAATGCGTATCCGCCGGCCCGGCGGGACAGCGCCCGCGCCAGCGGCGCGGGATCGCCCTCCACGGCAACGTCGTAGTCGGCGGTGACGCGGCCCAGCAGGCGGTCGCGGAGCGCCCCGCCCACGAGCCAGGCCTTGCCCGCTATCGAGGCAAGGGCCCCGAGCGGGTCCTGGCCACTCATCGAGTGGGCTCTCCGTCACGGTGGTATTGACGCGGCACGCGGCTCGATATCGCACACACGATCTCGTAGTTGATCGTCCCGATCCGGCGGGCCAGCGCCTCGGCCGTCTGGCGCTCGTCGCCGTCAGACCCGATCAGCGTCACGCGGTCGCCCGGGGCGATGGCCGCCTCCAGTCCCACATCGAGCGTGACGTTGTCCATGCTGACAGCGCCCACGAGCGGATAGCGCGCGCCTCCAATGAGCAGCTCGCAGCTGCCGCCACAGGCTCGCCTTACGCCGTCTCCGTACCCGATTGGAACGGTCGCGATCCTGGTCGGCTCGTCCGCGACAAACCGTCGTCCGTACCCTGCGCCGTCGCCGGGTTGGGCGGGCTTTACCGCCGCCACGTAGGAGGTCAGCTCGAGCGCGGGCTCGAGCTCGCGCAGCCCTGGATCCTCGCCCATAGGGTCACAGCCGTAGATCGCGATCCCGCACCGAACCAGGTCAAAGTGAGTCTCCGGCAAGCGCAGCATGGCGGCACTGTTGGCGGCGTGGACGGTGATGGCCGGATAGTGGCGCCGAAGCGCCTCAACGAACGGTCCGAAACGCTCCAACTGACAAAAGACGAACTCGAGATCCTCGTCGGCAGTTGCAAAATGGGTCATGGCGCCGACGAGCTCGAGCGCTGGTCCCTCCGCAACACGCTCCGCCACCGCCAGCGCCTGCCCGTGGTCGCGAGTGCCGAGCCTCCCCATGCCGGTGTCGAGCTTGACGTGGACCCTTACCGGCCGTTCGCGCACTCGTGCCGCCGCGGCCGCGGCGTCGACGAAGCTCTCGTCCCAGGCCACGAGGTCGGCGTGGGCGTTCAGCGCGTAAGGGAGCTCGTCGGCGCTGATCGCGCCCATGATGAGCAACCTGGCCTCGACGCCTTCGCGGCGCAGCGCGTCGGCCTCCTGGGCGGTCGCGACTGCGATCCGGCTGGCCCCGCCATCCAGGGCCGCGCGAGCCGCGGCTGCGCCGCCATGGCCGTAGCCGTCTGCTTTGACCACCGCGCAAAGCTCTGCGGCGCCCTGCAGGTCGCGCCGCAGGCGCGCCACATTGCGCTCGATCGCGGCAACGTTGACGCGGGCTAGCGCGCGGAGACTCACGCCCCCCGGCCCTGAAGCGCCGCAGGCAAACGCG
>DASYAP010000218.1:0-16239 GCA_036501265.1 Solirubrobacteraceae bacterium | reverse complement strand
GCGGCCGGACGGGCTGGGCGAATTGTCTTCGCGCTTCCGCCGCTGGTTGAGACAACGATCCCGACGGCAATGGCGATCGCCACGACGGCGCCCGCAACTGATAACCGTATGCGACTCATAGTTGTAACTCCTTGTCTTTGGGGCCTCATGCCGTGGTCCTCAAAAGCGAAGCGAGTGACATGGGGCCCAATCGCTTGTCGTTAAGGAAGACGCTCTTTGCGCGAGCGATCTTCCCCAATCTACGACGCTTAGTCGTAATCCGACGAGCAATCTACGATCAGGAGTAGTAGACTCCATGGTGCGATGGCCAGGCACCAGCCACAGACCATCCTCATCACCGGGGCCACGGGCTATGTCGGGGGGCGTCTGCTCCATCGACTCGAATCGAACGGGTGCCACCGGATTCGCTGCCTGACGAGGCGTCCCGACGCGCTCGCGGGGAGAGTCGCGGACACGACCGACGTTGTCGCCGGAGACGCCTTGGCTCCGGAATCCCTACGGGCGGCGATGGAAGGCGTCCAAACTGCCTACTACCTGATCCACTCGATGGCTGCCGCGAGTCCGTTCGTGGAGCTCGATCGCGTGGCCGCCTCCAATTTCGCCTCCGCAGCCCGAGCGGCCGGAGCGCGCCGAATCATCTACCTCGGTGGCCTGGGCGACGGCCGCAGCTCACTGTCCTCCCATCTCGCGAGCAGACAGGAGGTCGGAGATGTGCTTCGTTCCTCAGGCGTGACCACGATCGAGTTTCGCGCCTCGATCGTGATCGGCTCAGGGAGCGCCTCTTATGAGACCGTTCGCGCACTCGTCGAAAGCCTGCCCATCATGGTCACCCCACGGTGGGTCGAGACCGCGGCGCAGCCGATCGCCATCGAAGACGTGCTCGAGTACCTGACGGCGGCTCTGGAATGGAAGACTCCAGGCGGCGCGGTCCTCGAAATCGGGGGCGCCGATCGCGTGACCTACGCGGAGATCATGCGCGAATACGCTCGGCAGCGTGGGCTGCGCAGGCGCCTGCACCAGTCCCCGCTCATGACCCCGCGGGCCTCGCGCTTCCTCCTGGGCCTGATCACGCCGGTTTATGGGCGAGTCGCCGGCGCCATGGTCGACAGCCTCCAAAACGAGACCGTCGTCCACAGCGATACCGCGCTCGAGGCCTTTCCGATCAGACCCCGCGGGCTGAGCGCTGCCGTCGAGCGCGCGCTGGTCAACGAGGATCACGACTTCGCGGAGACGAGATGGTCCGACGCGCTCGGCCCCGACAGTCCGCGCCGCCTCGCCGGGACTTCGTTCGGACGCCGCATGGTCTCGTCCCGAGCCGCCGACATCCCGGCGTCGGCCAAAGACGCATTTGATCCGATCCAGCGCATCGGCGCTCAGACCGGGTGGTACGCCGATGATTGGTTCTGGCGCATCCGAGGGTTCCTCGACACGGTGCGGGGCGGCGTCGGCTTCCGTCGCGGCCGGCGCGACGCATACGATCTGCGGGTTGGGGACACCGTCGACTTCTGGCGCGTGGAGACTCTTCAGCAAGGACAGCTGCTGCGTCTCGCCGCAGAGATGAAGATTCCGGGACGGCTGTGGCTGCAGTTCGAGGTGGACGAGGACGGCCCAGCTGCGCGCATCCGCCAAACCACGATCTTCGACCCCGCGGGATACGTGGGACTGGCGTACTGGTACCTCTTCTGCCCCATTCACCAATTCGTCTTCGGACGCATGCTCGAGGGCATCGCGCACGTTGTTCAACGAAGGCCCGACCACGACGCAGGCGTTACGCGCTCGCGCACCATCCGCGGACAAGGGCCAACATCACGTCATCTGCCCGCAGGGTGAAATCTACGACACGATGTAGTAGAATACCTCGCGATGCCGAAACTCAAAGCATCCATCCCCGCCGGTCGTCTCCGCCGAGGCGCGCAGCTCGGGCGCCTGCTGGGCGTTGAGACCGCTCGCACGTACGTGGCCAAGGCCGCAAACGTGTCCCGCTCGGAGGAGGCTCGCGAGGCAACGGATGCCCGGCGGCGGCTTCAGACGGCAGAGCATGTGGCCGAGGTGCTTGGTCAAATGAAGGGCGGCGCGATGAAGGTTGGGCAGATGGCATCTCTGATCGACTTCGACAGGCTGCCAGCCGATGAGCTGGACGACGTTCAGACAAAGCTCGCGGAATTGCGGAACTCCGCTCCGCAGGTCCCATTCAAGGAGATGCAGAAGGTCGTCGAACACGACCTCGGTGAGCGCATCGCGGACCTATTCGCCGACTTCGATCCCGATGCCGCTGCCGCAGCCTCGATCGGCCAGGTCTACCGAGCCCGCTTGCACGATGGCCGCGACGTCGCGGTCAAGGTGCAGTACCCGGGTATCGCCTCGGCCGTCCGCGCCGATATTCAGAACCTGGGACTGCTGATCCGGGCCGCGCGCCGTTTCGCGCCGGGATTGGATCCCGGCTCGACCGCAGTCGAGGTGAGAGAGCGGATCACCGAGGAGCTCGACTACGAGCACGAAGCTCAGGCTCAGCGGGCTTTCGCGAGGCGCTACCGCGACCACCCGTTCATCGTCATACCGGACGTGATCACCGAGTTGTGCCGCGAGCGGGTGCTCGTCACCGAATGGGTGGATGGCATCGGATTCGATCAGCTCAAAGCCTATCCGAAGGCAAAACGCGACCGCGTGGGTGAGATCGTCTTTCGCTTCTACTTCGGGTCCCTCTACCGCTTTGGACACTTCTCCGGTGATCCGCATCCAGGCAACTTTGTGCTCCGGCCCGACGGCCGCGTGGCCTTTCTGGATTTCGGCATGACAAAGATCGTTCCCCGAGGGGCGATTGAAACGGAGCTCGAGGTTCTACGCGCCGCGCTCGAGATGGACGCCAGAAGGGTCCACGCCGGCCTCGCCGAGCTGGGATTCTTCGATCCCAGTGACCCCCAGTTTGACCCCGCGCGCGTGCTCGCCCACGTCCGCGCGTTGAACGCCTGGTACGCCACCGACGAACCCGTGACGTTGACACCCCGGTATGTCTCGCGGCTGATGGTCGACGCGGCCGACCCGCGATCCGAGTATTGGGACCTGATGCGCAACGAGACTATGCCCGCCAACTCGCTGTTCTCGAACCGCATGCAGGCGATGACGCTCGCCGGGCTCGGCCAGCTCGAGGCCACGGCCAATTGGCACCGCGTGATGTCCGAGTGGCTCTATGGCTCGCCCCCGTCCTGTCCGCTGGGCATCGCCGAAGCCGACTTCTTTAGATCCTCGCTTCGCTCGCTTCCCAGAGCGGCGTGACAGTCACGCCGCCTGTCGCGCCCGAGTAACGGCGACCCGCGAGGCCGCCGTGCGACGCCCGAAGATCACCGCGCAGCACAGAAGCGCCACGAGCGTCAGCATCACCAGACACGGCTGCGAGGACAAGAAGGGAAGGTTAAGGGTGGCCCGGGCCGATGCTGCCTGGCCCGCGACCCAGGTTAGGGAGATCAAGGTCGCGAGCGAGCCGACGGACACGCTCACCAGCCACCAGGGACGCCTCCAGCCGATAGGGCGGCCCAGAAGCGCGTCCACGCGCGCCGGCTCGATCCCCCCTCCCGAGGCCTCGAACCTGAGCAGCGCCGAGGCAAGCGCGGCCTGTCCACCGACCCCTGCTCGAACTGCCACTTCGTCCGCGTCCAGCTCCGCAAGGTCCGCGTAACGTCGAAATAGCGCACGCAACACGGGGAGGAAGAACAGACCTTGGCTGAAGATCCGGCCGCACGCGAAGCGCAGCGGATCCCGGACCCGTCGGTGGTGGTACTCATGCGCAAGCACGGCGTCGAGCTCTGCATCGTTGAGGAGCTCGAGGGCGGCCTGCGAGATAAACACCCTTGGCCGCAGGTACCCGGCGCAGAACGCCTGCGGGCGCGGGTCCGCGATCACCTGGACACCTGAACGGTCCCGGAGGCGACCGACGACCCGGAGGTCAGAGAGGAATCGCCGGTAGGCCTGGTGCTGGCGCAGCACCGCTCTCAGGGCGATCGCGATCGCCGACGCGCCGACCAGGGCCAGGCCGAGCAGGAGCCACGCCGCGCCGTTCAACGTTGGGTACGAGAACGGAATGCCGACCACGTGGAGCCGTCCGGTCGCTGCCGAAGCCCGGTGAACCGAGGCGATCGCGGCCCCCACGGGCGCGGCTGCCGCGGCGGCACCAACCCCGCCGACCAGAAGCGCGATGGGCAACACAGCCGGATGTCTCGTGCTCTGGCTCAATACTCTTACTTCCCACGCGCAATACGCTGCAGAGCGCGGCGTCGCCGGGGGTCAAGCGCCGCCATCTGCCGGGCGATGTGAGCGAGCGCCACCTCACCGTACTCGTCGACCACTGATTCCAGCTCCGCCCGGGCCCGGATGTCCCTGTATTGGTCGCGCGCGTGGGTGGCTCGATAGAAGTCTGTCTTGCCTTCCCGCCTGCGCTGCAGCATTCCTTTGGCGCCTAACCTGGCCATGATCGTCATCACCGTGGTGTAGGCACGCTCCTTCGGAGTCGCACCGTTGAGCGCGTCCATGACCTCGCGAACCGACGCCTCGCCCCGCTCCCAGACCACCTCCATGACCTCCGCCTCAAGCTCGTGCAGGGGTGGCAGAGCGGAGGGTTCCGCCTGTCCATATCTGGAGCCGACGGTCACGCAGCCTCCCGTTCGCCGCGGATGATCTGGCCGAGCAGCCGGCAGCTCGCAGCCGAGCGCCGATACTCGGACGTCCAACGCGTCACAGCACCGACCGGCGCGGTTTCGCGGGCTGCTTCGATCCGATACGCGTACAGCGCCGCAGCCCTGGCGTAGTCGCCCCTCAGCGCCCTGGCGCTCACGAGCGCCTCCTGACTGGGAGATGAGGTGGCGTTATCGCTCGGCAATACCTTTCCTCCGGAATCTCGCTGGGAACTTACTATTCGGCATAGTAGCAGGAACCGGAGGTAGCACCTACGGGCTGTAGTAGACGAAAATCAGGAAGACCTCGTAGGCTGGCGGTAGCTCTCGCGGCGGAGTCGACAATGGCTACTATGCTGTGTCGTAGGTCTCAAGACCCACCCGATTCATGTCACGCACGGTCGCGAGCTCGTCTTCGAAGTGCGTAGCGAGCTGTTCGCCTTCAGCGAGACCCTCGACGTGTTCGTCACAGGGCGGGACGACGTCTTGGTGGTGGTCTGTGCGGGACGTCCACGGCCGGCCGAGTGGCTCCGGGCGTTGCGCGCCTCGGGCTACGAGATTCCGGATCGGCGGCGCACAGGAAGGTCAACGCCGGACACATCTACTATCGGATGTAGTAGACTAGTTGCATGATGCTTGAACTAACGGCAGCGGGGCGGCGAGTAACGAGGCTGGCGCGAGTCAACCGATTTCGCCCGGCGGGGGACACGCCCCGTGATGAACGTGGTTGGCAAGTCACGCCGGCCTCGGATGGGAGAGGAATGCCGGACGCGCCGGCGCCACGCCCCCCGCATCGTTCGCGGTGGTTTGTTTGGTTCGTGGTGCTGCTGCTAGCCCTCAACTTCGGCTCTTTTTTGGTCGCTCGTCCTGGAGGGCAGCCTCGGGTCAACGTCGCTTTCAGCCCGTACTTTGTGCACGCCGTGCGGGCGGGACGGGTCGTCTCGATCGCGTCCACGGGGGACACGATCCAGGGGGCGTTCAAGCTCGCGGTCCACTATCCGGGCCCTGGGGCGCCCGCGACGCGGCTGTTCACCACGCAGGTGCCGGCGTTTTGGAACAACGCGCAGCTGTCGGCGCTGCTTCAGGCCCACGGCGTCCAGATCAACGCTTCGCCGCCCACTCACGGAGGCTCCGTCTTCGGGGCGCTTCTTTTCGGCTTCGGACCGACCCTGTTGCTGGTCGGCCTTTTCGTCCTCTTCGCGAGGCGCGCTTTCGCGGGGGGAGGAGGCGCGGCGGGCGCGCTGGGTAACTTTGGCCGGTCGAAAGCGAGGCGGGTCGACCCGGCGACGATCAGGATCACGTTCGCCGACGTCGCCGGAATCGACGAGGCCAAGGCCGAGCTGACCGAGATCGTCGACTTTCTGCGCAACCCAGAGCGCTATGGGCGCCTCGGAGGGCGGATGCCGCACGGGGTGCTGCTCGCGGGCGCGCCGGGGACCGGCAAGACACTACTCGCCCGCGCGGTGGCCGGCGAGGCACGCGCCGCGTTTTTCTCGATCTCCGCGTCTGAGTTCATCGAGGCGATCGTCGGCGTCGGCGCCTCGCGCGTGCGGGATCTCTTCGCCAAGGCGAAGGCGGCGGCGCCCGCGATCATCTTCATCGACGAACTGGACGCGATCGGACGCTCGCGTCAGGGCTCGGCCTCGATCACGGGCGGAAACGACGAGCGCGAGCAGACGCTAGACCAGATCCTGACCGAGATGGACGGCTTTGATTCCGTAGAGGCGGTCGCGGTACTAGCGGCGACAAACCGTCCCGAGATCCTCGATCCGGCGCTCCTGCGACCCGGACGGTTCGATCGCCGGGTCGCGGTTCAACCGCCCGATCGCGTCGGGCGACGAAAGATCCTCGACGTCCACACCCGGTCACTTCCCATGGCCGAGAGCGTAGACCTGGACGCGCTGGCGGCCAGCACACCGGGAATGGTAGGCGCGGACCTTGCGAACCTCGCCAACGAAGCAGCGCTGCTAGCGGCGCGCCGCCAGCACGAGCGGGTGGAGCGGGCCGACTTCACCGATTCCCTGGAGAAGATTCTCCTCGGCGCGCCGCGCGGAATCGTCCTCTCGCCGATGGACCGAGAACGGACCGCGTACCACGAGGCCGGCCACGCCCTCGTTGGGATGCTTACACCGGGGGCAGATCCGGTCCGCAAGGTATCGATCATCCCCCGCGGAATGGCGCTAGGGGTGACGCTCGCGGCGCCAGACGACGACCAAGTGTCCTACACCCTTGAGGACCTGCTCGCCAAGCTGCGGGTGGCGGTCGGGGGCAGGGTCGCCGAGGAGCTCGTCTACGGGACGATCACAACCGGAGCCGAATCGGATATCCAGCAGCTGACGGCGATCGCCCGCCAGATGGTGGGACGCTGGGGCATGAGCGAGGCGGTCGGTCTGGTAACGGCCCTCCCGCTCGATGGGAGGGGACCGCTGCTTCCCGGCGCCAACGAGACCTCGCAGGCCACCCAAGAGTTAGTCGACGGTGAGGTGCGCCGCCTGATCGACGATGCCCACCGCCATGTGACGGAGCTGCTCGGCGCACATCGCCCCCAGCTCGACGCGCTCACCCAGGCGCTGCTCGCGGCGGAGACACTCGATGGCATCGACGCCTACAGAGCGGCTGAACTGCCGCTTGACACCGTTAGTGCGGACACACGCTGACCGACGGCCGTAAACCCACTCCGCGCGCACCTGTGGTTGGACGCCAAGATCGAGCCGGTCAGAGAGGTCAGGCGGGATGCGCCAGAAGGCGCTGCTGACTCGAGCAGCAGGTGACCGCGCCGACTGATGTCGGGCGACAGCACCGAGGCGACGTTGACGGCGCCGACGAGCGCTGCGCCGAGACCCGCCAGAAGCGGAAGGACCGGCGAGGTGTCGTTTCATGTTGGGATGGACGGAGACGTCGAGGTACGCCACCTCCACCGGTTGGTTACGTCCCCGACCGCCCCCTTCCTGCCCATATGCTCTGCGCGTGCCCCTCTATGAGTTTCGGTGCCGGCGTTGCGGGGCGCGCTTCGATGCGCTCACGGCGTCTACCGACACCCCTTCTTGCGCCCGTTGCGGAGCCGCGACCGACCGCCTGTTCTCGCCGATATCGCGGCCGCTCAAGTTCGGTCTTCGCGGGAGCGCGGCACGACGGCCGGACGCGCTGCGGCGGGTGCGCGAGGAGCGCAGGCTCCAGGAGCGCGCCGAGCGCCGCCAGGAGCGCGGAGGATAAGGCGAGCTCGACCGCCTAGCGCGTCTTGAGCGCGCCGAGCGCTTCCTCGATCCTCCCGGTGCGCCCGAGCAACTCCTGCTCGAGTCGTTCAAGCTCGCTGCGCCGCCCTCGGACCAGCTGTAGCTGCGTCGAGATGTGCTCGAGCGCCTGCTCGAGAATCTTTTTGCGCTTCCCTGGGTTGTCGGTGCGGTGGTACTCGCGGCGCAGCTCGGCCCGTGCGGCCTCTGCCTCCAGCAGCTGAGAGAGCTGCTCGAGCGAGAGTCCCAAAAGCTCCTTGAGTCGCACGATCTCCCGCACCCGCTCCACGTCGGCCTCGGAATAGCAGCGGTGCTTGCCGTGGGCTCGCTCGGCCCCCCTCAGTAGGCCGATTTCCTCGTAGTAGCGGATGGTCCGCGGGGTGGTGCCGGTGAGTTCGGCGACCTCGCCGATCCTCAGCGGCTTGTCCAGCACAGAGCTCACGTTAACGTGAGCTTAGCAGTCAGAGTCGGCCAGCTCAGGTCTCGAACGCCGCCAGGGCGGCGAGGATCACGAACACGGAGACGAGTGCCAGCCCTTCGAACACGGTGGCCTCACCGTCGCCGGTGATCTGCCACACGATCACGGCGGTCCCGAACAGTGCACCGATGAACACCGGGGCGAGGGCGAAGGTCAGCGAGATCGCGGTCAGCAGCGAGACCAGCACCAGCAACGGATAGAGAAAGGCGGCGATCTGCGCGACCGAGTTCTTGACCACAGCGATGGCGAGCTCCGAGCGGCCCTTGGAGGCGAGCACGATTCCGGTCGTGTTCTCCACCGCGTTACCGGCGATGGCGACGATCACGAGACCGGCGAATGTCTGCGAGATGTGGAGTGTGTGGATGGCCGGCTCCAGAGCATGGACGAACCAGTCCGAGACAAAGGCCGATTGCGTCCCGGCCGCCGCAAGCAACAAGATGGTGGTGAGGAGCGACAAGCGCGGGGCTTGCAGCGGCTCGTGTTGATCGGTGCGCAGGTACTGGCGCAGCCACGATCCATACACGAGCAGAATCGCGATCGCCCCCACGATCGAGATCGTTTGCACGTGGTGGCTGGCGGGATCGTGGGCCGCCACGGCCAGCCCGATCAGCACGATGATGAAGACCGCGAGCAGCAGCAACGTCGCGGTGTCGTTTGGCAGGCGCGGACTGAAGCGCATCACTCCATCCCTTGCTCGCCACGCGCCCGCGACGATCACCAGCCCCAGGACGAGCAGCGCGTTGACCAGGATCGAACCGATGATCGCTGTCTCCGCGACAATGTGCTGGCCGGCCTGCAGCGCGAAGAGCACCACGAAGAACTCGGGCAGGTTGCCCAGAGTCGATTGCGAGAACCCGGCGATCGCCGGCCCAGACCGCTGACCCAGTTGCTCGGTTGCAAGCGAGATCATCCAAGCTCCTCCCGCGAGCGCCAAGCCGGCGATCACGAAGGCGCCGACGTCAGAGATAAAGCCGGTGTAGCGGGCGACGCCCGCGAGCGCCGTTATGAGCGCAACGGCTCCGAGCAGAATTAGCTCGAGCCGGCTCAGTCCGCCGCCACCGTCCTTGGGACCATCGGCATCGGGCCCGCTTCCGCCTGCCGGTTCCCCGCGGTTGCGCTCGGTGGTGCTCAGGCCGTCACGCTCCGTTTCGGGCCCCGCCTCGGCACCCGCGTATCGGAGGGATGGACGCGAGGAACTCCCGCCAAGCTACCCCACCCTCTCGAACTCGCCCGTCTCAAACTCCTGACGGACGCGGGCGTCGATCTCGTGCTCGCTCGTGGCTGGCTCGAGTGTCTGAAGCTGGCGCATGCGCACGCGCTTGAACTTCAATATCTCGAGCACGAACACGAGGTAGACGCTGGCCGCCAGCGCCGCGACCGCTAGCGCTATGACTAAGAGCAACCAGCCGAGGTGGTAATGGTGGGGGTAGGCGTGATCGTGGTAGGGGACGAATCGCAGCGCGACGGCTAGACCGGCCAGCAGCACCGTCCAGCCGTACAGGTAGGCGAGCGTCCGTCGCTGACTGAATCCGATCCGTGCCATGCGGTGGTGAAAGTGGTTGGCATCCGCTAGCCAGGGTTTGCGTCGGTCCTTGAGCCGCTTGGCGATGACGAAGCCAGAGTCGAGGAACGGAACCGCGAGGATCACCAGTGGCACTACCAAGGCGACCACCGCGGTGGACTTCAGCGTGCCACCGATCGTGACGATGCCGAGTAGATAGCCCAATAGGTTGGCCCCCGAGTCCCCCATGAATACCCGCGCCGGGGGAAAGTTGTGGCCGAGAAAGCCCAGTGACGCGCCGGCGGTGAGCGCGGCCAGGGTCGCATACGAGTGCTGGACGTTCGGCAGGTCGAAGATGATGACCGCGAACGCGACCCCGTCGATCGCGCACAGCCCGGCCGCCAGACCATCGACGCCGTCGGAGAAGTTGACCACGTTCATGAGGCCGACCAGCCAGATGACCGTGAGCACGCGACCCTCGTTGGGAAAGGCGAGGTGACCGAAGAACGGCAGCGTGACCTCTTTGAGGCTCACACCGCCGGTAACGGCTATCACGGCGGCCCCTATCTGCCCCAGTAGCTTCAGCCAGGGCGGCAGGTCGAAGACGTCGTCGAGCGCTCCGACGGCGGTGATCGCGACGGCTCCGAGCAGGATCGATTCCGTCGTCCCGGACGACGGCAACCAGATCGCCCCGGCCACCAGCACACCGGCAAGGATCGCCAGCCCGCCGAGGGTCGGCGTCTCCTTGATCGCCAATCCGCGATCGCGAGGCTTGTCGAGCGCTCCAATCGACCGCGCGAGCCGAGCGGCGAGCGGCGTCAGCACGGCTGCCAATACCATGGCTACAAGCAGGGCAAAAACCGCGTGCCAATAACGCATCCTCAACGGGAAGCATGCCAGCAGTGGGGGACCGGTGAGGGAGGAGCTTGTCCCGAGGGCTAAGAGGCTCTAAGCGAGGGCGGCGGCCGCCAGGCTCGGGTAGAGCGGATAGCGCTCGGAGATTGCCGCGGCGCGCTCGGCCAGGTCCGCGCGCTGCGCCGCGAATTCGTCCCCCGCGACCAGCGCCGCGGAGAGGATCCGCCCGACCTCGATGAAGTCATCGACGCTGAGGCCGCGCGTGGCCAGGGCCGGGGTGCCGATCCGTAGCCCGCTCGATACCGCCGGCGGACGAGGATCGAGGGGCACCGCGTTGCGGTTGACCGTGATCCCCACTGACGCGAGCCGGTCCTCTGCCTGTTTGCCGTCGAGCTCGGAGTCGCGCAGATCGCACAACACCAGGTGTACGTCGGTGCCACCGGTCAGGACGTCTACGCCGTGCCCAGCGGCGAGCAGCTCGGCGGCCACGGCCCGTGCACCGGCGACGGTGCGCTCCTGGCGTTCCTTGAAGGCGTCGGACATCGCGATCCGCAGCGCCACCGCCTTGCCGGCGATCGCGTGCTCGAGCGGTCCGCCCTGCTGGCCCGGGAAGACAGCAGAGTTGATCTTCTTTTGGAGCTCCTCGCGACAGAGGATCATTCCGGCGCGGGGACCGCAAAGGGTCTTGTGAGTCGTGGTCGTGACGACGTCGGCGTACGGCACGGGGTTGGGATGGAGCCCGGCCGCGACCAACCCCGCGAAGTGGGCCATGTCTACGACCAGGCGGGCCCCGACGTCGTCGGCGATCGCCCTAAAGCGCTCGAAGTCCATGAAGCGCGGGTACGCCGACCAGCCGGCCATGATCAGCTTGGGGCGATGGTCGTGGGCGAGCCGCTCCACCGCGTCCATATCGATCAGGCTCGTTTCCGGGTCGACGCCGTAGGCGACGACGTTGTACAGCCGGCCCGAGACATTGATCTTCATCCCGTGAGTGAGGTGACCCCCGTGGGCCAGCTCGAGTCCCATAAAGGTGTCGCCTGGGTCAAGCAGGGCCATGTAGACGGCCGCGTTGGCCTGAGCACCCGAGTGGGGCTGGACGTTGGCGTGCTCGGCGCCGAACAGCTCCTTGGCGCGGTCGATGGCCAGCTGCTCGGAGACGTCGACGTGCTCGCAGCCCCCGTAGTAGCGCTTCCCCGGGTAGCCCTCGGCGTACTTGTTGGTCAGAACCGACCCCTGACACTCGAGCACCGACACCGGCGCGAAGTTCTCGGAGGCGATCATCTCGAGTGTGCGCTGCTGGCGGGCCAACTCGAGCGAGAGCACCTCCGCGATCTCCGGATCGACCTCACTGACGGGACGGTTGGAGAAATCGGGCGGCAGCTCGACGGTCACGCAGTGAGCGACGATACCAGCGGGGAAGCCAACTACAGGAGCAGATGTGCGCGTCGACGCGGATAGACGCCGGCCGCTTCAGGCAGCGGGCTTCTCCGCCACTATGACGACTAGATCTCGGTGCGAGAAGCGGACCCGCGGGGTGAGGCCGTTTTGTTCGAGCCACCGAAGTTGATCGGCGACCGGGCTGGGGCGATCGAAGTCCGGGGTGAGGGAGGTGACGGCATCCGCCGCGTCCGCCGGGACCACCAGATCCGCGAGCACGAATCTTCCGCCGGGCTCGAGGGCGCGCGCAACGCGCGCGAAGAGCTGCTCCTTGTCGTGGTCCGTCAGGTGATGGATGGCCAGCGCGCTGGCCACCAGGTCGAACCTTTCATCCGGCAACGGCTCCTCCAGACGGGCCACTCGCAGCTGCACCCTCTCGGACGCGAGCTCCTCGCGCGCCGCCGCGAGCATCGCATCGCTGGCGTCGACGCCCAGAAGGGAAGCGTCGGGATGACGAGCGAGCAACCGGCGCGCCGTCTCGCCCGTTCCGATGCCGAGCTCGAGGATCCGCCTGGCGCCGCTGCCGCTCGAGTCGACCAGTTCCTGCTGCAAGCGGTCGAAGACCGGGATATCTGCTCGGATCTCCCGCGGGTAGGTGCGGGGATCGAAATGAAACTGGCCCTCGACCGCCGTCCTGACGGCGCTCTCCCCCACGGCTCCCTCCCGCACGATTGACCACGATCCGCTCTCCTCGTATGAGCGCAGGTCGACGACCGTCGAGGGGGTGCCCGGGAGCTCGCCGCCATCGATCACCAGGTCCGCCCCGACGCGCAGCAGCGCCGGCACGTCGCTTATGCGGCGCGGGTCGTCGCCTCCAGCGCGATTTGCGCTCGACTGAAGCACGGGCTGGCGCACAGCCGCGAAACCCGGGACATCGGGCACGCGTAACCCGAGGGTCGACGTATCTTCCCCGCAGGCCAGCGGGAAACGCGCGGCGGGGTTTGCAAGCAGAAACGTCACGGCGCCGGGAAGAAGCCGGTCGAGCACGCTGCGGGTGCTTGGGCCGAGCTCGGGCAGGCCCTGCATCGCGGTGTCGAGATTGAAGTACATGACGGCGGCGGCCTTGGCGCGCGGCCTGCGCTTGAGCAGGTAGAGCCGCTCTACGGCGATCCTGTTCTCGGGATGGCAGGCGAGCCCGTAAACCGTGTCGGCCGGGAACACCGCCAGGCCGCCGCCAACGATGCAGCGGACGAATTCGTCCGTCAGGGCGGTGTTTGTCGTGCTCACCTGCGGCCGACGACGACCCGCTCGTGACCGGCGAGATCGCGGTGGATACGGGTCGTGGCCAAGCCGGCGCTGCGCAGCAACTCGCCCACCATTCGCGCCTGCCCGGCCCCCACTTCGAGCGCCACGAAACGGACTTTCGGGCGCTCTCCAAGTGCAGCTGCAAAGCGGCGCAGGCTGTCGAGGCCATCGCTTCCTGCGTACAGCGCTTCGCGCGGCTCGAAGAGGGCAATCTCCGGTGCGAGCTCGGCGCCATCAGCCACGTAGGGGAGGTTGGCGACAACCGCGTCGTAGGCACCGTTATCGAGCAGGTCTGCACGCACGAATGTGACCTCGACCGCGAAGCGGTCGCGGTTCTCGCGAGCGACGACCAGCGCGTCCTCGCTTGAATCGATGCCGGTGACGGCCAGATCGGGCCTCTCGAGCGCTAGAGCGAGCGCTACCGCACCGCAGCCCGTTCCCACATCTGCGACACGGGCCCCTCGTGGAAGCGACAGTGCGACCTCCACCAGCAGCTCGGTCTCGGGGCGCGGAATCAGGACCCGGCTGTCGACGCGCAAGCAGATTCCTCGAAACCACTTGTGGCCGAGGATGTAGGCAACTGGCTCGCGCCGTTCCCGGCGGGCGAGCAGCCGCTCATAGTCAGCGAGCCCCGCCCGGTCGACGCCCTCCTCCGAGTCGAGCACCAGCCGCGCGCGCGATCCATGACGCAGCGCAGCCGCCAGCAGCAGCTCCGCGTCCAGCCGCGGCGTATCCGAGCCCGCGGCGGCAAGGCACTCCGACCCAAACGCGATCGCTTCTCTTACAGTGCGTGGCGCGATTGCCAGCTGCGGGTCCGTCGATGAATAACTGCTTGTTGATCCGTCCGAATGAGCTTCGCCTGGCTGCGTCCTCGGACCTCGACGTAGCGCTGCTACGCCTTCGGTCCTGCGTCCTTGCCATGCTCGCTCCTCGAACGTCTCAACCGCACGCTTATTCACCTCCGGGCCCTCAGGCAAGCGCCTGCTCCTGGAGCCTGCGACGCTTCTCGTCGTCCGCAAGCGCCGACGTGAACTCGTCGAGCTCCCCCATCAGGATCCCATCGAGATTGTGCGAGAGCACGTTGATGCGATGGTCCTTGACCCGTTTCTCGCCGAAGTTGTATGTGCGGATCTTCTCGGCCCGCTCGCCCGTTCCAACCTGCGCCTGACGGTTTGCGGCAAGCTCGGCCTGCTGCTCGGCGCGGGCTCGCTCGTATAGCCGGGCGCGAAGCACTCTCAGAGCGCGCTCGCGGTTCTGAAGCTGGGACTTCTCGTCCTGCATGGACACCACGATCCCGGTCGGCCGGTGAGTGACGCGCACGGCCGAGTCGGTTGTGTTGACAGATTGGCCTCCCGGGCCCGAGGACCTGTAGACGTCGATCTGGAGATCTGCAGGATCGATCTCCACCTCCACATCTTCCGCCTCCGGCAGCACTGCGACGGTCGCGGTCGAGGTGTGAATCCGCCCCTGCGACTCCGTCTGGGGCACACGCTGGACGCGGTGCGTCCCGCCCTCGAATTTGAACACCGAGTAGGCGCCATCCCCCTTGACCGCGAAGGTGAACGTGCCGTCGCCAATCGATAGCGGCTCGACCTCGAAGCCCCGCCGCTCGGCATAGCGGCTGAGCATCCGGTACAGATCGCCGGCCCACAGGGCCGCCTCTTCCCCGCCCGCGCCGGGCCGGATCTCGACGATCACGTTCTTGTCGTCATTGGGGTCGGGCTCGACCATCGCAAGCCGGATCTCCTCCTCCAGGGACGTCAGCCGCTCCCGTGAGGTGGCGAGCATCCCCCGTAGCTCGGGATCGTCGCCATCCTCGGCCAGCAGCTCGCGCGCTCCCTCGAGATCGTCGGCGGTTCGGCGGTAGTCGGCCGCCAGCCTGGCGGCCGGCTCGAGATCGCGGTAGGCGCGGCTGAGCTGCGCGAATCGGGCGCGATCCGCGATCACGGCGGGGTCGGCCAGGTCGCGCTCCAGCCCGCCGAAGCGTTCTTCAATTTGGGTAACTAGCTCGTCGATCATCTCCTGTCGAGTGTAGGTGCGATCAACCCTTGCATCGGCGGCCTACGAGTCCTAGGGTCGCCTCAAGCAAAGCCAAAGGAGGACCGGTGCAGCTATATGCGATCTTGCGAAGGAACGGCTGGCGTTCGGGCGAGGAGCTCGAGCAGGCGGCCGCCCGCTCAACCGAGGTGGGCAACGAGCAGATGCCGGAGGAGGTCCGCTGGATTCGCAGCTACGTGCTCGACGAGGGCGGCGGCTCGGTGGGCACGGTCTGCATATACGAGGCTGCGAGCCCCGAGGCGGTTCGCAAGCACGCGTCGCTTGCAGATCTACCCGTCGATGAGATCATCCCGGTCGCCGACACGGTGGTGATCCGGCCCGATCCCTAGCCCGCAGCCCAATAGGGCCGCGCTCTAGGCCTCGAGGGGCTCTCGCTCGCGCGCGTACGTGAACTCGTATTCGCTCGGGTCAAGCCGCGTGACGGCCTGTTGGTACTCACGCATGTAGCCGGGCCAGTTCGCGACTATGCGGCCGTCCCCACCTTCTCGATACCACGACTCGCACTGAACCCATGCGGTGCCTTTGAAGCGAGATTGCAGCTCTCTGTCTGAGGCCGCCTCGACCTCAGGGCGGACCTCGAGCGCGTCGGCTCCGCGGGTTACGAGATGCTCAAGCGCCTGCCGGATGTACGCGGCCTGAGCCTCCTCATAGAGAATGATCGAGCCGCCGGAGGTATTCGTGTTCGGCCCGTAGATCAAGAACATGGAGGGGAAGCCGGGAACGGTGATCCCGAGATGGGCGTGAGGCGCGCCCGCCCAGGCCTCGCTGAGT
>DASYAP010000217.1:0-6453 GCA_036501265.1 Solirubrobacteraceae bacterium | reverse complement strand
GGAAGCGACGGTTCGCTGAGCTCTGACAACCAGGACATGTTCGAGGCGATGCGACTGGCGGCGCTGGTCAGCCGGGCGAACCCATCCGTCGGGCCGGACCGCTGGCTTGACCCCACCGAGGCCCTCGAGCGCGCCACGGTGGCGGGTGCCGCGGCCATCGGCTGCGGCGGGCAGCTGGGCACGATCGAGCCGGGCCGCCGCGCCGACATCGTCCTGCTGCGGGCGGACTCCACGTTTCTGCACCCGCGCAACGACCTGCTCAACGCGCTGGTCTTCGCCGAGACGGGCGCGGCGGTCGAAACGGTGATCGTCGACGGGCGGGTGGTCCTCCAAAACGGCCGTGTGACCGGGGTGGAGGAAGACACGATTCGCGACCGCGCGCGGGCCAGCGTGGAGCGCCTGCGCGCCGCCAACCGAGAGCTACTGCAAGCCACCGCCGAGCTCTCGCCCTACATCGTCACCCACTGTCAGGCGATGGTCGCGGGCCGGAAGCCTTCAGAGGCTCATGACCCCGGGCTTGGGCTCGGCGAGGCCGC
Source organism: Solirubrobacteraceae bacterium (assembly GCA_036501265.1). Taxonomy (GTDB): domain Bacteria; phylum Actinomycetota; class Thermoleophilia; order Solirubrobacterales; family Solirubrobacteraceae; genus Palsa-465. The sequence continues at coordinate 5,917 of DASYAP010000217.1, read as the reverse complement.
GATCTGACGCGGATACCCCAGCTCCTGGAGGGCCTTGGCAACCTCATCCAGCGTCGTGGGATCCTCGATCGTGGGGGGCGGGCGCCCCTCCTTTCCCTCGGCGAGCCGCCGCATCGTCCCCCGTAGGATCTTGCCGGAACGAGTCTTTGGCAGCCGCGGGACGACCTTGACGATTCTGAATGAGGCGACCGGCCCCACGCGATCGCGGACGCGCTGCTTCAGGTCTGCGGCGAGGTCAAGAACGTCCCCAGCTTCGCCCTCCTTGAGCACCACGAATGCGCCAGGGACCTCGCCTTTGAGCTCATCGGGCAGGCCGACCACGGCGCACTCGGCCACCGCTGGATGGGAGGCGATCACCTCTTCGATAGCGCCGGTGGAGAGCCGGTGGCCGGCGACATTGATGACGTCGTCGACGCGGCCGAGCATCCAGAGGTAGCCGTCCTCATCGAAATAGCCACCGTCGCCGGTGGCGTAGAAACCGGGAAAGCGCTCCAGGTACGCCGATACGTACCCCGGGTCGTTTCGCCAGAGGGTGAGCAGACTTCCGGGTGGCAGCGGCAGGCGCACCGCGATGTTTCCGACCCGGCCGGGCGCAAGCTCTGCCCCGTCGTCACCGAGGACGCGGATGTCGTAGCCGGGAGCGGGCCGCGTGACGGACCCCGGCTTGACCTCAAGCTGCTCCACCCCGACCGGATTCGCCGCGATCGCCCACGCCGTTTCGGTCTGCCACCAATGATCGATGACCGGAACGCCTGTGACGGAACGGACCCACAGCAGCGTATCCGCGTCGCAGCGCTCGCCTGCCACAAACAGAGTGCGTAGCGAGGAGAGGTCGTGGGGCTCCGCCAAAAGCCCCTCAGGATCGTCGCGCTTGATCGCGCGAAGCGCGGTCGGGGCGACGAACAACGCGTTGACGTTGTGCTGCGCGATCACTCGCCAGAACGCACCGGCGTCGGGTGTGCCGGTCGGCTTGCCCTCGTACAGCACGGTGGTGCACCCGTGCAGCAGCGGCCCGTACACGGTGTAGGAATGCCCGACGACCCACCCGATGTCTGACGCCGCCCAGTAGACGTCCCCCGCCCGCATCCCGTAAATGGCGTCCATGCTGTAGTTGAGCGCGACGGCGTGGCCGCCGTTGTCGTGCACGACCCCCTTCGGAGCCGCGGTGGTACCCGAGGTGTGGAGTATGTAGAGCGGGGCCTCCGCGGGCACCGGGACCGGGTCGACCGGCTCTGCGTCATCCAAAACCTCATTCCAGTCCAGGTCGCGGCCGGGCTGAAGTGCGGCCCGGGCCTGGGGACGCTGGAGGATGACGCACCGTTGCGGCTTCGATGCGGCCAGCGCGATCGCTTGCTCCAGGAGGGGCTTGTATTCGACGACCCGCTGAGGCTCGATCCCGCACGAGGCACTGACGATCACGCGGGGTTCCACATCGTCGATCCGCGTCGCCAGCTCAGGCGCTCCGAACCCGCCGAAGACCACGGCGTGGATGGCACCGAGCCGGGCACACGCGAGCATCGCGATCACCGCCTCCGGCACCATCGGCATGTAGATCACGACCCGGTCGCCGGCGTCCACGCCAAGCCGGCTGAGGCCTCCGGCGAACTTGGCGACCGAGTGCAGGAGCTCGGCGAAGGTGAAGGTCTCAGAGCTCGCGGTCACCGGGCTGTCATAGATCAGCGCCGGCTGGTCTCCGCGGCCGGCCTGGACGTGGCGATCGATGGCGTTGTGGCAGGTGTTGAGGAGTCCGCCGGGGAACCAGCGGTAGAACGGCGCCTTGGCGTCATCCAGCACCCGTACGGGCGGGTGCGTCCACTCGATCCCCTGCGCGATCTCTCCCCAGAACCCCTCCGGGTCCCGCAGCGACCGCGCGTGGACTTCCGCGTAGCCGGCCAGAGCCAGACCTAACGCTTCTGCGGCACTTCGTCTACTTCCCCGCCGCGGCGCTTCCACTCGTCGAAGCCGGCCTCCAGGTGAGCCACGTCGCTGTAGCCGAGACGGTTCAGCGCGTCGGCGGCCAGGGCGGACCGAAGCCCTCCCGCACAGTACAAGACCACCCGGGCGTCGGGCTTCATGAAGTCTTTGTAGTACTCGGACTCGGGATCAGCCCAGAACTCGAGCATCCCTCGCGGAACGTGCCGCGCGCCTGGGATCTTGCCTTCCCGCCACAGCTCCCTGACGTCCCTGACGTCGATCAACAGCGCCTTGCCCTCACGCCGCTCGGCCTCGACCTCCTCGATCGAGAGATTGTCGATCCGCGACTTGGCGTCGTCCACCATTTCCCTAACCGTTGTCATCGTGCTCCTAGTCTTCCACGATCCCGACCGCGCGGACGGGTGACCCGTACGCGACCTCGAGCTTGAGCGGGAAACCATAGAACTCGAAGCGCCGGCCGGCCACCTGAGCCAGGTTATTGAGGTTCTCGTAGTGGGTGATCCGGTGCTCGGCGCAGGCGCGGTGGGTGCGGTAGTCGTCGTACTCGTACACCAGGTCGGGGCTGATCGTCTCCACGCCGAAGATCTTCACCCCCTGCTGCGCCATCCAGCCCACCGTCTCCGGCGCGACGCCGCTGAACCCGTCGAGAAACGCGGGCGTGCCGGCGGTCTGGTTGAAGTGGTCGGTGCAGAACAGCAGGATGTCGCCCGGCTCGAGGTTCGCCTCGGCCTTACCGAGCGCGTCCTTGACTTCGTCTGTTGTCACGTTGTGGCCTTTGCCGCCGTACTCGCGTACGTCGATGCAAACGGCCGGGCCGCAAAATGTCTGAAGCGGCATCTCGCCGATCGCCTCGGCCCCGGGGGCACGGTCATAGTGGCCGAACGCGTCCACATGCGTGGCGGCGTGGTTTGAGGTGATGATCAGCTCGGCGTTGAATGAGGGCTGCTCCGGGGCGTAGTCGGAATGGATTAGCTCGCGCACGATCTGAGGTGGGTTGAAGAAGGGGTGGACCTGCGTGCTCCGGTTCAGCGGCTGGGTCAAGTCGATTACTCTGCGCGGCAAGTTGCTGGCTCCTAGACGGTGAGACAGGTCGGCCAATGGCCGACCCTACATGCCGGATGAGGCGGGCGCCAGTTCTATACGCTGGGCTCGTGTCGCACCCCACCATCGATCGTGGGCGCAGCGCCGAGCGGATCGGCACAGACGTGGAGACGCTCGCGGGGTCCGAGTTCACGCTCTCCTCAGAGGCGATCCGGCGCTACGCGTATACCGACGTCTACCGCGCGACGCTTGACTACTTCACCTCAGCCTGGCAAGAGCTGGGGTTCACCGTCACCGAGGATCCCGTCGGCAATCTGGTCGCGCGCAACCGGCCGCCCGGCGAGCCGGTGTTCGGGGTCGGGTCCCACTGCGACTCGAACCGCAACGGCGGCAAATGGGACGGGACCCTCGGTGTGGTCTGCGCGCTCGAGGTGTGCCGCGCCAGCGCGGAGCTCGGCCTCGACCTACCGCTGCAGGCAATCTCGTTTCTGGAGGAGGAGGGCTCTGGCTTCGGGCAGATGGTGCTGGGCAGCCGGATCGTGGCGGGCTGGGTCGGCGAGGAGGAGCTGCGGGGGCGGATTCGCGCGATCGACGATGGCCGCTCCTTCTGGGAGCACGCCACCGAGGCCGGTTATCAGCCCGAACGGTTCAGGGAGTGCGCCCACATCCTCGACGACCTGACCGGCTGGATCGAGCTCCACATCGAGCAGGCCAGGGTGCTACAGGACACCGGCCGCCGCGTCGGGGTGGTGCGGGCGATCGCGGGCTATGTCCACGGCGACATCACCGTGCAGGGACGGGCCGATCACGCCGGCGCGACGCCGATGGACATGCGGCGCGACAGCGCCGTGGTTGGCGCCGAGACGATCCTCGAGCTCGAGCGGCTGGCGCGCGCGGCGGGCTCTGGGACCGTGGGAACCGTGGGGGAGATCGAGGTGTCGCCGGGGTTGATCAATGCGATCCCCGGGCGGACGCGGATCTCGCTCGACGTGCGTGGCCCCGAGGACGATCTCGTTCACCAGGTTGTTCGCGACGTCGACGAGTTCGCCCAGCGAGCCGCCGCCGACAGGGAACTGACCGCCTCCTACAGCCAGCGCCAGGCGGTGGCGGCGACGCCGCTGGACGGCCGTCTGGTCGGGGCGCTGGAGGCGGCCGCGCAGGACACCGGGGAGCCGTTCATGACGATGGTCTCGGGGGCGGCACACGACACTATGTGCGTGGCCAAGCGCGTGCCCTCGGCGATGGTGTTCGTCCCCTGTCGCGACGGACTGAGCCATACGCCCGAAGAGGACGCGGACCCCGATGACGCGGCCGTGGCGGTGCAGGTGATGCTCGGCGCGATCGACGCGCTGGCTTCTCAGCGCGCCGCCGCCTGACGGCTCGCGCTCATGTCGCGCACCACCTGGACGACCCGCGGTATCACTGCATCGACGATTGCCTGCCCGGTCTCGACCCTGGCCCTGGTGGCGTCGCCCACCACACCCGACTCGGAGATGTCGCCGAGCATGTCCATCGGCACCACCACGCCTGGACCGCGGTGGGTCAGGCCGTACTTGCCCAGCGACGTCCAGGGGAAGCCCGCGTCCCTGACCGCTGCCCCGCGGTCGAAGGCGTCGCGCGCCGCTTCCTTCATCAGGACCCGCTGTCCGAGCGCCATGGCCACGGAGGTCTCGGCCTCCTCCGCGTGGATCACAGGGCCTTCGATCGCGCCGACGACGTCCGCAGCAAGCTCCCACCACTGCAGTAGGAACACGCGCCGTCCGGTCGTCTCGAAGTAGCGGTTGACCGCCACCGTGAGCGCCGCCACGTTGCCGCCGTGACCGTTGACGGCGATCACGTTGTCAAGGCCGTGGTGGTGCAGCGACTCGCACACCTCCTCGAAGACGTGCAGGAACGTGTCGGTCCGCAGACGCAGCGAGCCCGGGAACTGCATGTGGTACCAGGACAGCGTCACGTTGAGCGTGGGCGCAATCAGCACGTCGAGTCCATCGCCGGCGGCGGCCTGTGCCGCGCGGTCGCACAGGGCTCGGGCGATCACGCAGTCGGTGTCGAGGGGCATGTGCCTGCCGTGCTGCTCGGTGGTTCCGATCGGCAGCAACACTGCGTCGACGCCCGCGTGCATACGATCAGCCACCTCCGCCCAGGTGAGCTTTTCGAGAAACCGCTCTTTGGCCATGCTCTTCTCCTCTAGGTCGTTCGCCTCACAATGCCGCGATCGCCCGCACCGGGCTGCCGGTCCCGCCGAGCCACTTGAGCGGGTAGCCGCAGAACCGGAACTCTCCCTTGCCGACAAGCTGCTCGAGGTTGACCAGCCACTCGTAGTGGATCAGACCTCGGTCACGGCAGGTGCGGTGATTCGGGAACTCCGTGGTCCCGCCCTTGTCGGTCGAGGGCCCCTCGACGCCGTGCACGCGCGAGCCGCGGTCGGCGAGCCAGTAGGTGGCGCGGGCCGTGATGCCGGGGTTGTGCGTGACCACCTCGCGGTTGGGCCAGTGGCGGGCGTGGAAGCCGGTGCAGAGTAAAACGATGTGATCGGAGACCTGGACGCCCGCCTCGCGCTCGGCCGCCTCGAGGTCTGCCACGTCGATGTCCCCGCGGTCGGCGATGTGCCGCAGATCGAGGCACACGGCGCGTCCCGCAAACCAGTCGAGCGGCACCTGGTCGATGGACTGGCCACCGGACCCGATGTGCAGTGGCGCGTCGACGTGCGTCCCAACGTGCTCGAGCATCGAGATGTAGTTGACGGCATAGGTGAAAGGGTCTCCGGGCTCTCCCAGCCCCGCGCTGGAGGCCTGCTCGTGAGTGACGTACGGAAGGATGATCGGGGAGGGGAAGAGAGCATGCGCCGGCATCCCGTTGGAGATCTCGAGCGAGAGGTCGATGACGGTCCCGTCTTCACCCATGCTGCTCATGCGGTCACCCTCCGTGCTAGTGATGCCAG
>DASYAP010000216.1:0-5232 GCA_036501265.1 Solirubrobacteraceae bacterium | reverse complement strand
GGTCGGCAAGGACGGCGTGGTCAACGTCGAGGAGGGCCAGACGTTCGGCATGGACCTCGAGTTCACCGAGGGCATGCAGTTCGACAAGGGCTACATCTCGCCCTACATGGTCACCGACCAGGAGCGCATGGAGGCGACGCTCGAGGATCCTTACATCCTCATCGCCAACCAGAAGATCGGCTCCGTCCGTGACCTTCTGCCGGTGCTCGAGCAGGTCATTCAGTCGGGCAAGCCGTTGCTCATCATCGCCGAGGACGTCGAGGGCGAGTCGCTCGCGACGCTCGTCGTGAACAAGCTGCGCGGCACCTTCACGGGCGTTGCGGTCAAGGCTCCGGGCTTCGGCGACCGCCGCAAGCGGATGCTCGAGGACATCGCGGTCCTGACCGGCGGCGAGGTCATCACCGAGGAGATGGGCCTCAAGCTGGAGAACACCCAGGTCTCGCAGCTCGGCCGCGCCCGGCGCGTGGTCGTCGCCAAGGACACCACCACGATCGTCGACGGCAACGGCGAGAGTGATGCCATCAAGGGCCGCATCAACCAGATCAAGGTCGAGATCGACAACACCGACTCGGACTTCGACCGCGAGAAGCTCCAGGAGCGGCTTGCCAAGCTCTCCGGTGGCGTCGCGGTGGTCAAGGTCGGCGCTGCCACCGAGACCGAGATGAAGGAGAAGAAGCACCGGGTCGAGGACGCGCTCCAGGCCACCCGTGCGGCGCTCGAGGAGGGCATCGTGCCCGGAGGCGGCGTGGCACTGCTGGCCGCTCAGGCCGCGATCAAGCCCGACCTCTTCGACGATCCCGACGAGGGAACCGGCGCCAAGATCGTGCGTCGCGCGCTCGAGGAGCCGCTGCGCCAGATCGCCGAGAACGCCGGGCTCGAGGGCTCGGTGACGGTCAACGACGTCCGCAAGGCCAAGAAGGGCCAGGGTCTCGACGCGGCCAGCGGCGAGATCGTCGACTTGGTCGGTGCCGGGATCATCGACCCGGCGATGGTGACCCGCTCGGCGCTGCAGAACGCAGCCTCGATCGCCAAGAACATCCTCACCACCGAGGCGATCGTGGCCGAGATGCCCGAGAAGGAGACCGCCGGAGCGGGCGGCGGTGGCATGCCCGACATGGGCGGGATGATGTAAGCCGCACGCAGGATGACTTGGGCGCCGCCCAGCTAATCGAGGCTGGATGCCGAGCGGGCGGCAAGCCCAAGGATGATGTAATTCGCTCTAACAGGCGAGTTGTCTTGTCGAGGGCCCGGCGCAAGCCGGGCCCTCGGCGTAGGTAGGCAAGAGCCCGACGCGCACCCGGCGTGGGGCCACGAAGCCGGCGCACCCCCCGGTTCTCGGCCCAACGCTGGAAAAAAGCCCCACTCAACGGCGCGCGCCGGAAGCCTGGGGCGCAAGGGTCCTGCAGAAGACCAAAAAGACCCTCACTTCTCCGGAAGGCGTGTGACGAGGGGATTTTGGTGCGCTCCAGCGGCGCGTGGGCGCACAAACGCCCGCGGACCCCGGACCGCTCCCCCTTAGATCCTCGCCCTCGCCGCCTCGGCGCCCACGAGCTCTAGATAGACCTCGCGGGTCCTGCGCGCAACCTCGCTCCAGTCGAAGCTCAGGACGTGTTCGCGCGCCTCCGCGACTAGCCTCGCGCGCGCATCGTCGTCGATCAGGATCTGGGACAGCACCTCGCCCAAATCACTCGAATCGCGCGAGCGGAAGCGCAGCCCGACCGTGCCGTTCGCCGGCACCACCTCTCGCAGGCCGCCCGTGTCAGCGACGATGCACATGCAGCCGCACGCCATCGCCTCGAGTGCCACCAGCCCGAACGGCTCATAGATCGAGGGGACGATCGTGATCTCCGCAAGCCGATAGAGCGAATGGAGCATGTCGTCGCCGACCCAGCCGAGGAAGCTCCCGTGCTCCATCAGTCCGAGCCGCTGCGCCTGTTCTCTGAGCTCTTCCTCGGCGGTACCCGAGCCGGCGACCACGAAGCGCACCCCGGCGACACCGCCGATGACCTGCGCGAGCGCATCGAGCGCGAGGTGAAAGCCCTTCTCATACACGAGCCGCCCCACCAGTAGCACGAGTCGCTCGTGCGGCTGGGCGAAGCGCGCTCGCAGCCGGTCGAGGTCCACGGGAACCTTGAGGTCACTCGGATCGACGGCATTCTGGATCACCGTGATCTCTCCAAGCGGAGCGTCGAGCACGGTCGCGACGTGTCCGCGCATGTAATGCGAGCAGGTGATCACTCGATCCGACGCGGCGACCATATGCCGCTCGACGGCATGGATATGCGACTGCGGGTAGCTGGAGACCCATCCCTGGTGGCGGCCGAACTCGGTCGCATGCACCGTCACCAACCAGGGGCAGCTGACGCGATCCGCCAGGCGCTGCGCCACGTCCGCCACGAGCCAGTCGTGTGAGTGCACCAGATCGAAATCGAGCTGTTCGCACAGTCCCACGCCGAGTTCGTACATGTCAGCGTTCATCTGGTCCACCCAGCGGACAAACGCGTTGATGTCCTTGGGAAACTCGGGCTCGCGCACGCGATGAACGACCACGCCATGGCGGAGCTCCTCAGCTGGCAAGTGGCCCCCGCTACGGGAGAGGACGTGCACCTCGACGCCTTCGTCCACGAGGTGTTCGGAGAGCTTGCGCACGTGCCGTGCGAGGCCACCCTCGATGACCGGTGGATACTCCCACGACACCAACAGGACGCGCATTTCTGACCGCGGCACCCTATCGGAGCCCAACCCAGGGGCGTCCGGCCGCCGCTCGGGAGCCCTCAGACCTCGACGGCCTCGAGCGGTCGCGGCCCAGGGCCGATGTATCTGGCCGTGGGTCGGATCAGGCGGCCCTCGCGCTTCTGCTCGAGGATGTGAGCGGACCACCCGGCCGTTCGCGCGCAGGTGAACATCGGTGTGAACAGCGCGGGCGGTACATCCGCGAAGTCGAGCACCACCGCAGACCAGAACTCGACGTTGGTCGCGAGCACGCGATCGGGCTTACGCGCCTGCAGCTCGGCCAGCGCCGCCCGCTCGAGCGCCTCAGCGACCTCGACACGGGGAGATCCCAGCCTCCGCGCGGTCCTGCGCAACACGCGGGCCCGTGGATCCTCGGCCCGGTAGACCCGATGCCCGAACCCCATCAGCCGGTCTCCGCGATCGAGGACATCCTTCACGTAGCGCTCGGCATCGCCGAGTTCTGCTACCTCATCGAGCATCCTCAGCACCCGGGAGGGGGCGCCACCGTGCAAGGGGCCGGAGAGCGCGCCAACCGCCGCCGATAGTGCCGCGGCCACGTCGGCGCCGGTGGAGGCGACCACACGTGCGGTAAAGGTGGAGGCGTTCATACCGTGCTCAGCGGCCGAGATCCAGTAGGCGTCGATGGCCTCAACGTGCTTGGGGTTGGCCTCGCCGCGCCACCGGATCAGGAAGCGTTCCGGGATCGACTTAGCGCGGTCGACCTCGCGCTGCGGGATCGGCGGACGACCGATCCCTCGCGCAGATTGGGCCACGAATGAGAGCGCCATCACCGAGGCGCGCGCGAGGTCTCTGCGCGCCTGCTCGGCGGAGATGTCGATCAGCTCCCCAAAACCCCACTGGGGCCCAAGCATGGCGAGCGCAGATTGGACATCGACGCGAGGGTCCCCCGATCGAATGCTCAGCGGATGGGGCTCGGCCGGCGGAAGGCCGGGTAGCAGCCGGCCGTCGACCAGCAGCCCCCAGACCTGCTCGAAGGGCACCCTGCCGACGAGCTCTTCGATGTCGACCCCTCGATATCGCAGCGAGCCGCCGGCTCGATCGGGCTCGGCGATCTCGGTGGCGAACGCCACGACGCCCTCGAGCCCGGACTCAACTTCCGCCGAAGCCGTCATCGGATCTCATCTCCATTTGCCATCCGCCGGAAGGCTAGCTGGGTACGCTCAAATTCATGGAGGACGTGGAGCTGCTGTTTCGCCCGGCCACGGAGCTGGCATCCATGGTCCGTTCGGGGGAGTTGAGCGCGCGCGAGCTGGTGGCCGCGTCGCTGCACCGCATCGACGCCCTCCAGTCGACCATCAACGCCTTCACCCATATCGCGTACGACTCCGCGATCCGAAACGCCGACGAGATCGCGCGCGGCGACGAACGGCCCTTCGCCGGAGTCCCGATCGCGATCAAGGACAACCGGCCGGTCGCGGGTATGCCGCTGACCGTCGGCAGCGACCTGTTTGGTGACTACATCGCCGAGCGCGACTCCTTCCTGGTGCGGCGGCTGCGCCGTGCGGGGTTCGTGATCGTCGGCAAGACCGCGCTCTCCGAGATGGCGATCCTGCCCACGACCGAGACGCGACGGTTCGGCCCCACGCGCAATCCGTGGAGGCTTGACCGCACCCCAGGTGGCTCGAGCGGTGGCTCGGCGGCCGCTGTGGCCGCGGGCATGGTGCCGGTCGCCCACGGCAACGACGGCGGCGGTTCAATCCGCATCCCGGCTTCGTGCTGCGGCCTGGTGGGACTCAAGGCGGCACGGGGCCGCATATCGGTAGGCCCAGAGTCGGGACAGAGCTTCTTCGGGGCCGACGGCGTCTTCACACGCCGCGTCGCAGATACCGCAGCCGTGCTCGATGTGATCGCGGGCTACGAGCCCGGCGACGCCAACTGGGCCCCGCCGCCGCCCGCAACCTACTCAGAGCTGGCGCAAAGAGAGCCGCGCGGACTGCGCATCGCCCTCGCGTTCACCCCGCCGATCGAGGCCGACCTTGACCCGGTGTGCGAACAGGGAGCGCGCGACGCCGCCACGCTGCTCGAGTCGTTGGGCCACGCTGTCGAGGAAGCCGAGCCGCCTTGGGCAAAGACCGGCCTGCTCCAGGACTTCACGCGCACCTTCGGGCCGTTGGTCTCCATGGAGACGCTCGCCGGCGGACTGCTCAGGGGACGCGAGGTAACCGAAGGAGACGTCGAGCCGTTGACCTGGGCGATGTGGACCAGGGCGCGTAGTCAGGGAACGCTGACCTACCTGGCGGCGCAAAGCCGGCTCGAGTCGGTCGCCCGCTCGATCGTGAGCTTCCTCGAGCCCTACGACGCGCTGCTGATGCCCGCGCTCGCGCGCCGGCCGGTGCCGATCGGAGACATCCACGGCCTCGGGCCCCATCCGTGGGACGAGTACCACCGCTCGGGACCGTTCACTCCCTACACCGCGATCATCAACGTCACAGGGCTCCCTGCGATCGCGGTGCCTCTCTATCACGGCGACGACGGGCT
>DASYAP010000215.1:0-1616 GCA_036501265.1 Solirubrobacteraceae bacterium | reverse complement strand
CCGGCAGACGCGAACGAGTAATCGATGAGGGACGAACTTCATTCGGGAACCCGGTCCGGGAGCGCCTCCTTGGCTTCGGCGGCGGCCTGCTAGGACTGACCTCCGTAGTCAGGCGAGGCGTCAAGCAAGAGGATGTCCCGGACGGTGTGGAACTTGGGTGGCGGTCCGGGTGTGATGTGACTATGCGGCGGCGACGATAGCGGCCTCCTCAGTCGGGTGGTGGTTGGGCTGGTGAAGGGTGACTGCGCGCTCGACTCGGGCGGCGAGCTTGGCGAGGTCTTGGTAGCCGATGATGCGTCGGAACTGCTGTTCGGCTTCGAGCATTCCGGCGGCGGTCCAGCGCAGGCACATCTCGCCGTTTTGCCAGTACTTGACGTTGCGTGCGCTGCGCCTGACGCACTCGATCATTGACTCGCACGGGTTGGTCGATGCGAGCGTCTTCTTCAGCGAACCTGTGACGCCGAGCCGGGTGACGGTCAGCGTCTCGGCCATCCCCTCCCTGAGCGACGCGGCCGCGCCGGGGTGCGAGCGGTCCAGCTCGCCAGCGAGGACCGTGAGCTGTTCGAGCGCCCGCTCGTAGTCGCCCTCCGCCCACGCGCGGCGCAGACGGCGCTTGATCAGGTCACGGTCACGCTCAGCGAGGTGATCGAGGACGTTGCGCTCTTTGTGGATCTGGCACCGCTGCACCGGGGTGCGCTTGCCGAGCACGTCGCTAACGGCGGCCCGCAGCGCCTTGGACCCGTCGATCACGACCAGCACGCCCTGCTCGACATCCAGTCCGCGGTGCACGAGGTTGGACAAAAGCTCGCTGGTGACGGTCTTGTTCTCGGTACTGCCTTCCCACAGCCCGAGCGGGATCTTCACCCCGTCAGTCGTGATCCCCAGCGCCACCACGCACGTGTGGTCCTTCAGGCCGACCCCGTCGATCATCAGCACCGCCAGCCTGATGTCGGCCAGCGGACGGGCCATCAGCTCCAGCAGCGCGTCCTTCGTGCGCGCGATGAACGTGCGCGACACCGCCGACTTCGACGTCGAGCGCGCCTGCTGCTCGACCTGCTCGCCGACCGGCTCCTGCAACCGGCGGTACCGGCGCGTCGAGACGCCGGCGAGCATCCGCTCGAGCACCACCGCGGTGAGCTGATCGCGGCTGGCGAAGTGCTCATAGGTCCGGACAGGCACCTCCTCGCTGCCGTCCTTGGTGCGCATCCGCGGCCGCTCGACCTGGACCCTGCGGCCGCCGAGCGTCACCTCACCGTCGTCGCTGCCGTGCCGGTACGCGACCCGGTCCGGGTCGTGCTTGCCGCGCGGGCCGCAGACGTCCTCGACCTCGTCGGCCATCAGCTCCTCCAGCACGCCGAGCCCCACGCCGACGCTCAACGCGAGCAGCCCCTCCTTCGCTGCCCCGACGAGCTGCCCAAGCGCTTCCTGGACCCTGGGCGGCAACGGCTCCTCGACAGCCCTAACGACCTTCGATCGCGATACGGTCTGCATGGCGGTTCTCCTGTCTTCGTGCCGGGGCGCCAACCCCGGCGGAATGGACTTGAAGCGCCCTACACGCTGCCAACGGCAGCGGACGAGGGCGGGAGGACCGCCACCTCAAGTTCTACGCCACGCGG
>DASYAP010000214.1:0-14280 GCA_036501265.1 Solirubrobacteraceae bacterium | reverse complement strand
GGGATTCAAAGAGGAGCACGGGTTGCAGTGCGGCTTCTGTACGCCCGGCATGATGCTCACGAGCGCTGCGCTGCTCGGCGAGAATCCGAATCCCACCGAGGAGGAGATTCGCTGGGCGCTGTCGGGCAACATCTGCCGGTGCACGGGCTATCAGAACATCGTCAAGGCGGTGCAATGGGCGGCAGAGAAAATGCAATCTGAGCAAGCCCCGGATGCGCCGGCCACTCCCGGCGACGCGGCGTAAACGCTAAGAGGAGGTCAAGATGGCGGTCGAAGAGAAGCCGGCGCCGTGGGTGGGCCGGTCGATCAAGCGCAAGGAGGACGATCGCTTCATCCAGGGCCGGGGCAACTATGTCGACGACATCAGCCTCCCCGGGATGCTGCACATGGCGATCCTGCGCAGCCCTTTCGCTCACGCCCGGATCAACTCGATCGACGCTTCGGCCGCGCAGGAGGTTCCCGGCGTGGTCGCGGTTGTCACGGGGGAGCTGCTGGCGCAGCACAACCTCGCCTGGATGCCGACGCTCTCCGGCGACACGCAGGCGGTCTTGGCTACCGACAAGGTGCGGATGCAGGGTCAGGAGGTGGCGTGCGTGGTCGCCGAGGATCCTTACGTCGCCGATGACGCGCTCGAGTTGATCGAGGTCGACTACGAGCCGCTCGACGCGGTCATCACTCCCCAACAGGCTCTGGCCGAGGGGGCGCCGATCATCCGAGACGACAAGGAGGAAAAGACCGACAACCGGGTCTACCACTGGGAGGCCGGCGACAAAGAAGCGACCGACAGCGCGTTTGAGCGAGCCGACCGCGTAGTGCACCTCGCCACCTTCTACCCGCGCTGTCACCCGGCGCCGCTTGAGTGCTGCGGCTGTGTCGCCGACGTCAACCCGGCCAGCGGCAAGGCCACGATCTACATGACCTCGCAGGCCCCCCATGTGCACCGCACGGTGTTCGCGCTGGTCGCGGGGCTCCCCGAGCAGAACATCCAGATCATCTCGCCGGACATCGGCGGGGGGTTCGGCAACAAGGTTCCGGTGTACCCGGGCTACGTGGTGGCTACGGCCGCTTCGCTTTTGCTGGGGCGCCCGGTCAAATGGATCGAGGACCGCACCGGCAACCTGATCTCGACGGGGTTTGCGCGCGACTTCCACATGGAGGGAGAGCTCGCTCTCACCAACGAGGGCAAGATGGTGGGGCTGCGGGTCCGGATGCTCTCGGACCAGGGGTACTCGTACGCCGACGCACAGCCCAGCAAGTTCAGGGCCGGGCTCTTCCACGTGGTCACTGGCTCCTACGACATCCCCGCTGCCCATGTGGTCACGGACGGGGCTTACACCAACAAGGCGCCGGGAGGGGTGGCCTACCGCTGCTCTTTCCGCGTCACCGAGGCATCCTTTTTCATCGAGCGCTTGGTGCAGACGGCTGCTTACGAGCTCGACATGGACCCGGCCGAGCTGCGGCGCACGAACTTCATCCGCGCCGACCAGTTCCCGTACACCTCCGCCACGGGGTTCGTCTACGACTCTGGCGACTACGAGCGCGCGCTCGACCTGGCCCTGGAGAAATCGGGCTACCGCGAGCTGCGAGAGGAGCAGCGGCGCATGCGCGAGGAGGGCAGGCTGTTCGGGGTCGGGCTGGCCAGTTTCACGGAGGTCGTGGGCGCCGGACCGGGCCGCCACTTCGACATTCTGGGAATCCAGATGTTCGACTCCGCTGAGTTGCGCGTCCACCCCACCGGCAAGGCGATCCTCAAACTTGGCGTGCGCAGCCAGGGGCAGGGTCACGAGACCACGTTCGCCCAGATCGTCGCCGACGAGCTCGGCCTGCCGCCGGACGACATCACTGTCCAGGAGGGCGATACTGACAACACGCCCTACGGCCTAGGAACATACGCCTCGCGCAGCACCCCCACGGCTGGGGCGGCCACCGCGGTGGTCACCCGCAAGGTGCGGGAGAAGGCAAAGCGGATCGCCTCCAGCATGCTCGAGTGCGCGCCCGAGGATCTGGAATGGGAACGCGGCCGCTTCTACGTGAAGGGTTCTCCCGACCAGAGCAAGACGATCCAGGAGGTCGCCTTCGCCGCCTACACGGCCGTACCCGAGGGCGAGGAACCAGGGCTAGAGGGCGTCAATTACTACGACCCGCCGAACATGACCTTCCCGTTCGGCACGTACGTGGTTGCCGTCGAGGTGGACCGTGGCACGGGATCCTGGACGGTGCGCAAAGTGGTCGCCGTCGACGACTGCGGGGTCCGCATCAACCCGATGATCGTCGAGGGCCAGATCATGGGCGGTCTGACGGAGGGGTTCGCCATGGCGGCGATGGAGCTGATCACGTTCGATGAGGACGGCAACTGCATCGGCTCGAACTTCATGGACTATCTGCTGCCCACCAGCTGGGAGACACCGCACTACGACCTCGCCGAGACCGTGACGCCCTCTCCCCACCACCCGATCGGCGCGAAAGGAGTGGGGGAGTCAGCGACGGTTGGCTCGCCTGCCGCCTACGTCAACGCTGTCGTGGATGCACTTGCCCACGCAGGCGTACGCAACCTCGAGATGCCGGTCGGTCCGGACAGGGTGTGGAGGGCGATGTCGGAGGCCCGGCTCGCGGAGTGACCTCGCCCGCCGACGTGATCGTCGCGGCTGGCCGGCTGGCCGGCGCGGGTAAGCCCTACGCGCTGGCGACCGTGGTCGACGTCCGCCGTCCCGCGTCCACGCGCCGGGGCGATCGGGCGCTTGTCACGCTCGAGGGATCGCTGGTTGGCTGGGTCGGAGGCGCCTGCTCAGAGCCGATCGTGATCCGCGAGAGCCTGCGCGCCCTGGCCGACGGTCTCCCGCGCCTCGTGCACATCGGCCCACGGGCGGAGCTCGGCGATTCGGAGCGGGCGACCGCCGCGGTGCTGGCCGAAAGCCACTGCGCTTCGGAGGGGGTCGTAGAAGTCCTCGTCGAGCCGCACCTGCCCAAGCCGTTGCTGGCCATCGTCGGCGACAGCCCGGCGGCACGGACGCTCGCCGAATTGGCGGCGTCCATCGGCTGGCGGGTAGCCGCTGAGCTCACGCCGACCCCGGACGCGGTGGTGGTGGTGACCATGGGCCGGATGGACGAGGACATGCTGGCCACGGCGCTCGCCACGGGTGCCCGTTACGTGGGCCTGGTGGCGAGCTCTCGCCGCGCCGGCGCGGTGCTCGGCGCGCTTCGCTCCCGGGGGCTAGACGAGGAACAGCTCGCCAGGGTGCGAAGTCCGGCTGGTCTGGACCTCGGGCCGGGAAGCCAGGAGGAGATCGCCGTGGCGATCCTCGCCGAGCTGGTTGCCTGGTCGCATACGCCGGGCGCCGTTCGAGGCGCAATCGAAGCCGGCCCGTTCGTGGAGGCGGTCGACCCGGTTTGCGGGATGACGGTACCGGTCCCGGGCGCCCGATTCGCGGCGGAGCACGCCGGGACGACCTACTGGTTTTGCTCCCCCGGTTGCCGCGCGCGGTTTGTCTCCAAGCCAGATCGGTACGCGACGATCGCCGCGGAGACGACCGAGCGTTAGGCCTGGGCGAACGATCTCCGCGTCGACACCTGGGAGGACTACCACGTAGCCTTGAAAGGGATGCACGCGTGAGCGATTTCTCCGTTGTCCTCGTCTGCACCCGTGATGGCGGCTTGCTTCGCCTACAGCGCGCCAACGGCGCTTGGGTCGGCGTGCAACAGCTGGAGGACTTGGGCGCTCAATGCGTCGCGATCAGGGAGCGCCGTGTGCTCGTGGGCACGCGTGATCGTGGGGCCCTGTTCAGCACCAACGCCGGAGAAAGTTGGGACCAAGTTGACCTTCCGGAGCGCAGCGTCTTCTCGGTCGCCATCAGCGATGCTGATGGAACCCTCTACGCGGGCACCGAGCCGAGCCGGCTGTTCGTCTCGCGCGACGGAGGGCGCTGGAGTGAACTTGAAGCACTCCAACGGATCCCATCGCGCGATCGCTGGAGCTTCCCTCCGCGGCCCTGGACCCATCACGTTCGGTGGATCGCGCCGGACCCGCGTCACCGAGAACGCCTGCTCGTGGGGATCGAGCTGGGCGGCCTGATGTACTCGGACGACGCCGGTGAAACTTTTTCCGATCACCGGCCGGGTGCAAAACGAGACGTCCACAGCCTGATTTGGCATCCGCGCCTTCAGGGACGCGTTTACCAGGCAGCGGGCGACGGAGCGGCTTGGAGTCGCGACGGCGGTTTGACGTGGGAGGCCGTTGACGTGGGGCGCGACCTGCCTTACTGCTGGGCGCTCGCCGTCGACCCCTCCGATCCGGAGTCCTGGTATGTCTCTGCCGCCTCCGGTCCGGGCACCGCCCATAGAGGCCGAGACGCGCGTGGACGTCTTTACCGGTGGAGCGGCGAGGCGTGGAAGCGAGTCGCACTGCCCGACGACAGGATGCCCTATGCCTTGGCCGCAAGCGACGTCGAATTGATTGCCGGGATGGCGGATGGGCGCATCATCCACAGCGACGACCGCGGGCAGAGCTGGACGGATACGGGCGTACAGGCCGGACCCGTCACGGCGCTGGCAGCTGACTGAACCTCTCTCCCTGAGAGGGTCGAACTTACGATGACCCGTGTGGCGGCGCTAGATCAGCCGGGGGGATCCATCATTCGCTCCACTGCCTCGACCACCTGCCGTAAGGCGTCGATCGACGCCAGTGGATCGCCCGGCAGCTGCAGGGCGTGGTCGAGGCCGGGAAGCTCCACGACCTCGAGCGCCGGGTTTGAGGGGATCGCGTCCGGGCGCCAGAAGTCGTCTGCGCTTCCGCCCATGACGATGGTGGTACGGCGCACACGCGCCAGGCCTTCGCCCACCGCGGGCTCGGTCAGCGCCGGTGTCAGCCAGACGGCGGGAAGGTCGAGGTCGCCCACACGACCAGCGAGCAGGGTGGCCAGCGACTTTCCGATCACCAGCACGTGGGCTGAGCCGGCCGCAGCCAGCGCGGCCTCGGCGGCCGCGCGCTGCCACTCGATGGGGTTTTCGTGGTCACCGGGTTCCCCCAGCACCTCCAGGGCGCTCCATCCGTGCGCCAGGGCGGTTTCCCGGGCGAACCACAGCACCGGCGCGCGGGTCGGGTAGACCATGCCCGGCAGGAGGACTACGCAGCGCGCCGGGTCCCCGTCGTGGCGGAGTCCAGCGCATGGACCGAGATCGACGCGTTCTGCCATGGAAGTGGGCAGAGTAATCGTTAGGACGGGTGGGCGTGGCTGTGGCGCCCGAGCTCTAGAGCAGGCTGCCCCGCGGCGGCACGGTCCACGTGCGGCGGGCAAAGTCAGCCGCTGCGTCGCGTCCCAGGTGGGCAACGGTGGGTGCGCCGGCGGCCGCCATCGCTCGGCCGAGTTCGCCCCACGCGCGCGCGATGCTGCCCACCTTGGCGGTGGGTCCAAAACCGGTCGCGGCGCGTAGCTCGTTCGCACGGGCCTCGACATCCGCAAGTGTGAACTCTCCGAACGGCTTGTAGCCGTAAGCGGCGTAGACGGGCACGAGCAGCGGGTCCGTGTCGTTCACGACCCGTCCTCCCAGCCCAGATGATCTTCGTTCACCAGAGTCTCCACTTAGGCATCGCGGACAGCGCGCCGTTGCGCAGCGCCCGTTCGGTATCGGCGGTGCGCGCGCTCGTCGGGTAGGGCGGCCGCCTCCAAGGATGGGGGGCGATCGTGCCGTAGTTCTCGCGCAGGTAGGCGGTCAGCTCCCCCCGGTGCGAGGCACACGAATACCGGCGCGGGCCCAGCGGCCCGCCGCCCAGCCAAACAAGCCACCTTCCCGGCGGCGCCTCGAGGTACTGACCGAAAGCCAGCTCGCGCAAGGCGCGCTCGAGTGAGCGCTGCGTCTCGGGATCCGGCACACCGCTGCAGAAGTCACAGCGAAAGATGACCCGCGTCGGCATCTCCAGCCTCACCAGGATGGCTGATATCCGCTGCGCAGCGCGCCCGACCGCCGGCGCCAGGCGGGTTCCACGTCGAATTCGTCGCGGATTGCTCGCCCGCGGAGGCGTCGCAGCACGGGGCCGTAGGAGAAACGGGCGCCCCGCGCGGCGAGCATTCCCAGCGGGCTCGGTTCCATGAACGGCATGAACCTATCCGGAAACCCCGGCATCGTGCAGGCCATGCAGACCCCCCCTACGTTCGGACACCCGCCGACCCCGCCGACCCAACCCCTCACTGGAACGTTGCACTTCACGACGGGTCCCTTGCAGCCGACCTTTACGAGGCAGCCTCGGTGGTCGGCGGGGGTTTGCGCGAATTCCCCCTGCTCGGCGAAGCCGGCGCGCCCACATGACTCCTGCACCGTGCGGGTGAAGAGCGACAGCGGCCGGCCCTGTTCGTCGAGCTCGATCGTCTCCTCTACGCCGGCGATGCGCAGCGTGAGGTGAAGCAGGGTCTCCGTGATGTTGTCGGGCTGGACCGGACAGCCGGGAAGGTTGACGATCGGCACGCCCATTCGTGAGGCCCAATCGGCGCCAAGGTAGTCGCGCAGGCCCATGGCGCCGGTGGGGTTTCCGCGCATTGCCGGGATGCCGCCGTAGGCTGCGCAGGTTCCGAGCGCCAAGACTGCCGCGGCTCGGGGAGCCAAGCGATCGATCCAGGTCGTGGTGGGGATCGGTTGGCCGGTGTCGGGGTCGGTGCCCAGTCCCGACCAATGGCCGTCGCCGTTGATCTGTTCGTTTGGCACCGAGCCCTCGAGTACCAGCAAGAAGGGATCTAGGCGACCAGCTGCGGCGCGCCGAAAGGCCGCCATGAACTCCTCCCCGGTCTCGTACGCAAGCATCGAGTTGTAGAGCGCGACCGGCGGCGTTCCCGGCAGCACCCCCCGCAGCAGGTCCTCCAGGCTCGGGCTGGTCGCGGCCGTCATCGCGACCGAGTCGCCGTCGCAGCCAAGTCCGGTGGTGAGCCAGAGAATGTGGACCAGCTTGCGCTCGGCGTACGCCCGTTTGGTCGCGAGTCCGCGCGTCGCCATCACCGCGCCGCTTGGGCCAGGCTCGCCGGCGGGAGG
This sequence comes from Solirubrobacteraceae bacterium, assembly GCA_036501265.1. GTDB lineage: Bacteria > Actinomycetota > Thermoleophilia > Solirubrobacterales > Solirubrobacteraceae > Palsa-465. The sequence goes on along the minus strand of DASYAP010000214.1, from coordinate 7,266 downwards.
TGGCGCACGGCCTCGCCCGTTCGCTCACCGAGCGCGTTCAGGTGCTCCGCGATCGACCCCTGGAGATGCCACCCGTCGTCGCCTCCGCTCACCAAGCCGGCGGCCGCCAGGCGCTTGAGCGCGTGCGTCACCGAAGGTCGCTCCGCACCGACCAGCCGGCCTAGCAGCAGGTGCGTAAGCGGCAGCGGCAGCCGGACCCCTCCAGGCTCGACCTTTCCCCAGCGAGCGGCCAGGTGCCAGAGCAGGAGCAGCAGACGCACCTCGAGCCGGGGCTGAGCGGCGATGCCGCGCTGGACCGCGAGACTGTGGACGCGACGCTCGGCGCGATGAAGGAGGGCCTGAGTGATCTGCGGCCAGGGCCTCACCCGGTCGGCAAACTCCGCGTCCAATATCGCAAAGCGCACCGGCTCGAGCACACGCCAGCTGACATCGCAGCCGACGAACTCGTCCTCCTTTCCGTCCGCGCCGCTCTGGACCAGGTCGCCGCGGCCCAACAGCTCGGCCACGACGCGGTCGACCACGCGCGCATAGCCAACGAGCGCACCGGCCAGGACGAGCAGCCCCGGGCCGCCTGGGGTCGACGCGAGCGCCCTGGAGAGATCGATCTGGCCGGGTTCGAGTTCGAAGGTAACCGCCGTTGCCGCGGGGCGTGCCACGAACCGCATACGCACGTCAAGCTCGCCTGCCAGTTCCGGGTCGAGGTCGAGCAGGTAATGCCAATACCTGCGACGAGCGTGGGCCATCTACCGCCGGGGCGAGTCTACGCGTCGCGTGCTCCGGCGACAAGGCGCCAGGCTCGTTCCGGAGCCTCCCGCACGGATCGGCGCTGCCGGGCAAGATTCGCGCAAAGAGGGATGGTAATCCCGCTTACCAGCGCCTGGCAGGGCCTCGTGCCAGGTGGTATACGAGCACCTGACGGGCAGTGTGTCCGTTGTGGCTGCCCCGGCAGACGAGGGAGAGACATATGTGCTTGGCGATACCTGGGCAGGTGATCGAGTTCGTGGACTCGGCCAATCAGATCGCCAAAGTTGATGTCGTAGGCGTAAGACGGAACATCAACGTCGGGCTGCTCGCCGATGACGACGGCGGGGGGGCGAAGCCGGGGGATTGGGTTCTGATCCACGTGGGGTTCGCTCTTTCCAAGGTGGATGAGGAGGAGGCACAGGCCACCTTGGGTCTGCTCCAACGCATGGGCGCCGAGTACGAGCAGGAGCTGGAGGAGCTGCGCGCGAGCGTGATCGAATGACCGTCCCCACCTGCGACACGCGCTCAGGTTGCATCACCTGCGTGGACGAGGGAATTCCGATGCGGGTAGTCGAAGCACGGCGGGACATCGCCGTCTGTATCGACGATCATGGAGCCCGGCACGAGGTGGCGATTGAGCTCGTCGACATGGTGTCCGCCGGCACCCGTTTGCTGGTCCACGCGGGGGTTGCGATTGCCTCACTCGAGGCGCCAACCCAAGAGATGGCTGATGGGAGTGGTGAGCGGTGAGGTTCGTCGACGAGTTCCGTGATGCCCAGCTCGGCCGCGCCGTAGGCGGCGAGATCCTCTCCACGCTGGAGCCGGGTCGTCACTACAAAGTGATGGAGGTGTGCGGCGGCCACACGCACTCGATCTACAAGTACGGCATCGACGACCTGCTCCCCGAAAACGTCGAGCTGGTGCACGGGCCCGGATGCCCCGTGTGTGTCATCCCGATGGGACGCGTCGACGACGGGATCGCGGTTGCGCTCAACGACGGCGTGATCTTCACCTGCTTCGGCGACATGCTCCGTGTCCCCGGGTCAGAGCAGACGCTGCTCGACGCCAAGGCGCAAGGGGCAGACGTGCGGATGGTGTATTCGCCGCTCGACGCGCTGCGCATCGCGCGCACAAACCCCGAGCGCGAGGTCGTGTTCTTTGCGATCGGGTTCGAGACGACCGCTCCCTCGACCGCGCTGACGCTCAAGCGCGCCAAGGCCGAGGGGGTCAGGAACTTCTCCTGCGTCTGCAATCACGTCACCATCGTGCCCCCGCTGCGGGCGCTGCTTGAGTCCCCGGACCTGCGCCTCGACGGCTTCATCGGCCCGGGCCATGTCTGCACTGTCGTGGGCGCGCGGCCGTTTGAGTTCATCCCGGCCGACTACCAGCGGCCGGTGGTGATCTCCGGCTTCGAGCCCCTGGACATCCTGCAGTCGATCCACATGATCCTGCGCCAGCTCAAGGAGGGCAGGCGGGAGGTCGAGAACCAGTACACCCGTGTCGTTCCTCGCGAGGGGAATCTGCGCGCGCTCCAGGTGCTCGCCGAAGTGTTCGAGCTGCGGCCGCACTTCGAATGGCGCGGGCTCGGCTTCATCTCGCAAAGCGCGCTCAAGCTGTCGGACGCCTATCGGGACTTCGACGCGGAGGAGCGGTTCGCGGTTCCCGGGGTGCGAGTCGCCGACCCCAAGGCGTGCCAGTGCGGCGAGGTACTGAAGGGCGTCATCAAGCCGTGGGAGTGCAAGGTTTTCGGGACGGCCTGCACGCCCGAGCACGCAATCGGGACGTGCATGGTCTCGCCGGAGGGGGCGTGCGCGGCGTACTACAACTACGGCCGCTATGCGCGTGACAAGGAGGCCGTGTGAGCGCTGTCGGCCGCGAAGAGCGCGTGCTGCAAATCATCGAGACGGCGCGTTCGAAGACCCCGCGTTTCCGCGACCAGCAGGTCACACTCGCGCACGGAGCCGGCGGAAAGGCAACCAGGACGCTGATCGAGGGACTGCTGGTGCCTGCGTTCGTCGGACCCGAGGGAGGCTCCCTGGCGAAGCTCGCCGACGCCGGGACGGTTGCCATCGACGGCACCACGCTCGCGATGACAACCGACAGCTTTGTGGTCAAGCCGCTGCGCTTCCCGGGCGGCTCGATCGGCGAACTCGCGGTGAACGGCACCGTCAACGACCTGGCCATGGCCGGCGCCCGGCCGCTGGCGCTGACCGTCTCGGTGATCCTCGAGGAAGGGCTCGGCGCCGCGGAGCTCAAAGCCGAGGTCGAGGCGATCGCGCGCGCCGCCACCGCTGCGGCAGTCGAGATCATCGGAGGCGACACGAAGGTGGTCGAGCGCGGCGCCGCGGACGGCATGTACATCTGCACGACCGGCATCGGCGTCATTGACCCGCGCGCGCAACTCGCGCCGGACCGGCTCGCGCCCGGCGACACGATCCTGGTGTCAGGACCCGTGGGCGAACACGGCACCGCGATCATGCTCGCCCGCAACGAATTCGACCTCGACGCGGAGCTTGAGTCCGACACGCGGCCGCTCTGGGCGGCCACCGATGCGCTGCTCGCCGCCGCCGGCTCCGACCTTCACTGCCTCCGCGACGCGACGCGCGGTGGGGTGGCGTCGGTGCTCAACGAGCTGGCCCGGGCCTCGCGCGTCTCCGTGGTCGTGCGGGAGGCCGACGTTCCGGTTTCGCCGGTGGTGCACGCTGCGGCGGAGCTGCTGGGGATCGACCCGATGTACGTGGCCAACGAAGGGCGGCTGGTGGCGTGCGTCGCGCCGGGTGCGGCTGAGGATGCGCTCGCGGCGCTGCGAGGGGTGCCGGGGTGCGAAGAGGCGGCAGCGGTGGGGGAGGTGCGGGCGGAGCCGCCGGGGATGGTGCTGGTGGAAACGAGTTTTGGCGGCAAGCGGGTGATGGATGAGCTCGTCGGTGACCCGCTGCCGCGGATTTGCTGAAAAGCGAGGAGAGGACCAGAGTGGCAACCACAGTCGAATTCACCGAGAGGCAGCACGAGACCGAGCAGATCACCGCCCACGTGTTGTGGATGACCACGGGCCTGTCCTGCGAGGGCGATTCCGTGGCCATGACTTCGGCGACCAATCCGAGCCTCGAGGACATCATCCAGGGCGTCATTCCCGGGATGCCGCGCGTGGTGGTCCACAACCAGGTCATCGCCTTCGAGGTCGGGGATGAGTACATCCAGGCGTGGTACGACGCCGAGGAGGGCAAGCTCGACCCGTTCGTGCTCGTGGTGGAGGGGTCGGTGGGCAACGAGGAGATAAACGGCGAGGGCTACTGGACCGGTTTTGGCGTGAACCCGGGCAACGGACAGCCGATCACGCTCAACGAGTGGATCGATCGGCTCGCGCCGAAGGCCGCGGCGGTCGTGGCGGTGGGGACGTGCGCGACGTATGGCGGGATCCCCGCGATGAAGAACAATCCGACGGGCGCGATGGGCGTCGCCGACTACCTCGGCTGGAACTGGCGGTCGAAGGCGGGCCTGCCGGTGGTCAACATTCCGGGCTGCCCGGCGCAGCCGGACAACATGACCGAGACCCTCATGTACCTGGTCTTTCACCTCGCGGGTCTTGCACCGGTACCCGAGCTCGACGAGCAGCTGCGGCCGAAGTGGCTATTTGACCGGACGGTGCGCGAGGGGTGCAACCGCGCCGGCTTCACAGAGCAGGGCAACTTCGCCACGGAGTACGGCTCCGATCACCGCTGCCTGGTCAAGCTCGGATGCAAGGGCCCGGTGGTGAAGTGCAACGTTCCCGTCCGCGGGTGGGTCAACGGGATCGGTGGCTGCCCCAACGTCGGCGGCATCTGCATGGCCTGCACCATGCCCGGCTTCCCAGACAAGTACATGCCCTTCATGGATCCGGACCCGTGGGGCAACTCCGGCGCGAACTTCCAGAAGTTCACCTACGGCCCGGTTTTCCGCTACTTCCGCAAGCGCAACATCGACACGAAGTACGACATCGAACCGGAGTGGCGGCGGCGCGGACCGGCGCTGACCAGCGGCTACCAGAAGCGCTGGTGAGCACAGTCCGGTCAAGCGTTCGATCACTTAGGAGAGGCAAATGGCGACAGTAGAGACCCCCAAAGAACAGCGCGTGATGGTCAAGGAGATGTCGTGGGACCCGATCACGCGGATCGTGGGCAGCCTCGGGATCCACACGGAGATCGACTTCTCCAACCAAACGGTGAACAAGTGCTACTCGACGTCGATGATCTTCCGCGGGTTCGACATCTTCATGAAGGGGATCGACCCGCGCGATGCCCACTTCATCACGAGCCGCATCTGCGGCATCTGCGGCGACAACCACTGCACGTGCTCGTGCCTGAACCAGAACATGGCCTACGGGGTCAAGCCGCCGCCGCTGGGGGACCTGGCGTTCAACCTCGCGGAGACCGCCGATTACATCTTCGACCACGCGATCTTTAACGACTGCATGGCCAACGTCGACTTCTGCGAGCAGATGGTCAAAGACACCAACCCGACGCTGCTTCAGAAGGCCGAGAAGACGGCCGCGCCGCACTCGGACATCCACGGTTACAAGACCATCGCCGACATCATGCGGTCGCTGAACCCGTTCACCGGCAGCTTCTATCTGGAGACCCTCCAGGTGGCGCGCTACACGCGCGAGATGTACTGCCTTTTCGGCGGCCGCCACACCCATCCCTCGACGATCATGCCGGGAGGCTGCAGCGCCGACATAACCAGCCAGACGTGCACCGACTACTACGTGCGTCTGATGCGCTATTTCGACTACGTCAAACGCGTCGTGCCCATGCACGACGACCTGTACGACTTCTTCCTGCAGGAGCTTCCGGGCTACGACATGGTCGGCTATAGGGAGACCAACCTGGTCAACTGGGGCTCCTTTGACGACCCCGACTACGTCGACTACGACTACCGGCACATGACCGACTGGGGCCGCAAGCGCTACATCACGCCGGGTATCGCGATCGGCGGCGAGCTCATCACGACCGACCTGGTGCAGATCAACCTCGCGATCCGCATCCTGCTCGGCAGCTCGTACTTCGACAGCTGGGAGGACGAGCCCACATTCGTGACCAGGGACCCGCTTGGCAACCCGGTCGACAAGAACCACCCCTGGAACAAGGTGACCCTCCCCAAGCCGCAGGCCCGCGATTGGGCGGATAAGTACAGCTGGGTGGTCTCGCCGCGCATCTACGACGAGCGCACTGGCAAGCATGTGTGCTGCGACACCGGCGGGGGCCCGTTCGCGCGCCAGTGGTGCACAGCCAAGGCCGGGCTGGTCGACTTCGGATACGCCAAGGCGACCGGAAACTCGATCCAGATGGTGCTGCCGAAATCGGCCTCGATGCCCGAGATGGAGCTCGAGTGGAAGGTGCCCGAGAAGTCCAACGCGATCGAGCGCGACCGCGCTCGCTCCTACCACCAGGCCTACTCGGCGCTGATCGCACTGCACTGCCTGGAGCGCGCACTGAAGGAGGTGAGGGCCGGCCGGACCAAGAGCTGGAACGACTTCAAGGTCCCCGACGAGGCGATCAGCTGCGGGTTCCACGAGGCGGCCCGCGGCGTCCTCTCGCACCACATGGTCATCCGGGAAGGCAAGATCGCCAACTACCAGCCCTACCCGCCGACGCCGTGGAACGCGAGCCCGCGCGACACCTACGGCACCCCCGGACCGTACGAGGACGCAGTCCAAAACACCCCCATATTCGAGGAGAATGGCCCTGACAACTTCAAGGGCGTGGACATCATGCGCGCGGTACGGAGCTTCGATCCGTGCCTGCCGTGCGGCGTTCACATGTACACCGGGAAGGGCCGCGTGCGCAAGGTGATTCACACGCCCACCGCGCTGGCATGAGCGCGGATGTATCGCCCGCTGAGCTGCTCGAGGCGGTCGAGGAGCTCTCGGGGCGCGTCGATGCTCTCGAGGACGAGGAGGCGCGCGAGCTCGCGCAGGACCTCGTCGCGGCGGTCGTCGCCATGTATGGGGACGGGTTGCGCCGCATCATGGAGGTGATCGGCGAAGCACGCGGCGCGGAGGACCTTCTGGACGAGCTCGCGCAGGACGGCGCTGTGGCCAGCCTGCTGCTGATCCACGACCTCTATCCCGTCCCGCTCGAGCAGCGGGTGCTCGAGGCGCTCGATACCGTGCGGCCCTACATGGAGTCCCACGGCGGCAACGTGGAACTGCTGGGGATCGAGGACGGGGTGGCGAAACTGGCAATGCAGGGCAGCTGTGATGGGTGCGCCGCCTCGCGGTCGACGCTCGAACTCGCGATCAAGCAGGCCCTCGACGAGCACGCGCCGGACCTGCTTGACCTGGAGGTCGAGGGAGTGACCCCGCCGGCCCCGATCGCGGGCAATGGAACCGGTGGTTTCGAGCTTCCCATGGTCCACTCGGATGAAGCGGACCTGCCGATGGCGGACGCACAACCCGCAAGCTGGATCCCGCTCGAGCAGGCCACCGGGCTGAGCCCCGGCGAGCTCCGGGCGGTCCAGGTCGACGCCATGGCGCTGCTGGTGATA